>NZ_JASGDK010000037.1:0-4470 GCF_047607245.1 Desulfovibrio sp.
AGCCGCGCCACGAACCTTGGTGTCGGCCAGAGCAGGATGACGCAGACGCGCCCTGCCTTCCATCACATGCGCAACATAAGAAGACGGCATGGGGCCTCCTTGGTAGAATGCGGGTCGAATAAGGCCCGGTTTGAAATTGACTTTCTTTTTTCTTGACATATCTTACTAGCGAGAGCAAGCTTGCTGCCAAGTCCGTAGATTTTTGGCGCTCATGCCACTTCAGCTGACGCAGTACAAATAATGCGCGCTGGTTGAACATGGGCCGGAACTCATAAATTTACTGTAGCACAGCCTTAAGGCTAAAAAAAGAGAGAACACGCATGAGCCAGATTGTCAATCTCCGTCAGATGCAGGTGGGCCAGCAAGGCAAAATCGCCGCTGTGGAAGCCCTTGGCGAAATGAACCGCCGCATTCGTGACATGGGGCTCATCCCCGGCACTACGGTTTCAATCGTGGGCCGTGCGCCCCTCAAAGACCCTGTCGCCCTGCGCCTTTCAGGCGTCACTATCTCGCTCCGTAACAGCGAAGCCGACTTTATCAAAGTCGACCTGGCTGCCTCTGACAGCTAGACTTCCCAATTTATCGCAATTGTAATAGTCTTGTTTCGTCCCTGCCACGCAAGCGTGGCAGGGTGTAAGGCTTTTTAGTCTGCCGTCCAGCGTGGCTTGCCCCGCGAACGGTTTGCAACGCGATCATTTAAGGAGGCATATATGAACAATGGACTGAAATACGGCCTTTGGTTTCTGGGTGGTCTGATTGTCGGCGCGGTGGGCACTGCGGCTGTGAGCCGCGGCAAGCTTGATTTCAAACCTCTGGCAACTGACCTTATCAGCCGCGGCATTGACGTTAAAGATGCCCTGCTGACCAAGGTTGAAGCCCTTAAAGAAGATGTGGAAGACCTTACGGCTGAAGCTCGTATGGCTTCTGACAAGCGTAAGGCCACCAAGGACAAGGCTGAAGCCTAGACCAATTTTGCACGGCAAGTCCCGCTCTGGCGCAAGTTTTTGCCCGCTCTCTGCATTTGTAGCGTGTAGCGACGAGTGAGCCTGCCACGAAAATGTCCGGTGCCGGAATAGTCAATCTTAAAATTGACTATTCCGGCGTCCAAGACAACTGCACACTGCCAACAGTGGCTGACCGCAAGCTTTGTACCCAACCACTACGCCTGCCCGTCATTTATCAGGTCAGGCAGGCAAGTGCTTCGCTTCAATTCGTGCGAACGCGCGCAGTTGTACTTCCCAAGGGGTCACCCCCATCGCACAGATTCAATTTATATATGGAACAGGAGCGCGCGCATGCGTTTTTATATTGTTCATGAGCTGCGTGGTCTAACCACGCCTGATTCCGGCAGAATGCGCGTGCGCGCCTCTGGCCCCCTTGGCATGGCGCAAGCCGAAGCCTTGGCTGGTGCGCTGGCCACGCTGCCTGGCATAAGCGAGGTAAGCGTCAATCCCCGTCTGGGCAGCTTGCTCTTTTTCTTTGAAAATGAAGATTGCCGCGAAACAGCTTTGACCCTCTTTGTCGGAGCTGGTGGCGAGGATGGCCCGCTGGCTGCACTGGGAGACGATCCCACTCCCGAACCAGGAGAAGCGACACTGACTGAGGGGCTAATGCCCGTTTTTCAGTATATTTTTGTGCGCCCCTTGCTGCCTATGGCCCTGCGCGTTGTTAACAGCGTTGTCAGTGCAGTTCCTTTTCTTTTCAAAGGCGTCCGGGCTGTATTGCGCGGCGCGCTCAACGTGGATGTGCTGGACGCAGCCGCTATCGGCGCGTCGCTTGTCATGCGCGACTTCCGCACAGTCAGCCTGCTCACCCTGTTGCTGGGCCTTGGTGAAACGCTGGAATACTGGACGCGCCGCCGCTCCATGGCCACACTCACCGAAAGCCTGGCCCTCAACGTGGAAAACGTATGGCTGCTGGCCGAGGGAACCGAGATATCCGTTCCCCTGGCGCAGGTGAAAGAAGGCGATCTGGTCGTTGTGCGCGACGGAGGCTGCATTCCCGTAGACGGTATGGTTGAGGAAGGCTGCGCAGTGGTTAACCAGTCGTCAATGACGGGTGAACCGCTGGGCGTCAAGCGCACCACTGGCGCGTCAGTATTCGCTGGCACGGTTGTGGAAGAAGGCCGTCTTGTTATTCGCGCCCGTCATGTGGGCGACGGCACAAGACTTCGTCAGGTTGTCAAATTTATTGAAGAATCTGAATCGCTCAAGGCGGGCATCCAAGGCAAGTACGAGCGCCTCGCCGACATGGCCGTGCCCTTCACCTTTGGACTGGCCGCTCTTGTCTGGCTGCTTACGCGCGACTTTCGCCGTGCAGCCTCCGTGCTGCTTGTGGATTACTCCTGCGCGCTGAAGCTGGCGACCCCGCTGGCAGTGCTTGCCTCTATGCGCGAAGGCGCACGGCATGGCATGGCCATCAAGGGTGGCCGCTACCTTGAAGCCCTCAATGAAGCCGACACTGTGGTCTTTGACAAGACAGGAACCCTCACCCAGGCCAGCCCAGAAGTGGTGGAAGTTTTTCCCGCGCCGGGCTTTGACCGTACCGAGGTATTGCGCGTCATGGCCTGCCTTGAGGAACACTTTCCTCATCCCGTGGCCCGCGCCGTCGTGCGCAAGGCCGATGAAGAAGGCCTTCAGCACGCCGAAGAGCATGCCCATGTGGAATATGTCGTTGCGCACGGCGTGGCTTCGTCCCTGTACGGGAAAAAAATGCGCGTGGGCAGCCGCCATTATATAGAGCATGACGAAGGGGTTGACCTTTCGGTTCTGACCGAAGCGATTGACGAACAGACCAGCATGGGGCGTTCTTTGCTCTTCATGAGCGAAGACGGCAAAGTCGCTGGCATGGTTTCCATCGAGGACCCCATGCGCCCAGAAGCTCCCCGTGTGGTCGAAGAGCTCCGCGGCCTGGGCTTTAACCGCATTCTCATGCTGACGGGTGATGATGAACGCACGGCCCGTGCCGTAGCTGCCCGTGTAGGCATCAGTGAATATCGCTCGCAAGTGCTGCCTACAGACAAAGCCCGTATTATTCAGGAGCTGACAGAACAGGGCTGCAAAGTGCTTATGGTTGGCGACGGCATCAATGATGCCCCGGCACTTTCCGCATCACACGTGGGCGTCGCCATGAGTGACGGCACGGATCTGGCCCGCGAGGTGGCCAACGTACTGTTGACCCACCCCAATCTTGAAGGGCTTGTTAACGCCCGTCTGTTGGGTAGGCGCACGCTACGCCGCATTCATTTCAACTTTGTGGCTACGTTGACGCTTAACAGCGCCTTCCTGCTGGGCGGCCTTTTTATGTTTATGGGCCCTGGAGTTTCAGCTCTGCTGCATAATGTCACCACACTGGGCGTTGCCCTCAATGCCATGCGCCCGAATTTGCCCAGAAAAGCCCTGCCGGGCGAGGAGAGCCATTTTGAGCACCCTACATCTTCTTAAATATGTGCGCAGTTTCGTAGATGGCCGAGTACGCATACGCCACCCTGCCCTGCACAATGAAGCTGTGGCAGCCCTGGCTGAGGCTCGTATGAAAGCCATTGCCGGGGTCATTTCCGTGGAATGCAACCCAGTAAGCGGCTCCGTGCTACTCACCTACGACTGCGCTGCTATCCCCAGAGACCGCCTCTTTGCCATCGGTGAAGCGTGGGCTGTCTATCTGGATAAGGTCAAGGCAGGAAAACCTGCTGATGTGCCGGAATTCTAGAACATGTAAGTTTTGAAAGAATTTGCATGTTCTAGCGCTGCACAAGGGTGCGGCGTGCCGCAACGAGGCGTGGATTCTGACAAAAATTGCATTTTGGTTAGAATGAGCATTTTGAAATACGACACATTTCAAAGTTCATCGGCGCCAAGAAGACGCGTTATTCAGGCAAAATACAGTAAAGGCCCCGGAAAACAATTTCGGGGCCTTTACTGTAAAATAGGCGGTTTACGGGCGGCAAGAGTGCTGCTATTCTCAGCCAGTACATTTTCACTTTGAAATACGGTTAAAGCTACGAAAAAACGCCCGCTGTGGACAGCGTGAACGCAGCTTCGACAGTTGCGTTCAGCCGTAAAAATTGTGCCGTAAGCAATGGTTGAAGACCGCTTGTGTAGCAACACAGACGGCTCCACGCAATTGCCATTCGTGAGCCCTTCGGGCTACCGCGAAGCTACGGTGAAAGGCCGCACGCGTAAAGACGCAGGCTATTTTTATAACTTTCGGTACCGCAACGACTATCGCAAAAACAGCATAGCTATTTATTTGTGCGGTTAAGCGTCGCAACAAATGCATCTTAAACTTTGAAAGTACACACTCTCAAAGCCAAACTGCTAAAAAAACACTGACCTTCCCTGCTGACGATAGATGAATACGGAGGAACAAACGTGCGCGTAGCCATTGTGCATTACTGGCTCGTCAATATGGGCGGGGGCGAAAAAGTATTGGAGTCTTTGTGCCGCCTGTACCCCCAGGCCCATATCTATA
>NZ_JASGDK010000038.1:0-5539 GCF_047607245.1 Desulfovibrio sp.
CTTCTTGCCCGGCGGTTTTGGCAGCTCCGGAACCATGCCCCCACAGGGCTTCGAGGGCATAGAGGTCGCGCACGGGCTCCTGAAAGATATTAACGATTATATCGTTCATATCCACCAGTATCCACTGTCCGGTGGCGTAACCTTCCGTGCGCAGGAATTCATAGTTTTTCTCACGGCACATCAAACTCACGCCATCGGCGAGACTTTGGGCATGACGCACCGAACCGGCGCTGGCGATGATCAGGGCATCGGCAAAGCCGCCTTGCTCTTCAAGATCAAGACAAACCACACGCAGGGCCTTGTGTTCTTCAAGCCATTGGGCCACTTCCGCCGCCTTGTGGCTGACGGGAACGTCTGAAAACTGTTTGGGGGCGCGGCCCCCGGGGGTCGTATTGGGGTGATTATTTTCCATAGCAAGCACATATCGCAAAGCCGCGTCAAGGGCAATGGCTTCCCGGTGCTATCGCCTCATGCCCCACGCCTGCCAACCGCACTGCCACAGCCGTCTGCAGGCGCTGCCGCCGATGCCGCGACTTTTTCCCCAGATCAGCGGATCTTATATTTTTGCTGTTTTTTCAACCAATTCGCGGTGCGCCACCCGGGCTTCACCCCCCGTTTTTGTTGACCCGGTGCGGACATTGCGGCATACCGGAAAGGGTTTACATACTATAAAACCATTTTTTCTCTTTTATGACGGCCCGTGCCGCCGAATGCCAGCTATTATAAGGAGAGGGTCGTGCTTTTCAATATCAAACAGGAAACCCTGCCCCGCGAAGAACTGGAAGTGTTGCAACTGCGCCGTCTGCGCGACTTGTGCGACCGCGTTTACGCCAACGTGCCCTTCTATCGCAAACGCTTTGACGAGGTAGGCATCACCCCTGCCGACATCAAATCTTTGGCCGACCTGAAGCTTTTGCCCTTTACCGAAAAGCAGGACCTGCGCAATTACTATCCCTTCGGACTTTTTGCCGTGCCGCGCGACCACATAGTGCGCCTGCACGCCTCCAGCGGCACCACAGGCAAGGCCGTGGTGGTGGGCTATACCGCCCGCGACCTTGAAAACTGGGCCGAGCTTATGGCCCGCAGCATGGCCGCCGCGGGCGTCACCCGCTCAGACGTGGTGCACGTGGCTTATGGCTATGGCCTTTTTACTGGCGGGCTTGGCGCGCACTATGGCGCGGAGCGCATCGGGGCCACCGTTGTTCCGGCTTCCGGTGGGGCCACACGCCGACAGGCACACCTCATGCGCGATTTTGGAGCCACTGTATTGTGCGCCACGCCTTCCTACGGCCTGCACTTGTGGGAAGCCGCGCAGGAAGCCGGGGTGGACTTTCGCGAATTGCCGTTGCGCATAGGCATCTTCGGGGCCGAACCCTGGACAGAAGCCATGCGGCGAGACATTGAAGAAAAAATGAACATAGATGCTATGAACATCTATGGCCTTTCTGAAATTATGGGGCCGGGCGTGGCGATGGAGTGCGTGGAAGCCAAGTGCGGCATGCACCTTTGGGAAGACCACATCCTGCCGGAAATCATTGACCCGGTAACTGGCGAGCAGTTGCCCCCTGGTCAGGTGGGTGAGCTGGTGCTGACCACCCTCACCAAAGAGGGCATCCCCATGCTTCGCTACCGCACCCGCGACCTCACCAGCCTGAACTACACGCCGTGTAGCTGTGGCCGCACCCACGTGCGTATTTCGCGTTTGCAGGGCCGCAGTGACGACATGCTCATCATACGCGGGGTCAACGTCTTTCCGCAGCAGATCGAAGGTCTGCTTATGGAAAGCGACGGACTCACGCCCAACTACCAGATCATTGTGGGCACGGTTAACAATCTGGATACGCTGGAAGTGCGTGTGGAAGTCAGCGACACCCTGTTTGCCGACGAGATTCGCAAGCTCCAGATGCTTGAAAACCGTCTGCAAAAGAACATCAAGGAATTCCTAGGTGTCACGGCCAAGGTGCGCCTGATGGAGCCGCGCTCCATCCAGCGTTCGGAAGGCAAGGCCCAGCGCATAGTTGATCAACGCGGCAAGGATTAACCGCACGAGTCTGGCGCATGACGCAAAATTGAGGGCGAACCGTTTTCACGGCGGTTCGCCCTATGCCTTCTTTCGCTCACACTGGCTTTTCATGCGGATTATTAGGTTTTTTAGGACTGTCAGTACGATGGAAAAAATAAAACTTTTCAAAAATTGTGGAACAATGCTTGACACTCAGGGTCAATACACGTAAAAGCATACCTCGCTGAGCGGGAGTAACTCAGTGGTAGAGTGCAACCTTGCCAAGGTTGAAGTCGCGGGTTCAAATCCCGTCTCCCGCTCCAAATTTTTTGCTGGCGGCATAGCCAAGTGGTAAGGCAGAGGTCTGCAAAACCTCCATCTCCAGTTCAAATCTGGATGCCGCCTCCAAAAAGGATTTTTACGCTTCGCCGTTTCGCAGACCATGCGGGAGTAACTCAGTGGTAGAGTGCAACCTTGCCAAGGTTGAAGTCGCGGGTTCAAATCCCGTCTCCCGCTCCACTTTTGCGGGAATAACTCAACGGGAGAGTGTCAGCTTCCCTAGCTGAAGGTTGCGGGTTCAAATCCCGTTTCCCGCTCCAGAGAAGAATCAAGCCTTTACGAAGAAATTCGTAAAGGCATTTTTGTTTTAGCAACGCTTTGAGGACGCAGCAGCCATCAAAAAAACCGCGCGGCCCTGCCCTTTGGCAAATCAGACATCAGCGGGTTGCGCGGTCGGCATCGGCTGTGCACGGTTGGTACAGCCTTACACACGGCTGACATCGACTGCCCACGACGGGCACAGTCAGGTTGCCCATTGGCGGCACAGGTTATGCGAAGCTGTCATAGTATTGTCTACGCGTGGTACTGGCGCGGCCGGCACTGATTTACAAACGGCATTATGTACGCGAACTCGATCGACTGAGGCGTGGGGGTTGGCACAGTAAAATATTGTTCAAAAAAACTAATGACGCCGCAGAGCTGTATACGTTACCCTGCCTGCACACCTTGAGCACAGAGCAACAAAGCAGCCAAAACAAACGCTAACCGTGAGTACGCTATGGCATATAGAGTGGTTAATTTAAGCGCGCCTGAGGCCAATAAAGACGAGCTTCATTTTGAAGTTTGCGACGGAGATTTCAGTTTTCATTTTTCTAAAAAAAATAAAGCCGAAGATTTTTGCAAGCTGCTCAATGTACTTTTATCAGGCAAAAGATATTCAGATATTTTTGACCTGTGGCATGCAATGCAGGAAAAAAATCTGGAATATTTTTTGGAGAAAAATAAACAGTATTTCAGTGAATGTGCCAATAAATCAATGGCTGACACGAAAGAGAATCCATAATCTTTGGACTTTTCAAAGTTAAGATGTCCAGCGCTGTCCGAGAGTGCAGCACGCCGCAGCAGCAAGGCGTGGGCACGCCAGAAATTACATTTTTCAGCAGAATGACAATTTCAAATTATACCGCAGTTCAAAGTTATTCTGCTTCAGACTAAAAGCCCCCGGCATATCAATGCCGGGGGCTTTTGCGTGACAATTCCAAAAAAACTAGCCCTGCTTCATTTCAACGATCAGGTTATTGAGGGCCTGAGCCTGCCGCGCCAGTTCACTAACGGCCCGGTTGGCTTCGGCCATAGCCTGAGCCGTTTGCGCAGACATGTCGTTCACCTGAACGATGGACATGTTGATTTCTTCACTGGCGGCAGACTGCTCTTCGCTGGCAGTGGCGATGGCCCCCACCTGATCAGCCGTGGCTTCGACATTGCTGACAATCTGCTGTAACGCCTCACCGGACTGGCTGGCAAACTTGGTAGCGGTTTCCACTTCCTGCAAGGCCTTGTTCATTGCGGCAACACTTTGAGACGAGCTTTCCTGAATGGACTTGATGGCATTGCCCACATCATTGGTAGATGCCATCGTTTTTTCAGCCAGCTTGCGCACCTCATCGGCCACAACGGCGAAGCCCCGCCCGGCATCGCCAGCGCGGGCGGCCTCAATGGCGGCATTAAGTGCCAAAAGATTTGTCTGGTCGGCAATATCAGAAATGACGTTCATGATCTTGCTGATGGACTGGGCGTGTTCGTTGAGCTGAGACATATCATCTTTAAGCTCCATAGAGAGCTTTTGAACCTGATCAATGCTTTGCAAGGCGTTCTGCACGATGACGGCCCCGTTTTCGGCATTGGCCTTGGTTTCAGCAGACACATTGGCCGCCGTTGAGGCATTGCGTGCCACTTCCTGCACGGTAGCGTTCATTTCATTCATTGCAGTGGCAGCTTCGCTGAGGCGGTGGGCGGATTCTAGCGCGCCACGGTCCGACTGCTCAATCTGGGCAGAAAGTTCGCTGGATGCGGAAGAAATAATAGACACCACGCCTTCCAGCTGGCCAGCGGCAGCCAGCATGCCCTCACGCTTCGCACTTTCGGCCCGGTGGGCGGCTTCTTCTGCCTTAAGAGTCGCCTGCTGCGCCTGAACGGTTGCTTCTTCGGCGGCCAGTGTTTTTTGCTCGCTTTCTGCAAGCAGGCCTTTAATATTGCCCACCATACGTTCCATACCCTGCCCCAGCACGCTGAATTCGTCTTTGCGTTTGTGGGCTTGCGCCAGCAACAAGGCTTCGGCTGCACCTGTTTCAAGACGCCCGGCAGCCACAGCTTCGGCCATGCCCGAGAATCCCCCGACCATACGCACAATGCCGCGCGCAGAAAGAATAATCATGAGCCCCACGAGCAAGATGCAGGCGCCTGCGATCATCAGGGAGTTAGCGAGCATTTTTTTGATAGGAACCGCAATTTCCTCGCGGTCCACCTCAAGCGCAACTATCCACCCTTCTTCAGGCAACGATTCAAAATAGATAGATTTTTCATCGCCCTTGCTGTCAGTGTAGATGGCGCGCCCCTGCTTTTCCGCGAGCATTTTCTGCACATACGGCTTGTCCCCATCTTTTCGGGCAAGAGCCTTGGTGTCGGGATGCATCACAACCTGACCAGTGGAATCGTACACAAAAGCAAAGCCCTTTTCGCCCACCTTGATTCGGTTGCTGGTGGCGTTTGCCAGATTTACGTTGTCTGTGCCAACAGTAACAACAGCGATAACCTTGCCGTCGCGCTTTACGGGCATAGCAATCACGGTGGATGGCAGCCCTGTGGTGGCGCTGATTATATCCGCAATGACGGTTTTATCTTTTATGGCTTCCTTAAAATACGCACGATTGGAAAAGTCTGAACCAACAGACTTGCTGGGGCCACTCTGACCGCTTACATGATGGGCAATTACTTTCCCTTCCGGCGTAATAAAACCGCTGTAGGCAAGATTATCCGACGCATTGACAAGCCCCGCCAGAACATCATCCGCTTCCAGAGCTTCTTTGGAGCGCAGAACAGCAGGGTTGCCCGGTTCTGCTTCATAAAGGGCGGTATAGCGCGCAAGTCGATTATCCTGTGCGATGATGCCAAGCGAGTCTTGCAGCCCTGTAACTACAGCTTGCAGGCCAACAGCTTGCGTTTGAACAATCTGTGCCATATCTGACCGCAATTGTTGAC
>NZ_JASGDK010000039.1:0-12822 GCF_047607245.1 Desulfovibrio sp.
CGGCACGCTGGTGCAACAAACACCAGTGGACACAGGTCGCGCCCGTGCTGGCTGGCAAATCGGCACAGCACCGACAGAGTGGGTTCCGACATCGGCACAGTGGGATGAATACAAAGGCACAGGAGCCGTCACAAGGGCACTGGCGTCAGTCCCGGTTGAGCAACTTTCACAGGCTGACGTGATCTACATCTGCAACAATGTTGAATACATCCTTGCTCTTGAGGCAGGTTGGTCGGCACAAGCACCGAGTGGATTCATCGCATTGTTCATCCAACGCTTGAATCAACAGCTCACGGCACTGGCGGCGAAACTATGAGCACTCCTTGCCCTACCCTTGCGGAAATCCAAACCGCCTTCTCCACAGAGCTACAGACGGCCCTTGCTGCTCTACAGGTTGACGGAACGGTGTCCATAGTGCCGCCCATGCAGGACTTTGACGCTGATGCCAAGAAAATCATGGTCATATCGGCGCTTAACCCTGACCGAAAGACAGGGGCCGAGTTGGGCGGGCCGGGCGCGCTGGCTGTGCGTAACGGAGTGTATCAGGTCACGTTGTCGGCGCTCAAGGGAACCAGCCAGAAAACGCACTGGAACGCCGCTGAGACGGTTGAAAAACATTTCGCGCAGCACAGCGCCGCCCCGCTCATGTTGGCGTCAGGTGGAGGCATATACTGCGATTTTCCCTACACCATGAACGCCGGGACTACACCGGATAAACGCATTGCCCTGCTGGTCACAATACCGTGGCAGACGTGGGCCAGTAATTAACGAGGTGATTTATGGCTAAAAGCTGCTCCACAGTCGCCAGCGCCCGCATCCAGCAAGTTTTTGTCGCGCTGGAAGACGTTTCCGGCACGCTGCAACGCCCCACGGCGGCGAATTATGTTCTGCCAGCGGGCTCTGCCACGCTGAACCAAGCTCCTGAGTACACCAACTCTGACGAACTGACGGGCACGCTGGACGTAATCGACCAGTTCAAAAATGCCCTTGGCGCTGGCGAGGCCAGTATCCCCATGATTGTGCGCCCGCCCGCTGACGGCTCCAAGATGCAGGGGCATGACCTGTTTTCCGCGCTTATGGGCACTGTGCAGGAACCAAACACTGTTCTTGCCAAGGTTGGCACTGGTGGCGCTACCGTCTCTGCCACAACCATTCCGATTGCTGACATTACGGGCGGAATCATGCCCCCGCGTGGCGTTGTGACCATTGGTTCGGAAAAGATGCGCTACCTTGGCGTGACCACTGACACCAACGGGACTGTGACGGCCCTGACCAACTGCGTGCGCGGTTTCGCCAGCACCACGGCTGCGGCTCATGATGCCGAGGACGTAATCACACTCGCCAGCCGCGTCTACATTCAGGACAACTGCCGCCCCACCATTTCAATCTGGCTTAAAAATGACCACACGGTGCGCTTTGCATCTGGTGGCGTGGTCACTGCGGCCACCGTTCCGCAGAGCAAGGACGGCGGGCAGCACTGCGACTTTACCATAGGTTTCCGGCAAATGGGCTGGTGCGGTAGCTCCATCCTGACATCTGCGCCTGTTGGGGCCGTTTTGACCGTGGAAACTTCCGAAGGCGAAAAGGCTGCTGAAGCCTACAGCGTGGGCGGCATTATCAAGAATACCACCAAAAACGACGACAATTCCGGCGCTGGCTACACCATCACTGCTGTGAACTATGAAACCGGAACCATCACCGTGTCCCCTGCCCCCACAGGTTGGGCTATGGACGACAAGATTGATCCCTGGCTGCCGGATGCCACACCCATTGGTACGGCCCTGCAAAGCGCAGACACCCGCGTATTTGTGGGCGGCAAGGCTGGCAAGTTGACCGAGGGCAGTATCACCATCGGCACACCTACATCCTTCACCTCCGAAATTGGCGACGAATACCCCGGCGAAAACGCTGATGGCATGCGTGAACTGTCCATGACCAATGGGCTGTATTTCCGCGCCAAGGACGCCGTGGAGTTCAAGCGCGGCTATGACGGCTACGAGCTGCCTGTGCATATTGTGCTTGGCAACAAGGCTGGAGCCTCCCTGTCTCTGGTCATGCCTCGCGTGAAGTTCAACATGCCCACCGTTGAAGAAAGCGACAGCTTTGTGACCCTGACGCGCACCGGGGCCATCCTTGGAACCAAGGGCAACGACAGCCTTATCATCGTGCAGGAGTAATCAGCATGCCCCGTATTTTGACCGACGCTTACCGCGATTCCCGCTTTTTCATCCCGTACACCGAGGACAAAAGCGAAGGCGTGACCATCAAGCCTTTGACAGAATCGACCATGTTCAAGCTGCGTGACGAAGCCGCCAAGGAAGGCGGCGCAGACGACAACATGTCCATGTCCATTTTTAACCGCAAGATGCTGCAAACCTGCATCACGGATTGGGCGGGCTTCTACGACGCTGCCGGGAAAGAACTGCCCTGCACGCCTGAAGTCATTAAGGAGTTGTGCGAGTGCGACCCTGAGTTTGCCAGCGGCTTGCTGCTCCGCATCCGTGCCGTGGCCCGCATCGGTATTCTGGAAGAACAAAAAAACTAACGCGGTGGGTCGAGTGGTACGGCAACCCGGCTAACCCCTCATGCGAGGACTGCCGGGAACTGAACGAGATGAACGGCGACGCCCCGCCGTGTGCCACATGCCCCCGACCCACCGAGATAACAAAGCGCAATGCAGAAGCGTGGGCCATATTCTCCGATCTGGACACATTCGGGCGCGACCTGGACACAATGGGCGGGCTGCCGCTGAATCTGCGCCTAGAATCAATCTGCGGAGCATGTGAGCGCAGCACTGACCCGCTCGGCATGGAGTGGCGCGTTAAAGAGATTGACCGCATCGCCATCAAGTACCGCAGAGAAGAAGCGGCGCGCAGGCGGGAAAAAGAGAAATAAAAAGCCCCTCGGTGAGGGGCGGGAGAAATAGAAATGGAAAGACATAGTGAAAAGTGCCGCGCTAGTGAATTGCTTTCGGAAGCAGAAAAACGCGCCCAAATGGTTTCAAGGCTGGCAAATGAGATGCTTGATATTTGCCGTGGTCTTTCGATGGACGTAGTGAAAGCGGCCCTACAAGAAGCGGTCTATACCTGCGACAAACGGGCGTTTCTTGCAGGGCGCTATATGCCAAATGACTAGGGTTAAAACCCGAATCTGACGCTTCCCTTGTTTTGTTTTGCGTGTTCGTCCATGCGGGATACTACCTCATTGTAAAGCATGAAAGCAGCGTCCACGGCATCAGTCTCATTATGGGCCTTGCCAGTGCAATAAATATTCGCAGCAACAGCCGTGATCTTTGTGAGAACGTCTATTCTTTCTTTTTCACCATTCGGAAGGCAGCTAGGAAGGACAGGCATCTTTCAATCTCCTGCTAAAGGTTTGTCGATACCTTCCCATAGCAGGACGCCCGGCCTAGGGGAATACCTGGGCCGGGCTCTGAAGCATAAGCACGCGAGGGCAACACTATTCGTTTTTTTCCGTGCCTATTTTATGCAACTGGCCTTCCAGCCAACTGTGCGCTGATGATTCTGTCATGCCTGATATCAAAATGATATCTTTAATTATTTCTATTGTCATTTTCCTTATATCTTCAGACATATATCCAAAAACTTTTGAATTCATGACAATATCTTTCGGATTATTGCATTCTATATGATAGGAAACGTTACAATCAGCAATCCCATCAATTCTAATAGTGTGCCCATTAATCTCTCCAAGCTTCACAGGAGAAATAATTTTTCTGCTCAAAAGGGTTTTTAATATTAGGCTCTGGATCGTGGTAGTATGTAATTCTTCATTCATAGCCAATCACCTAGTTTGTCAAATGTAAAAAAACAGGTCCAAATGCCATCTGAAACGGGAATGGATCTTGTAACGCCATCGTTCAACGGCATCCCCGGCAAATGTGACCGCTATCTGCTCGCAAAGAGCGTTGTAGAGGGCCGCAGTCAGGAAGAGCTTATTGAGTACATCGCAAAGATGCTTTTGGGAATCGAAATCATGAAGCAGCAGGCGATGCGGGGCCAGTGGCCGGGTTAATGGGTACATAGAGAGTCGAGTTCAAAGCCTCGACTCTCTACGTCACAACTAAAGCGGATTACTCAAATTAGGTTATATTTGTCAGTAGCGCATTAATGACTATTACTTGAATGATTTTTTTTCTGATTTGGCTTGCAATATCTGACTGGATAACCGTTTGCGTCATTTCTATACCATCCAAACATCACCATGAAAGGCACTGTTGATTGTATAATGACCATTCTTGCAAAAACTCCTATAGCAACTAATGGGTTAGTAAATATAGTAATTAATAAAATTGGGTTATTATTTCTTCTCATCTCACTTGCTTCTTCGTCATATCCGAGAAATTTTAGATGTGCACCAAGCATCCCTCCCATCCACGTATAGAAAAGCAATAAAAAACGCGACCTATATGGAGGATTCTTTTCAACCTCCATTTCTATAGTATTTTGAGGCGCGCCACAATTTTTACAAATGTTGTCCTCGGCAGCCACGATACTATCACAATCATGACACTTACGCATTTTTCTCCTCCTCATTTATCGTAAAGATTCATTTTCTGAATCAAAAATAGCTTCACAAAAATTAGAAGATTCCAATACGCCTGAAAACTTACTAAGTTCTGAAATAAGCATGAACCGATCAGGTTCTAGTTGGGTAACTGCTTCCATTTCCAAAGAATACGTTCTCTGAAAGCAAAACAAGAGAGATACTACAATAAAAGAGGCTGAAACTGCTATAGATTTTATATCTACACCTTTTGTGTAAGCGACAAATACGGCTGCTGCGATTAACAAAGCAATTTTATTTTTATGCCTAAGATTGAATACATATCTACCAAAACTTTTAACATAATTGAGATATAATCTTGTACGCTCATTATCAATAAGTGAAATTGCTTTTTTACAAAGATATAAAATTTCATTGTACTGATCTTTACGCGATATAACACATATAACTTCATCTCCACTAATCCTTGTATTAAACAAAGAATGAACTCTACATAAAATATTATTAACTGTAATATCTTTAAAGTTATCAACAATATTGCTGTTTTTATTTTTAGCAACATAATCATCTATCGCTACAAATGCTTTATCGTTATCTCCAGAGACTAAATAAAGATAGATCTGCTCCGCTTCGAGCATGGGGTCTCTGTTTCTATCAAAATATATATTTAACTTTTTTTGTGCTTTATCCAGCTTGCCGTATAAAATTAACACGCGGATATATACCCATTGTATCTCTGTGCGGTCTTCAAAAAAAACAATTGCTTGTTCTGATAACGCTAACAAGTCTTCATAGTTGCCAACTTCGTAAAAGTTCAATGCTAGCAAGTAGTACCCTCTCCAGTTGCCAGGGGCGTATTTGATCGCACGAAAACAGTTCTCTATCGAATCATCGAAGTTTCTTTCAAGTAGGGACGCTTGGGCTAACATGCAAAAATGATATGACAACGGAGATTTATCATGAATTTTTGGCATATTCCCTCCTGCAATGGATTCTTATGTGTCGACATATAACATAATAAATAATTTTATCTACATACTTTTGCAGTATCCTTTGCTGCTCCAAAAGCGTTCACCATTGAGTATCTCCCCTCTGTCAATCCCCCTTATTGCCGGAATAACCCGGTATATTCCCGTTCCGACTCTGACCCCGCAAAACCCATGCTACGCTTTCCGTAGTGCAAGCGTATCGTGTCAATCCCCTGTTTGGCTGCTCTGAGCTGTCCCTAGCTGTACAGAGCTGCACGCAGCCAAATCCACATGCTACGCTTTCCGCAAAATCGAGGCGTAGCAAAAAGCCGTCAAGCCCCCTTAGTGTCGCTTTTGCCCACCGGAGAACACACTAAGGCCGTGGTGGACGAAAACCCATGCTACGCTTTTGACAAAATAGTCGCCCTAGCTAAGCGACTTCACGTCCTTCTGTGGCTGTCGTGGTTTTACACCTTTGTCCATGGCAGTCACAGGGGGCAAACACAGTAAAGGTGTATCATGTGGAAGCATAAACTACAGGAAGCCTTGGCGGAACATGACAACTTGCCACCCATCATCCTTGAGGCCCGGGAAAAGCTGAATGAGGCGATTTCCTTTTATTTGGGAAGCGCCACGGACATTTCTCATCTTGCAAAGCCATTGGTGATGGCAAAAACAAGCGCGCTGTGCCCATCAGACCTACGCATGCCTTATGATACGTGCCTGTTCGAGCTAGACTATAATGGTGAAACGTCTAACCAGAGATCTTTAACGTTAATATACAGGAAAGAAGGCGGGGTAGATTCTTACATCATTCTCCCTTTTTTGTTCAACAGCAGTTCAGAAGAAAAATGGCAGTATAGCGCCCTATATGGAGAGTTTTGTTTTGACAGCGCTGAAATAACAGGGCGTTACTGTGATACAGACGAAGAGGAGCATGATATTTCTAAATATGCGTCCTTTTTCATCACTGGATGCTCTGTCTCCCATATCACCTTGCTACTTCTGTCATGCAAAAATGTCAGCACGTCCACCGTCCCCGCCCCTGCCCGCTTGAATAAAAAACGCACCCTCCGCAATAAGTTTCCCATCAGTGAATATAAAATCCTTGAAGTCCATCCACAAGCATCACGTCGAGCTGCAGATAACAAACATCATGGCCCTGCAAAAGGCATGGTGCGTGTGCATCTGTGCCGTGGGCATTTCAAAGAGTACACGGCAGACAAGCCCTTAATGGGTAAGGCCACTGGTCGTTATTGGTGGCAGCCAACGGTGCGTGGAGAAAAGAAGCGCGGCGTGCTTAACAAAGATTATGCAATACGAGGGTAAAAAATATGGCCCCAACAGCCCAGATCATCCTTGAATTTAACTCCAAAGGCGAAGTAGAGAGCGCAAGGGCCGCTAGGGCTGTTGGTGATGCCATTGACAGCACAACAAAGTCTGCAAAGGAGATGGGCAATGCGGTTAACAACGCATGGCAGACTTTGCGCTCTCGCTCTATTACGTCCGTAGCCGCAGAGATGAAGACCGTCGTTTCTGCCTTCCGAGACATCAAGAAAGACGCCAATTCCACTGCCCAAGATGTCTCGCGCGCTTATGACGCCATGCGCGAACGACTCAAGATGCTGAAGGGTGAAATAGCCTCAATTCAGAAGGTAGATAGCTTCAATGTCTTCGGTATGGGCCTTGGCAAAATTGGAGCGGGCTTTGCCGGGCTTTATTCCGTGGCAAAGATCAAAGACTTCGCATCTGAGTCCTTTGATATAGCGTCGACCTATGAAACCCTTGGCGTTGTTGTCCAACAGGTGGGCAAGGTTAGCGGCTATTCAGCCGTTGAAATTGACAAAAACGTAAGCGCACTACGGCGCATGGGTATTGCTGGCGTTGAAGCCCGCAAAACCATGACACAGCTCTTGCAAGCGCAGGTGGACATAACGCAAACCCCCGCCCTTGCCCGTATTGCTCAGGACGCTGCCGTAATTGGTGGAACGAACAGTTCCGAAGCCTTTGAACGGCTTGTCCACGGAATTCAGAGC
Source organism: Desulfovibrio sp. (assembly GCF_047607245.1). Lineage (GTDB taxonomy): Bacteria > Desulfobacterota > Desulfovibrionia > Desulfovibrionales > Desulfovibrionaceae > Desulfovibrio. The sequence goes on from NZ_JASGDK010000039.1 coordinate 7,532, forward strand.
GCGCAAACAGATGTTCTTCGCACAATCGGCGTTAGCGTCAATTTCGAGCAAGCTTACGCCAAAATGGCTACACAGGTTGGAAAAACCACGGCTGAACTTACGGAACAGGAGAAAGTACAGGCCCGCACTAATGCTGTGATGGAAGCTGGTGAGCGCATCGCCGGAACCTATGAAGCGGCCATGTCTACAGTCGGCAAGCAAATTAGCAGCCTTACACGCCTTCAAAATGACTTCATGACTGACTTTGGCAAGCTGCCGTTGGAGATCGCAAAGTCTACTGGCGTTATAGAAAAATATAGTTCTGCCCTCGATCAGATGTCCAGAACGGCACTCAGCAGCCGAGCGAAGCTTGCAGGCATAAGCCAAACATCACTTGATGATGCCTTTGCCTCTGGTGGCACACAAGGCGGGCGCGACCTCGTGGAATCCGTGGAGTCTGCCAAGGAAGAAATCGCGGCCCTTGATCGGGCACTCGGATCACTGTCTGCAAAGGGCATAGATATGTCTGGCGTGACAGAACCATTCAGAAAGACCCGGGATGAATTTTTTGCCAACCAAGAAGAGATTATCCGACTTGAACGCCTGCTGATGGCCCTTTCAGAGGATGATGTTGATACGTCCTCAATCGTCGCGCGCCTTGAAGCCGTGCGGCTCAAAACGTCGGATGCATCCACTGAGATGCAGCGGCTTCGCTCCATTATTCAACTGCCATATGATCGCCACATCACAAATCGCACAGTACTATGCACATTCCGGGCGCTAAACCTGCATACAAACCCAGCGTGGCTTATGTTCACAAAATAGATGGCTTCGCCGGAACACCGTATTCTTGTCTATACAGCAAATTCGCTACGCATGTGCATATACGCTTCTTTGACCGAAGGAATGATTTCACGCTGTTCGTTCCGTCCAAGATAAACCGCGAACATCTGATCGCCTGCAGCATCAAAAAACTGCACAGAATGGCTTTCTTTATTAAAGAATGGCTTGGATACAAACCAGATGTGCTCAAGCTTGTTAATGAACAGATGCCCACCCAAGGGACATTGCCTGTCCGTCAGGTTAAACATGCCGTGCATAAAATTGCCTTGCGGCAGCTTGCCTTCAACTTCCACAACGCCGCCACAGCCTATTGTTATAAAAGTGCTGGATTCCCAACCAGTCATGGCTGCCCATATTGCTCCAAAGTCATTTTTGCTTGCGTGCACACGCATTTCTTCCGGCAATGCCGCCACAACCTCTGCCTCTGGCCTGCCGAGCTCCTTGGCCAGACTCATCAGCATGACACTGGGATTTTCCGTCACTTTTTGACGCACAACCTGTACAAAATCTGACATAATAGTTCCTTATTTTTATGCAGAGATGTCTGAAAGCGGAACCTGCCACCGGCAGGCCTCTGACATGAATTCGAGATCATGAGTGATAACAATGACCGTGGCCCCGGCCTCCGCTGCCCTTCGCAAGTCATCGGCCATACGCAGCATGTTCCTGCCGTCAAGGCCACTGGTGGGTTCGTCCAGAAAAACCACGTCAGGTCTGCGGATCATAGCTGCGGCAACGCTCAAGCGTTGTTTCTCTCCCCCCGAAAGAGACTGCGGATGCCTGTCAGCCAGGGGTAAAAGGTCATATGTGGCCAACGTGTGTTCAATGCGCTGCATGGCTTCTGCGCGGGGCAGCCCCATCAGAGCATCCGCCAGTTCTGCGCGTACGCTGTCCATACGCAACTGATGGTCCGCGTTCTGTAAAACCAGCCCCACGCGCCGCGCTCTTCCCCGTTGTGGCAGTTGCTCGCCGCCACAAACAAATGCTCCGTCCCGGCTTCTGAGCATCCCTGCGGCAAGCTTTGCCAGCGTTGTTTTTCCGCAGCCATTGTGCCCCACCAGCGCCGAGACTTGCCCGGAAGGAAAATGCGCCGACATGTTTTGAAACAGAGGATTCTCCCCTTTGAAAGCAAATGAAAGGCTTGCAACAGCAAATCCTGTGGCAGCCTCTTTGCCTGCAAAACGTGGCAACTCGGAACGGGGATCACCCCATTCGACAGCTCGCAAGCCGTGACGGAGGCGCAGATCGTCATCCTCAAGCAGGCTGAAGTCACCCTCGGCAACCATTTGCCCCTGATCCATAACGACAACCCTGTCGGCAACATCACGCAACCAGGCCAGACGATGATCTACCACCAGAACAGCCATGCCTTTTGCTTTGAGCGCTTGCAGAATAACCGCAAGTTCACGAGCCGACTCCGGGTCAAGGTTGGCAGAAGGTTCGTCCAAAACCAACGCCCGAGGATTTTGAGCCAGCAGTCCGGCCAAAGCCACTTTCTGTTTTTGCCCCTCTGAAAGGCCCAGCACAGATTGCCCGCCCGCATCTGCCATACCCACCTGCGTCAGAGCAGCCTGCGCCGCAGCCTTGCAGGCATCCTCTGGAAGGCCCTGACACTCAAGGGCTATGGCTACCTCGTCTTCAACGGTAAGTGCAAAAAACTGCGCTTCGGGATTCTGAAAAAGCGTGCCCACATCCTGGCTGATTTCTGCCAGATGTCGCTCGCGGTTACACTTGCCCGCCACCAATACCTGCCCTTCCAGCTCACCCTTGTAATAATGCGGAGCCAGACCATTAAGCAGACGGATCAGGGTTGATTTGCCGCAGCCGCTCCGCCCGGTGCAAAGCACAAGTTCGCCCGGTGCCACCTGCAGGCTCATATTTTTAATGCCCGCCCCCTGACCGTGCGGATAGGTGTAGCTGACATTGTTCAGTTCAAGCACGGTTCACCTCTGCACTAACAGCTTCTGCACGATGCCTCAGCCCCATATGCCGCCTCCGCCCTGAATGGCCTGAAGGCAAACGGCCAAAGCCAGACCAAGAATGCACAACCCCAAGGCAAGTATGTCACTTCGGCCAAAAGGCACGGCCTTTCGGGCCAGCCGCTTGTGGTTCCCCACGCCCTTCAGCTCGGCTGCAACGGAAAGGTCATCCGCCGAACCGAGCAGCCTGAAGGTAAGCGGCACCAAAAATCCCCGCCAGACAGACGAAACCCTGGCTCCAAAGCCCTGCCCGCCAAGCGGTTGGCGCAGGCGATAGGCATCCCTTATCTGGGCGCAGTCGTCCAGAAACGTTGGCAAAAACCGCACTGCCACTGTCAGGGGCACATGAAGCCACACCATACGGCCAAACGATTGCAGTTCGCGCATGACTTCCTGAATTCGAGATGAAAAAGCCAGCACCAGCAGTGCGTTGAACGAAAGAAGCATACGCATGTAGGGCACGGCGAACCGCCACGACTCCCACACCACAAGCTGGGGCATGACCAGAGAAACCAACGACATGAATCCCAAAGACACCAGGCACATGAGAACAAACACGCTGTATGCCTTGAGCATGGCCCAGGGGCTTAGAGCTGTCAGGGCATAGATCATGCTGGCAAGACACAGCAGAGCCAGACTTTGAGGGTTACTTAGCACAATAGCTGCCAGGGATGAAACCAGACAAAGCATGAGCTTGGTACGGATATTTAATCGCCCCGCCCATGAAGTGTCTGCCCTGCGGTCAAGAAATGAAAGAGGCATGCCGCAACTCCTTCACAAGTTTCGCTCCGCCAGCCAGTCCCACGATGGAACCCAGCGCCCCGATACTGATAAATATCACCGGAACTGCAATAATGGCTGGCTGCTCGCGGTAATACATCCAGGCTACAGCCAGGCTCACCACCTTGCCCGCCAATTCCAGAAAAAGAACACCCACCAAAAGATTAAAGGCCCGGTGGTATCCCCCCAAGGCGTAAATAATGAATTCGGCCAGCACACAGGTCAGCAGTGCGCCCGGCGTGTGCAAAACGCCCTGCCCCATAAGCAGCAAGGAAATGAGACTTGACACCAGCACGGCCAGTGTGAGTGTCCACGGTTTTTGAACCTTGTGGGCCAATACCAGCATCAAGGCCGTATAGACAAAGTTTTTCAGGGCCAGCGACAGTGGATTCATGCCGCCCCCCACAAAGGCAATACCCAGTGCAGCCGCCTTGGCCACAGCGGCAAAAATGCCGATAAACACGAGGTCGCGCACCGTGAAATGTGGTTGCATGCCCTCAGGCAGCCATGCAAAAGATGGCTTGCTCATGCCCGCACCCCCTGCATATGTGCCCCATTTTCTTTTGCCGACATCACGCACCTTCCTTGTGCAGACTTGGCCGTCAAGACGGCCCTGCTGTTTACGGTTACCACTGGCATACCGGTTCAGCCCAGGTAGTGGGCATAGGAAATGACGCCAAATCCAGCCACCGCCAATGGCGGACCAAAAGGAATTTCAGTTTTCAAGGCCTGCCGTGCTCCACGCCAGTTCCAATGGCCCCCACCCTCATTCACATCTGCCCCCTCGCGCCTTCTGCCCTTCAATGCCAGACCCAGAAGAAAAAACAGCACCACGCAGAGCGATGACACCATCAGGGTGAGGGGCAAGGCACGCCATCCCCCCCAGGCTCCAAGCAGAGCCAGAAGTTTTAGATCGCCGCCGCCAATGCCTTCCCGGCCCATGAGGGCGTAATACAGCCTGCTAAAACTGAAGAGCAGCAGGTAGCCCGCCACGCAGCCGATCACGGCCTGACCAAACGGCACAATGGCATCAACACAGTTGACGGCCAGCCCAAGGGCCATCAGAGGCCAGGTCAGCATGTCCGGCAAAATACGAAACCGGGCGTCTGCCATTGAAAGCGCCAGCAATCCCCAGGCAAAAGGCAAAAGAATCAGGCCACTCCAGCGAGGAAGAAACAGCCAGACAAGCAGCACACTGCCTGCGGCGCAGCCATAAGAAAGCAGTTTTTCCTGCAGACTGCCGTGTAATTCCGGCATTCCTGTTCGCTCAGGCCTGACGGTATCTGCCTGCTCCAGCTCTGCCGCAGAAGCCGCAGCCCAGTCAGACACGGTGCTGCCATATGCGGATCTTCCGGCAGTTCGTCTGCTTTTACGCCTCTTGCGCACGCCAGATGCAGAAAATGCGGAAGAACCCGACGCCACTTCGTATAGCCAGGGTCCGGCCACAAGGGTGTGCGTCAGGCGGCCTGCCAAGAATCCACAAACGGCAACAATGCACATAACAATCTGAACATACTGAAGAATAAACATGATCATTTGCAACCTGTCACGTCAGATACAAGCCAGTGGTTCAACAAACAAATGCCAAAGGAAGCACTGATTAAAGAGCCTTCTGAAAATGCGCAGTTCTTTCGTTTGGCAAGGCGCGATCTTTTTTTGAAGCAGGAGTGAACTCTTCCGTCCTCGACTGTTTCAAAAAAAGTGAAGCAA
>NZ_JASGDK010000040.1:0-15300 GCF_047607245.1 Desulfovibrio sp.
CACCGAAACGATAGCGCCACAGCACGCAGACCTCGCGCGCTCCGCAGGCCCGCACCTCGCCCCTGTCACCTGCGCAGAGCATGCACTGCCTGCGTATGGTGCGCAAAGCCTGACGCCCGGCCTCGCCCTCAGGTACAGGACAAGACTCGTCAGGCAAGGAAGCGAGACGCCAGTCCCACAGCGGGCAATGTGTGTCGGCGCAAGCGCGCACAGCTTTGCCCGATGCTCCCTGGCATTCAAGACAAAACTGGCGAATGGCGGTCAGCGGGCCGCTTTTGCCTGTTCCTCGCGCCGCCGTTTCTGTGCTTCGCGGGCTCAAGCGTTTCCGGCTCCGCAGCATTTTTTGTGCTTCTTGCCGCTGCCGCAAGGACAGGGATCGTTACGCCCCACCTTGGCTTCTGGCCTGCGGTAGGCTTCTGGCCGCAAGGCCACACCGTCCACATAGTAAATCTTGTCTTCATTACGGGCGAAAAAGCTGCGCTCGCCCAACTGCCGTGGAGTGCCTTCCATTTCATAATAGGCGTGAAACTCCACCACATCAAAAAGCTCGCCGTTCTGTCCGGCGGGCACGCTGTTTTCTGTCCGCCCCACATCCAGACGCAGCCATTGAACATCGCTGGCCTGCTCGGTCAGCTTCTCCACCGAGATGTCATCACGGTAGTCCGGATGGGTACTGTCCACAAGCCACTGATAACGGCCCAGCACATAGGCTGAATATCGTGAACGCATAAGAGTTTCGGCATTATCGGGCCAGACCGCGCCATCCATATAGGGGCCACAGCATTGGGCCAAAGTACGCCCACTGCCGCAAGGACACTGTTGTAGCATGAAATCCACCTTGGTTTTGCGCCCGCAAAGGGCAAATAACCTGCGAATATTAACGCATGGCCGCACGGGCGGCAAGAGCAGAAGAAGGCAGGTTACCGGATATTTCTGGCATTCGTGTAAACTGTAACAACTCGTAAAACCTGAAAATCCGCCCTGGCGGCACTCCCAGGGGAGCGACCAGCCAAAGGCGGACAATAGAGCATTTCAACTTTGAAATGTTCAGGCGGCTGCGTGAGCAGGCGCCCTCCGTGGAGGCGTAAAGCAGCTTCAGCCGTTGCTTTAGCCGTTGTGCCACAAGAAACTACGGATAAAGACGGCAATGGGTTACGCAAAAATCTTACCCAAAAATCGCTGTCGCTATCCGTAAGCCGCTGACGCTGCAGTGGCTAACGCGCCCGCAGGGCTTGCCTGAACCGCTGACGGAACCGTCTTACGGGGCAGGGCAGCACCGCTACGGAAGCCTCAAGCGTTGCGACGCAGGAAATCAGGTTTGACGACAGCGTGTGTAACGACTCCGCATGTTCCATGCAATCACTGTCGCCATCCGTACGCCCTTCGGGCAACAACTGCCGCTAAGACAGCATTGCCCTTTATTTGCGTGGGTAACGCCGTAACGCGAGTTTTTTAAACTATGCGAATACATATTCCCAAAGTTAACCCGCTCTAGATGAATATTTTAAATGCGTACTTTAAATGCGGCATGCACAAAGGCGCGTATGTGCATGCCGCTCAACGCCGGTTGGCTCAGCTTGCGGGGGCCGGAGGAGACTGCGAACACGGAGGTCGCAGGCAGACAAGGCAGCCGGGCCGCACGGCGAAAGAAATTTCGTCCTGAGTGTAAGCAGGCTCTTTTTGAGCCCGGTCGTGATCGGGTATGAACAGTTGCAGCGATCCCTTAGCTGCCGTGCCCGCGCGGGCATGGGCCAGAACACTGCCTTCGGTTGTCATGACAGCGCACACCGTGCCCTCATAAGGAGGACGCGAACCGTAAAGAAGGCACCAGAGGCGCAGCCCGTCCTTTTCCTGCTGAACGCGGACTATTTCGCCACACCCAAGGCGCACCAGCGTGCGTATGATCATGCTGCCCTGACGGTAAACTCCCACGCCCACCAGCAATGCCAGCCCCACAAAACCGACGGCCAAAGCAAAGGGGTTAAATCCCGTAAGGCGATGGGCAAAAGAAGTGGAATGCGTACGCATGTCAACGGCATCGGCACGCACAATCACGGTATAGTTTTGAAATGTACTGGCCGCAGCGCCCCTGAAAGCAACACGCATATGGTATTCACCGGGCTCGGCTTCACTTTGGGCGGCAACAATGCCGCGCCACATGCCGTTGCCAAACCAGTAACCAGCAAAAAAACCTTCCAGAGTAAAAGACAAAGGCGCGTTTGAAGGCGTAAAACTCACTTCAATGTCTTTTGTTACTGGATTTTTTATGGTCAGCGGCCCAGACAGAGCCGCAGACTTTTCAGGCAGGAGCTCAAGAACCGTGGCCCCTGAGCGCATAAGCCCTTGCAGCCCGTCAACCAGACACAGCAAGGCCACAGCCAGCAGCACCGCGCAAACCATACCAAGTTTACGCTGACGCTGGCGGATGTCCTGACAAGCGTCCCAGGTGTCGTCATCAAGAACTGTCTGCATAGGTGAATCACATCCTCTGACAAAGTGGGAGGCAATCATGAGCGTTGGGCCATCAAAGAGCTGGGGGAAGATTCAAGCACACGCCAGCTGACAAGGCTCAAACCTTCGCGCGGCAATTGAACCATACTTTGCCCTTCAGCAGGAAAACGCTGCCGGACCTGCCGCGTCAACCAGAAGGCTGCGGCCCATACGGAAATGGTAATGCCGAAAAACCAGGCGCAGAAAACCAGTTCGGCAGAATTACTGCTGCGCGCCGACTGGTACATGGCCACAAAAACTGCTGCCACCATGAGCATGTTGGCTGTTATGCGAATGCAACTGATATAGAGGTGTTGCTTGTAGCTGTTCATGCTGCTCTCCGAAGGCTTTCGCCGGGGCGGGCTTTACCCGCCCCGGATTGATGCCATATAAACCTTACTTGCTGAATATATTTGTCTTGCTCACGTTCATGATACGTATTGCCTGGTCCTTGTCGCTATTGCGGAAGGCAACGCGCATTTCATTGCCAGCCGTCCAGGCATAAGGAGGCAGATCAATATCACTGGCAGGCACCTTGAAGGTTATCAGGGAACTCAGGCGGCCGGAGTACACCGTAACGGTCTGCTGTTCCTTATCAATGATGGGGAATGTCTTGCCAGCAACCTTGGGATGCTTGGGCCGGATGTTCTTTTCCACGTCCACGAATTGCACGGGGATTTCACGTATGGACTTGGCATCAAGGTCGTATATGAGCACAGTATTTTTTGCCAAGTCGATCATGAGGCGGCCGCCTACTTCAGGCGCGGGGCCCATTTCGCCAGGCATGGTAGGGAGCTTGTATATATGTGTGCCGCCACTGTAATGGGGGTTGAACGGATCGTGGGTGACGTCGACCACGATGGTCAGGGTTTTGGCCTCAGGATTATAGGCTACGCAACGGCCCTGCTCCACTCCGCCTTCAAAGTTGCAGGCAGTGAGAAGGGTGGCGAGTCCAAGTACCAGAGTAAGCAGCAAACTACGAATCTTCATGACTGTGTTCCTCCTAGCTGTTCGCTGCACGCATCTTCTTGGCGGCCAATTCCGCCTTGGCACCCTGGACCATCCTCACCGCGATGTAGATGGATATGGCGCTAACGAAGCCAAGTACTTCAACCGTAGCCATCGGGCCAAGCAACCAGCCCCAGGACGGAAATTCGGCTTCAAGCAGCTTGAGAATAACCGACATAAGACAACCAAGAACGGCCAGACCGAAAACAAAGCGGATGCCGTAACCCTTGACGTACTTGGTGGCTACCACGCCTATCTGCGCGCCAACAGCGGCGCCAGCGAGCATGATGAGCGCGGCCAGGAGTTCCACGCGACCCTTGTATGCGTAGGACGCTGTACCGTACAGGCCGGAGATGGCGACTTCAAAGAGGTCCGTGCCCACTGCCAGATGGGTGGGGCAGCCCACAAGATAGACCAGAGCGGGCATACGGATGAGACCGCCGCCGATGCCGAGGATACCGGCCAGCCAACCCGTGAAGAGACTAACGGTGATGGGCAGCCATGCCGAGCAGGTGATATTGGCGTGCTTGTAGTGAATAACAGGGGGAATCCTTATGGCTTGAAGGCGTGAAGCCCAGTCAATTCCAACGGCGCTGGCGTCAAGTTCCTTGTGCTGGGCCTTGGCTTCGCGTTCCTTGCGGCGGCGCACTGCAGCATCGTGAAAGACGAGCCAGGCGATAGACATGAGCAGTACGACGTAGAGCCAGCGTACGACCTTGTCCACGGAACCGATGCGCTCAAGCCACATGACCATCTGCGCGCCAATTTCAACGCCGATGACCGTACCGACGAGCATGGTGATGCCCAGCATGTAGTCAACGTTGCCGAACTTGCCGTGCCGCATGGTAGAAATAAGTGATTTACCGGCCATCTGCGCCACGTCAGTGCCGATGGCGAATGCCATAGGAAAGCCCAGAATATTCAGGCCGGGGGTCACCATCCATGCACCGCCCAGACCAAAGAAGCCGCCGATAATACCCACGCCGAATCCAAGAATGATCAATCCCGGCCAAAAAATATTAACGCCGGAAATGGGCATCAAAATATACAGCCATTCCATACTGTGCCCCCTTATTTTTCGGCCAGTTCGCGGTTCTTGAGGTCAATGCCGATGTGCGTCATGACGATGTCAGCCAACCAGCCCAGAATACAACCCACTATGGGGATGATGAGCATGGTCAGGATGGCGAAAAACAGATGGCTCTCGTTGTACATTTCAGCCCACCAGTACAGGATGCCGTCCAGCTTGCGCGTGTCGGCCACAATGACCACCGACGCAGCCTTGCCGCCAGCTGCCAGGGCCAGCCCGGGCATGGCAGCGAGCATGAGCGCGCAGCCTGCCAGCCAGGTCATGAGCTTGCGCATCTTTTTCATAAACTCCTCCACTCTGTTTGAGTTCCCTATCTGGACTCTCTTCGGCGGTTCCCACACCGGGCCCACACCGACTGTCACGCAGTGAATGTGAAAAAGATAGCAATCACCGTGCCATTGCATGATATTTGCCGTATTTTGCCGTTTTTTCTTCAAGTTTGCGCGAAATATCTTGCCAGATTTTCGCAATGCCCCTATAGTCAGCTCAAAGATTGCGCTTTTTTGCGCAACCGTAGAGGGGGTCTCAAATGCGCTTCTACAGAACGCTTCCCGGTGGGAGCACCTTGGACATTACCTCGTTTTTTATGAACAGAAGCCTTGTGAGCCGCATGCTCATGCTGGGGATCCCCCTGCTGACCGTCGTGCTGCTTCTTATCTTTGTTGCCACTGGCAGCAGCATCGAGCACATCGTCAATCGCGCAATAGCGCGCAACGCGCAACTTCAGGCTCAGGGAATGAGGCTGGCTCTTGAGCAGGCCCTGGCGGAAACACGCAACCAACTGCTTATTTTAGCCGCCGGGTCTATGGACCCGCGAGACATGACGCACAGAATGGAGTTTCGCGCCAAGGCCAACGGGCTGCACTACCGTGAAGTGGCGTACGTGGGTCTGGCCCCTGAAAACCGCTACCTTTTGCTCAGTCATGACGGGCAGATCATCAATGTGCCCATGCATGTTGCCCTGGACAGTCCTTCAAGCCCTTTCCACAATCTTGGCGGCGAACAGAGGCCGGGCTATGTCAATGTGGGACAGCCTATGGAAGCCGTGTACTCGATGGTGCCGTTTAACAAGTCCCTGCAAAGCCTGTCTCTTCATGTATTGCGTTTTTTTACGGCTGTGCATGACAGGGAAGGCAATTTTACTGGCTACCTTCTTTTATCCCTGGACATGAAGGATCTGCGGGACATTGTGTCGCGCTACTCGTCTCCCGACGCTCCCATTGCCGCATCTGGCGCTGATACCCGCGTGCGCAGCCTGTTTTTCGACAGGGAAGGCTGGATGCTTTTTCAGTCAGAAACGCCCGATGCGGCCCTGGTTGGCAAAAGCCTTGGCAATGATGCTGTGCGGGCGGGATTTTGGGGGGATTATGGCCGCCCGGGATTCAGCATGGCCTTCCGCCCCAGCCCGGAGCACATCAACTACTGGAGCATGGTTGCCGATGTGCAGGCAGGGCAAGCCAACCAGCTGCCTATGACTGAAAGCAGCACGGTATGGAGCAACGGGCAAATGCGGGTCGAAAGGGTGAGCTACGTGCCCGTGAGCTTCAAACCGGGCGCGGGCGGCGAACCAGTGGTTCTTGGAGGCCTGGCCGTGCTGGACACCAGCTTCACCACCACCCGCACCGGCATGCAGGTTATGGGCATATACACTGTCAGTTTTCTGGGGGGTATGATTCTTTTGGCCTTGAGCTTGTGGTGGCTGGCGCACCAGATGGGCAAATCGCTCAATATGCTGGGGCGCTCACTGCACAAGCGCAACATCACCGGAGGCTCCGACGACCTTGACCTGCCGCCCCTGCCCAGGGAATTGGAAGGGGTAAAGCATGACATCAACACCCTGCTGGGCCGTCTACGGCAGGCAAAAATACAGCGCCGCAGCCACGAAGCCCTTCAGGACGCCCAGTGGCAGCGTGAACCAGTGCCAGACCTGCCCCATCCCGAAGATCTGCCTGCCAGCGGATTGGTGGGCACGTCTTCAGCCATGCAGACCCTCTGCGACCAGGTGCGCAAGGCCTCTCAGGTTTTGGCAGACGTACTCATAATTGGCGAAACAGGCACAGGCAAAGAGCTGGTCTCCGAGGCCATACACCGCCTGAGCGCCCGCAGTTCCGGCCCTTTCATAACCATCAACTGCGGTGCCCTTGATGAAAATCTTCTTATGGACACCCTGTTCGGCCATGTGAAAGGAGCTTTCACCGAAGCCCGGCAAGCCCGAAAAGGCGCGTTTCTTGCTGCCGAAGGCGGCACCCTGATGCTGGACGAAGTGGGCAACGCAGCGCCCAAGGTGCAGCAGGCGCTGCTGCGCGCCCTATCCACACGGCGCATCAGACCTTTGGGCAGTGATCAGGAAGTCCCCTTTGATACACGCATCGTGGCCGCCACCAACGCATCCCTGCTTGAAGACGCCCGCGAGGGTTCCTTTCGTGAAGATCTTTATTACCGCCTTGCGGTGATTACCATCCACACACCCCCCCTGCGAGAAAGAAAAACCGACATACCTTCCCTTACGGTATATTTTCTGACTGAAGCCGTAAAAGCCAGAGCCAAGGCTGAAGAAGTGGGCACAGACGCCGAAACGGATGTGGAAGGTCAAGATTCTGCGCAGGGAGCGCTTTCAAGAGCAGCCAAGGGCTTCAAAGCGTCCAGTACAATGCAGATGCCCCAGATCAGCCGGGGGGCTCTCGCCAAACTTATGGCCTATGCATGGCCGGGAAATGTGCGCGAACTGAAAAATACGCTTACCCGCGCGCTGACTTTTTGCGAAGAAAACATCCTTTATGCTGAAAACATTCAGCTGGGCCCCGTGGCTTCCAATGGGGCTGGCGATGATATGTCAAAACAGCAGGCGCATGACAATAAACCCGCGCCACAAGCACAGGAAGGACAAGAAAAAGCAACAGGCAAAGGCAGCGCCGACACGCAGGATTCCAAAGCAGACGCGGCGGCAACCAACAGCCGCACTGAAAAAAAGAACGGCGCGCGGCCAGAAAACGAAGAATTTGCCCAACGATCACCTTCTTCCGGGGAAAATCTGGCTGCCAGCATTTTTCCCGCAGGCTCCCCTTCCGGGCAGGAAACCTCGTCCATGCCGGATGCTGGTGCATCGGCCTCAGGCATCACCGCATCTGACAATCCATCGCGGCAGGTGCCGCTTTACGCCCCCGGCTCCGATCAGGAATCCGGGCCGGAACCCAGCCAGGAATTTGGGGGAAACCGGGTGTCTGAGGCATTCACCGGGGCAGTTTCAGAGGCCGCCGCCTTCACGGCCAATGGCAATGGCGGCAGTAGCACAGTGAACGCAGACGCCGTTCGCCTCAACCACCGGCAGGCCGCGATGTGGCCCAGGCTTGAGGCTATGGGCAGTATTAGCCGCCAGGAATACCAGCAGATGCTGGGCAAAGACATTTCGATGCGCACGGCGCAGTATGACTTGCAACTCTTTGTGCAGATGGGGCTTGTCCGCAAGGAGGGCCGGGGTCCGGCCCAGCGCTATGTGGTCGTGCCCGGCAGAACTTTCTACAAGGGCTGATAAAACGCGTAAAACAGCATACCAGGGGTGTTATTGTGGTCAGCAAGCTCAAAAAACTTTTTGGCCGTAAGCCGCGCATCTCACGCGAACAGGCCATGACCGCTTTTCACAAGCGTTATGCTTCATTCAAAGAACTTTTGCAGGCCAATGCGGATCTGGCGAGCATTCTGGCAAACCTTAACGCCACCCAGCAGGGCGAGCGCCATATGGAAACCAGCCAGGTCCGCAAAGAAGCCCGCAGGGCCATTTTCCGCTGTGAGCGCATGGCGGCGACGCTCAACGATATTTCCAACCAGCGTCATCAGGGCTTGAATACCGCTGTGCAAAGCATAGCCAAACGCATTGAAAAAGAACTGGACCAACGCGCCAGCGGCGACGTGCCCACGCTTACTCTTGACCTCAGAGAGGTGGACGCAAGCATGGCCTACAGCGTGGGCGGCAAAAACGCCAACCTGGGCGAACTGCGCAATATGCTGGACATGCCCGTACCGCGCGGTTTCGCCATCACAATCAAGGCCGGAAGCATCTTTCTTTTACGCACGCCTGGGCTTTTCAAAAGCATGTATTCCCTGCTGCGCTCCATAGATCCGGAAAAAACAGAGAGCATCAATACTGTCTCCCGTCAGGTGGAACAGCTCATCTGCGACGCCCAGGTGCCTGTCGAGGTTGAAAAAGCCCTGCTCAAGGCATGGGACCTGGCCTATGGTAACGACCCTCAAGTGGTAGTTGCCCTGCGCTCCAGCGCCATTGCCGAAGACGGCGTGCAGTCCTTTGCCGGGCAATACCGCAGTCTGCTCGGCGTTACCCGTAACGGCCTGATAGCCGCCTTCAAAACCGTGGTGGCCAGTCTTTTTTCTCCGCGCGCGCTGGCTTACCGCGCCGGGCACGGCTACGCCCTTGACGCCACAGGCATGGGTCTGTGTTGTGTGGAGATGGTGCGCTCCCGCGCCGCAGGCGTGGCTTTTTCACGCCATCCGGTAGATCTGCGCTCCAACAGTATCGTCATCAACGGCTTGTGGGGGCTGGGCGAAATGGTTGTGGACGGCTCCGGCACGCCCGACCAATGGCTTGTATCGCGCGCCACAGGCAAAATTACCAAGACAGCCATTGCCCACAAAGCTGTACGCCTGCGGCTGGTGCGAACCCAAGCAGGAGTGGACAGCGAACTGACGCCCGTACCGGAAGACTTGCAGGACGTGCCGTGCCTCAGTGACGAGCAGGTACGCCAGCTTGCTAATATGGTAATGGAACTGGAACGCCACTACCAATATCCGCAGGATATGGAATGGGCTGTGGACGAGGATGACCAGATCGTCTTGCTGCAAACGCGGCCAATGGGGCTGGACAGCATGGCTGAAGAAAAAACCGCGCCCATTCTGGGGCATCTGCGCCCCCTGCTCTCCGGCGCAGACGTGGCAGCCAGGGGCGTGGGTTGCGGGCCAATAGTATTTGTGGGCGACGGCGAAGACATCACCCACTTTCCCGAAGGCGCGGTCATGCTTATGGACCATTCCTCACCCAGTGCTATGTCGGCCATGCGACGCGCTTCGGCTATTATTGCCCAGACGGGCAGCCTCACCGGGCATATGGCCTCCATATGCCGCGAGTTTGGCGTGCCCACGCTTATGAACATACCCGGCGTCACCGGAGTGCTTGCTCCCGGGCAGATTGTCACGGTAGACGCCCTGCTGGGCAGAATTTTTGACGGCGAAGTGCCGGAACTGCTGGCCTTGCGGCTGACCCGCCCCCAGGCCAGAACAGACAGCCCCGCCCTTATGCTGCTGCGGCGTGTGGCCCCCTATATTCTGCCCTTGCATCTGGTGGACCCCAGAGCCGACACCTTTACCCCGGAACACTGCACGTCCCTGCATGACGTCATGCGCTACGCCCACGAAATGAGCTATTCGGAAATGTTCAAAATATCCGACAGCGTCACGGACAACAGCGCAGGCGTGGCCAGCGAGCTTGTGAGCTCCATTCCGCTGGATCTTCATATCATCGACCTTGGCGGCGGGCTGCGTAATCCGGAGTCCCGCCGGGTTCACCCCGATGACGTCACCAGCGTGCCCTTTCGGCATGTTCTTGACGGCATGCTCAACCCCGCCGTGCAGGCGCGAGGGCCGCGCCCGGTGAATATGCGCGGTTTTCTGTCAGTTATGGGCCAGAGCGTCATTGGCGGCAATCAGGAGGGCAGCTCACGCTTCGGCCAACGCAGCTATGCCATTATTTCAGACCGTTACCTCAACTTTTCATCCCGCGTCGGGTATCACTATGCCATCCTGGATACGTGGTGCGGCGACTCGCTGAGCAAAAACTACATACGGTTTGAATTTGCAGGCGGGGCCGCCAGCGATGAGCAACGGGTGCGCCGGGTACGCTGTATTGGCCTTATACTCAAAGAACTCGGCTTTACCGTTGAACTCACGGGTGATAGGATACGCGCACGCTACCAGAAATATCCCAAGTCCGAGTTGTGTACCCGGCTCGATCAACTGGGGCGTCTGCTTATCATGACTCGCCAGATGGATATGCTTATGGTCAACGAGGCCGCTGTAGCAGCCTGTGCCGACAAGTTCCTCAAGGGCGAGTATCATTAGCCGCAGCTTCACCCGAAGCAGCCGTTGGCAGCATGTGGTTGCAACGGCTGCGGCATAACGTTGTTGAGGCCCCATGCCGTCCGTTGCCGCTTCACCTGTTGCACCCGTAGGCCGCCCTGCATCATCAGAGCCGCCGCAAACACTTCTCAGTCGTGATTTTATTTTGCTGTTTTGCATGACAATGTTCTGCAACAGCTTTATCGCAGTTTTCTACTGCTTTGAGCAGTGGCTGGAGACAATGACCATCAGCCCCAACTGGCGTGGCGTGTTGCTGTCTTCAATGTTTGCTATGGTTCTGCTGTTTCGCCCCTTGGCCAGCGTCTATTTGCTGCGACGCGGAAAACTGCTGGCAATGGCGATCTCCATTGTCATTTCAAGTTGCGTCATGCTGGCGTATACCTATGTGGGAGGCCCGCACGTTATCGGCCTGATCTGGGTGTTGCGCATTGTGCAGGGCATTGCCCTGGCTGTTTTTTCAAGCTGCACCGTAGCGGTACTGGTGAGTTGCATCCCCAAGGGGCAAAGTGCACGCGGCTTTGCCATCTTTTCCCTGACCATGCTGCTGCCCTATTCCATCATTCCGGCTGCCGCAGAGCCCATACTGCCCCTGCTGGGCGGTGAAGCCGGGCTTTTCGCCATCTCGGCCCTGTTGGGCCTGCCTTCTCTGCTCATGCTCATTCCTTTGGCTCCCCGGCTGAGAACGCCGGAAATGGCCTCCGAGGACGGAGGAGGCCTGTCACGCCGCGCCCTGTGGCAATCCGTCAGCCACTCCGGTCTGTTCTTTGTTTATATGGCCTGCCTGACCTTCAGCATCATGACCATACTGGCCATTTTTTTCATCAAGGGTTTGTGTTCTGTCACTGGCGCGCACCCTGCATGGTTTTTTTCCATCTATACCCTGACCATCATTCTGGTACGCCTTGCTGGCAGCAACAGGCTGGATACCCTGCCCAGATACCGGGTAACCCTTCTTTGCAGTCTGGTGCTGACATTCTGCATGCTCGGGCTGGCCTGGGGGCCCCTGTGGGCCTTTGTGCCCCTTACGTGTCTGTATGGCCTTGGCCTCGGGCTGCTCTATCCCCTGCTGGCCGCCGCTGTGTATGACCGCTCCACCCCGGACACGCGCTCCATCAATTCCAACGTCATGATGGCAACATTTGACGCCAGCGGCATGCTGGCCCCCCTTATTGGCGGCATGGTGGTCGATGCGGGCTTTGGCTACAGAGGCGTATTTACGGCCACTGCCATTTCCGTAGGTCTGTGCGGCTGCTGCATGCTGGCCGACAGGCTGCGCCTGGCCCTGCGTGAGCGCAAGCAAAATGCAGCCCTGTGATCAGGCGGTCCGGCATCCACAGCCATTGCTTGCTCCTATGATCTGGAACAAAGTTATTTTGAAAGCTTGAACCTTTCGGGTCTGGTATTCTAGAGCACTTTTACTTTGAAATGCTCATGCGGATGTGTGAGCAGACGCCCGCCGTGTAGGCGGAGGCGCAGCTTCAGCCGTTGCTTCAGCCGTTGTGACGCAGGAAGCTACGGATAAAGACGGCAATGAGCTACGCGAAAATCCAACCCAAAGAATCGCTGTGGTTATCCGTAAGACGCTGGCACTGCAACGGCTAACGCGCCCGCCGGATTTCCTGAACCGTTGATAAAACCGTCGTACGGGGCAGCACAGCATTACTACAGAAGCTTCAAGCGTTGTGACGCAGGAAATTACGCCTGAAGACAGCACGGGTAACGGCTCCGCATGTTCCATACATCACTGGCCCCACGTACAGCCTTCGGGCAACGGCTGCCGTGAAGACAGCAACACTATCTATTTAAACGGTCAATCATCAGACATGCCTGGCTTCAACCATGTTGCTATCATCGATTCTGCAGTCTTTCACACAACGGCACGGGACGCTTCTCAAATGTAGAGCCCGTGCCGTTGTTGCATTCCTGCCTAAACTATATCACTATATTTAAGAAAGGATAATTCCTTCACCCATGCCCGCATTGCACCGGGCTTTGTCCCGCCGCAATTCACGCCACATACATCCCGGCAAACTTCTGTCAAAGGAGATGATATGTCTTCCGTACAAAGCATCAGCGCCAGAGAATTACACGGTGTGGACCTGAAACAGGCCCTCATTGTGGATGTGCGCACTCCAATGGAATATTCTGAAAAGCGCCTTGCCGCTCCCACAGCTCTTGCCCCAGTGACGGAACTTGACCCCCGTGATACCGCCCTGCGCAGTGGAGCCCTTGAAGACACCCCCATTCTTGTCTTGTGCCGTAGCGGAGCACGCGCCAAAACCGCCGCCGCCAAATTTGCCGAATCGGGCTTCACCGATGTGCGCGTTATTGAGGGCGGCATCATTGCCTGCCAGGAAGAAGGTTTTGCCACGGTGGGCGAAGGCCAGCCCAAAACAGCCGCATCTTCGCCTTCGCTGGACCGTCAGGTACGCTTTGTGGCTGGCGCACTCACGCTGTTCTTCACCTTGCTGGGGCTTCTCGTCCATCCGGCGTTCTTCCTTGGGGCGCTGTTTGTCGGTGTGGGCCAAGTTTTTTCAGGCATCACCAACTGGTGCGGCATGGCTCTTCTGCTCATGCGCGCGCCCTGGAACCAGAAGGGAGCCACCTGCGCTCTTGGCAAGGGCTGCTCCATCGACGCCACCAAGGGAGCAAGCAAAGGCGCTGGCAAGAGCCCAGGTGCAAGCTGCCAGTAGGCGGCCACATGGCTTCTTTCCGGCCCGATTCAGCCCGGCATAAGGCCGATGCCTGCAAGATTATTCAAACGTTTCCGTCCCGGTGAAGCATAGCCGGGGTTCAAGGAGATTACTTATGGCTGCACCCAATGTGCGCGGATTTTTTGATCCCGTTACTGCTACCTGGACCTATGTGGTCTGGTCCGATACTGACAGCCAGAAACGCTGCGCCGTTATCGACAGCGTTCTGGACTACGACATGCCCTCAAGCCGCACCAGCACAGTTTCCGCCGATGCGGTCATCAACTTTGTGAAGCAGAAACAACTGCAGGTGGAGTGGATTCTTGAAACCCACATCCACGCCGACCATGTTACAGCCGCCCGGTATCTCAAGGGAAAGCTGGGTGGCAAGATCGCCATCAGCAAGCACATTCTGGGCATCATCGCCACTTGGGTTCCCATTTTCCAGACAGCTGACGACACCCCTGCGGATGGTTCGGACTTTGACTACCTTTTTGACAATGACGAAGAATTCACCATTGGCGATCTCAAGGCCAGAATCATACACACCCCCGGGCATACCCCGGCTGACACGACGTACATTATCGAAGAAACCGCATTTGTGGGTGACACCATCTTTTTGCCCGACGTCGGTTCTGGCCGCTGCGACTTCCCCGGCGGCAGCGCCGAAGATTCTTACGATTCTTCGCGCAAGCTTTTTGCACTGCCCGACCATTACCGTATATATGTGGGGCACGACTATCCGCCGGCAGGCACGCGCGGCCCCCAGTGCATGGCTACCGTCAACGAGCAGAAATTCAAAAATGACCGGCTGCACATCGGCATTGATAAAAATGCCTTCGTCTCCCGGCGCAAGGCCGACGACACTGGCAAGGCTGTGCCCGCCCTGCTGTTGCCCTCCATACAGGCCAACATGCGCACCGGCGGCTTTGGCACGGCGGTCGATGACACCCAGTACGTCAAACTGCCTGTAAACAAGCTCTAACTCTTTACGAGGCGAGGTATTTTACCGGATTCAGAACGCCGTCAGTATGATTGATTTCGAAAAGCGAATACCCTACAATAGTAATTAAATTCGTTAGCTATAAAACGCCGCCAGTTCCATAGTGCCTTTCGGGCGGCGCCATCTACACCAAGGAGCATTCATGCGTACACTTATTGTTGTAGCCTACCCCAGCGAAACCCAGGCCAGCGAAGAACGCATCAAGTTTTTGAAGATGCAGAAATCCTATCTTGTGGATCTTGAAGACGCAGTGGTGGTTACCCGCAAACAAGACGGCAAGGTCAAGCTGCATCAGCTTTATAACCTTACGGCAACGGGTGCTCTGAGTGGCGGATTTTGGGGAACGCTTATCGGCCTCATCTTTCTGAATCCCTTGCTGGGCCTTGTGGTAGGCGCAGGCGCGGGCGCTGTGGGCGGCGCGCTGAGCGATGTGGGCATCAATGACAACTTCATGAAACAGCTTGGAGAAAAACTGAAACCCGGATCTTCCGCACTGTTTGTGCTGGTGGATTCTGAAATTACCGACAAGGTACTGGCAGAATTGCGTGGTTCTGGCGGGGAAGTCATTCAGTCTTCACTGTCGCACGAAGACGAAGGCCGCCTTCAGGCTGCCCTCAGTGCCGCTACTGACAGCGCTGCAAAAAGCTAAATTCAAGGCCGAAAACAGCGTAAATAGAAAGACCGACGCTGTTTTTGCATCAGGGTATTTCCATTAAAAATGGACATTGTCCTGTAAAGATAGAACAGCCCTTTTTATGAAGGAAGCGTACGCCTGCATTGCCAGTGTACCTAACCGGAGTAAAAGGGGCTGTTTGGCTATCGCGCCAGTAAAAATAAACAGAGCAAAAACCCAAAACCACCCGCTTTTGATA
>NZ_JASGDK010000041.1:0-46995 GCF_047607245.1 Desulfovibrio sp.
CGCTTGTGTGGGTTGCGGCATGTGCGAAAAAATATGCCCAAACCAGGCTATTCGCCCTGTGCGCAATGTAGACCAGCGGTTTCCCATGCTGGCACGGGGGCATGGCCCGATCAAACGTGGCGGGCGCAGCAACCTTGCCATGCCGCGCACGCTTGATTCCATCGTTGTGGGCCGCATCAGCCAGATGACTGACCCGGCTCTGGATTCGGAAAGGCATACCTTTGATATCCGCTCGCCTTTGGGCCGGGTCATGCTGGCTCAAGAACTGCCCCTGCGTGTGGAAGGATCAAATCTTATACTTACTGACCGCACGCCGACAGTGAACTGGATTTACCCGGCTATCTTCAGTGATATGAGCATCGGTGCTCTATCTACCCGGGCCTGGGAAGCCATTGCTGTTGCCACGGCGTATCTGAATGAAAAATGCGGGCTGCCTGTGCGCATGTGTTCAGGTGAAGGCGGTATGCCAAGCAAATTGCTGGAATCTGAGCAGCTAAAGTACATGATCCTGCAAATTGCCTCCGGTCATTTTGGCTGGAACCGCATTATCCGGGCTATGCCGCGCATGAAAGTTGATCCCGCAGGGGTTCTTATCAAAATCGGGCAGGGCGCGAAGCCCGGCGACGGGGGCCTGCTGCCCGCAGCCAAAGTGGCTCCGCACATTCAGGCCATCCGTGGCGTACCCAGGGCGACCCTGCATTCGCCGCCGAACCATCAGGGTTTGTATTCCATTGAAGAATCCGTGCAGAAAATGCACCTTTCGCTCAATGCGGCCTTTGGTTTTCGTGTACCGGTGGCCATCAAATGTGCGGCCTCGGCCACTTCAGTCTCGGTGTATAACAACCTGCTGCGCGATCCGTACAAGATTTGCGGCGGTTTCTTTATCGACGGCATACAGGGCGGTACCGGCGCAGCCAACGAGGTTTCGCTGGAGCACACTGGGCACCCCATCGTATCCAAGTTGCGCGACTGCTATCAGGCAGCGGTAGCTCAAGGGCTGCAAGGGCAGATTCCTTTGTGGGCCGGCGGCGGCATCGGCCTTTCTGGCAATGCGGCAGCCGACGCTTTCAAGATGATCTGCCTTGGAGCCAATGGCGTTATCATCGGCAAAATACTTATCCAGCTACTCGGGTGTGTGGGCAACGAAAAAGGGCGTTGCAACGCCTGCAATACTGGCAAATGTCCCACAGGCATCTGCACTCAGGATCCGCGTCTTGTTAGACGACTTGATGTGGACAAGGGCGCACAGAATATTGTGGACTACATGCTGGCCTTTGACTCCGAACTGCGCAAGCTGCTGGCCCCTGTGGGCAACAGCTCCATGCCAGTTGGACGTTCAGATGCGCTGGTAGCCACAGACAAGGCCGTGGCCGACAAACTTGGCATTCAGTATGCCTGCTAGCACTTTGCACGAGGATGACAGTATGTTGCGCGTAAATACACTGCAAAATCATGAGCGCATGTCTACCCAGGATCTGCTGCTGGCTATTGAGGCCGCGGTGGAGAAGGGCGAGACAGATTTTTATATTGAAGCATCGGGTCAGCACGACATCGGTGGCCCGCTTTGGAACAAAGATGGCAAAAAGCTTACGTTCACTGTGAGCAATCCTGGCCAGCGGGTTGGCTCAATGTGCCTGCCCGACACTGAAGTACTGGTTGAAGGTTCAGCTCCTGCTGACGTGGGCTGGCTCAATGCGGGTGGCAGCATTACCGTGCGCGGTGATGCTGGCGACACAGCTGCGCACTGCGCCGCTGCTGGCACTGTGTATATTGGTGGGCGTGCGGGCACACGCTCCGGCTCACTGATGAAACATGACCCTATGTTTTCGGCTCCCGAACTGTGGGTGCTCAAAAGTGTGGGCAGCTTTTCGTTTGAGTTTATGGGTGGGGGCAAAGCCGTAATTTGCGGTTATGAAAGTCAGACTATGTCGTCTATCTTGGGCGAACGTCCTTGTGTCGGCATGGTGGGCGGTGCAGTCTATTTCAGGGGCCCAGTGGGCAATTTGTCCCAGGACGTGCGCGTCAGCCCGGTAGATGCAACAGATATTGCATGGCTTGAAACCGGACTGGACAACTTTCTGGATGCCATCAATAAGCCACATCTGCGTAAAGAACTTTCTGTCTGGAAGCATTGGAAAAAGATCACTCCTTTGCCCTTTCAAGAAAGAGAACATGAAGAAACGCCCAGCCTGGAGCAGTTTCGTGCCAAGGAATGGGTTATTGATGGTATCTTTAGCGATGTTGCTCCAGACGACTTTGCCGTCAACGGGCTTGTAGCGCGGGGTGATTACCGTCAGCGTGTACCTTTGTGGGAAAATGCGCGCTATGCCGCCCCTTGTGAGTTTAACTGCCCGGCTTCCATTCCCAGCCAGGTGCGCTTTAATCTGCTGCGCGAGGGCAAAGTAGATGAGGCGTACCGGTTGGTACTGGATTATACGCCCTTTCCCGGGTCCGTCTGTGGCAGCGTGTGCCCCAACCCCTGCATGCAAAGTTGCACGCGTACCCAGTTGGACAGCCCCGTGCAAATTGGCGGGCTTGGCTCCTGCTCGGCTGACATAAAAATTCCCAAGGCCAAAAAACGCACGGGTAAGCACGTCGGCGTTATTGGTGGTGGTGTTGGTGGTCTTACCGCAGCATGGCAGTTGGCCCGCATGGGCCACGACGTCACGGTATACGAGGCAGATGCGGTTATGGGGGGCAAGCTTGAACAGGTCATTCCCCGCGCCCGGTTGAACCATGATCTACTGCAAAAAGAACTCAAACGTATCCAAGACGTTGGCGTAAACTTTGTGAACGACTGCAAGGTAGACGCCAAAAAATTCAGCGAACTTCGCAAAAAGCACACAGCACTTGTTGTCGCCACTGGCGGACATGTCGCTCGTATATTCCCTTGGCCAGGGCACGAAAAAATCGTTGCCGGCATTGATTTTCTTAAAGCGGTAAATAAAGGTCATCCTCCAAAAGTACCTGAAAACGTTATTGTTATCGGGTGCGGGAACGCCGGCATGGATGCAGCAGCCGGGGCCTACGCCTCGGGTGCGAAGCTGGTTACCTGCATAGACGTGCAAAAACCTGCCGCTTTTGAACATGAAATTGAGCAGATTGAAGCTCTGGGCGGCAAACTCGTGTGGCCCGTCCAAACCAAGGAAATAACAGACAAAGGTATTGTTACTCAGGAAGGCAGACTTATTCCTGGCGAAATGGTCATTATCACTGTTGGTGAATCACCGGATCTCTCTTTTCTGCCTGAAGGACTGGAGAAATTTCGTGAATGGGTTGTTCCCAAGCCTGATCTGAGTATTATGGACGGCGTTTTTGCCGTTGGTGATATTATCAAGCCCGGTTTGCTGGTACATGCCATTGGCACTGGCCGCGAGGCTGCACTTTCGGCAGACGCCTGGACGCGCGGCGAAAGCTACACGCCAACGGAAAAACGTCTTGTTCCGTCGACGAGGCTGCACACAGCCTACTTTGCCAAGTGTCATGACAATGATCTTCCCAGCCCCCAGGATGAGCACAGTCGCTGCATCAGTTGCGGCTCTTGCCGTGATTGCAAAATGTGCCTCAAATCCTGCCCGGAAAAAGCCATTGACCGTAAACAGAATGAAGACGGTTTTGAATATGTGTCTGATCCTGCCCGCTGCATTGGTTGCGGCATCTGTGAAGGCATATGCCCCTGCGGTATTTGGACTATGTATCCAAACTGGGATATGAGCTAATCGTTCAAATGTGGCAGGGCAGGTTATAAGGCCATGCCTGTCCACTGGCCTGCACTTTGAGCGTAAATTAACAAACAAAACCGCGCGTCGCTGGATACACCTCCGCGGCGCGCGGTTTTGTCATATGCTTTTCCTTTTAACCGATATGGTGCATATTTTTCTGCCCGTCAGTTATTTTTCAGGAGAAAACAATCATGGACGTTCTTGAAGCTATTTTTACACGCCGCAGTATCCGTGAATTCACATCTGAGGACGTGAGTGACGCTGATTTGGAAACAATACTGCGCGCGGCTATGGCTGCCCCCAGCGCACATAATCGTCAGCCCTGGCATTTTGTGGCTGTGCGCGACAAAGCCTTGCTTGCCCAAATTGCCGAGCTACATCCTTATGCCAAAATGGCTTCCAAGGCGCCATTGGCTATAATTGTCTGCGCCAACCCCGCTGAGGCCAAAGAGCCCCGTTACTGGCAGCAAGACTGCACTGCTGCGTTGCAGAACATACTGTTGGCGGCGCGAGGCAAAAATCTGGGGACAGTATGGTGCGGCATGCACCCGCTTGAGGACAGGGTGGAACCCATTCGCCATTTACTGAAAATTCCGGCGGATATTAATATTCTAGCTCTTGTAGTTGTTGGTCATCCAGCTCAACCTTTTAGTGAAGCCGACCGTTTTAAAGCTGAAAAAATTCATCATAATGGCTGGTAGCGAGAGCAAATTACCTTTGAGAAACATCATTTCAAATAGTTAAGACACGCCATTACGGCTTTTAGCGAGCAAAGCTCACTTTAGAAAAACTATTGATCAATCAAAAGGCCGAACCAAGAATTTCATTCTTCGTTCGGCCTTTTTTGCTTTTCGTCTGCATCACAAATACAAACATTGGCATTGAAATATTTAAATGCCTGTAGATGGGTGCTTAATTATTTGCTTTTTGGGTTTGGATTTTCCCGGTACAGGGTCTGTAAGGTCAGCGCAGGCTCCTCCCGCAATAGCCCAAAGATACAGGCTGGCTATGGAAGAGTAGGGCGCATAACGTTTTTTGTACTTGGCAAAAAGGCTTGGAGTAACTTTGCGATGCCTGTACAGCATGCGCAGACCGCGCTGAATGGCCAGATCGTCCCAACTCAAGATATTGGGGCGCTGCATCGAAAAAATCATAAGCATTTCAGCTGTCCAGAGGCCTATCCCCTTTAGCTGGACAAGCTGAGCGCTTATTTCAGCATCCGTCAAGGCGGGCAACAGTTTCAGGCTCAGGCTGCCATCCAGTACCGCATCAGTGATGCTTTTGATATACAAGGCTTTACGCATAGATATGCCGCATGCCTGCAGGCTTTCCGCATCAATATTGCCAAAATTTTCCGGCGAGACAGGATCAAGGCGCTCTTGCATCCGCTTCCATATGGTCACTTGGGCCTTGGTAGATATTTGTTGGCCAACAATAGAGTTTATGAGCGCCTTGAACAAATCGGGCTGTACCTCACGATGGATGTGCCCGATTTTGTCCATTGCATCGGCAAGCAAGGAATCACGCGACCTGAGCCACTGCTTTTCCGTTTCGCCGTATTCAAAATAATTTGTGTTGATCATGATTCTTTTCCGGCGGAGCAGGGCGCCAAATTTTTTCAAGATTTAACAGGTACTGTTTAATGGAAAGACCTCCTGCGTAGCCAGTCAGGCTTCCGTCCTGTCCGATGACTCGATGGCAGGGCACAATAACGGCCACCGGGTTACGGTTATTGGCCATCCCCACAGCCCGGCTACCGCCGGGATTACCAACCAAGATCGCGATGTCTTTGTAGCTACGCGTTTCACCAGCGGGAATAGTGAGCAAAGCCTGCCACACTGCTTTTTGGAACTTGGTACCTTCAAGTTTTAAGGGCAGATCAAAGTCTTTTCGCTTGCCATCAAAGTATTCTGCAAGCTGCTCTGAAGCCTTCTTGATCACAGGAGTTTCTGCCAGCTCAAAATCTTGAGGTGATTCTTCAGTACTGAAGAAAACCTGACATATACTTTCACCATCAGCAGCGATGCCAATTTTGCCTATGGGGAAGTTATAAACCCATATATTTTTCATAAATAGCCTCTATTCAGTTCGTTCATCAATGGATTTTTCGCTTTTTCAGCCTGCCTCGTACTTTATAAATCGTGCAAGGCATTGCGTAAGAGCCTGCACTCATTGGCTGATGTTTTTTGAAAAGATACGAAATTTTTTTGGGGTAGTGCCCGTCTGCCTTTTAAAAAAGCTATAAAAAGCTGGTAAGCTGCTAAAACCAATATCGGCGGCAATATCAATGATAGACATGTCAGTTTCTGCCAACATTTTTTTCGCTTGCTGTTCTCTTTTGCAGCCAAGATACTGCGCAGGGGCCATGCCATAGTACTGCCGGAAAACAACGGCCAAATGACTTTGTGTAACCCCCAGTTGTTGCACTTCAGCAGCTAGCAGAGCGCGATTATCATAATGGTTTTCAAAAAGTTGCCTTGCCTGCTCAGCTAGTTTTGCAGCAGGATCATGCATGGCTAATTCTGGCCGGCAGCGCTTACAGGGCCGGAAGCCTGCGTCTTTGGCATCATTCTCCGTCGTAAAGAAGAGCGTGTTTTTTCGCAGGGGAGTTCGCGATTTGCATGAAGGGCGACAATACACGCCAACGGTCTTTACTCCATAAAAAAATAACCCGTCATACGCGGAATCGCAGGCAACGATTGCCTGCCACATTGTCTCTTCTGAAAGATTGATCATGGGAACCTCACCCTGTTACAGCAGTACTGTAACACCTCTGCCTTCGAAGGTCTTACTCATTTCCAAGATCCAATTCATACAGTTAACAGGCAGGTTCAACACCACGCAGCCTTCAATACTTTTAAAGCGCTTACAATATCTGATTCAGACAGCATGCCATATCCCATAAAGAGACAGTTTTTAGGACACAGCGCCTTATCCTTCCAAAGGTTGGAAGCTGGATATACCTTAATTCCTGACAACGCGGCTTTGCTTACGAGTTCTTTTTCACTTGCCCCGTCAGTAAATTCAAGCAGAATGTGCAAACCGGCATTATGGCCGTGAATAATTGCGCGCTCGCCCCAAAGTTGATTAACAGTATTTACAAACACATCATGCTTTTTCTTTTTTTGCAGGCATATCTTTCTAAGATGCCTTTCCCAAAGTCCATTGGCCATAAAGCGTGTCAGCACTGCCTGCTCAAGCCACGGAACTGTGCATTGAAAACCGGAAAAAATTTCGCAGAAGCGCTGATAAAGCAGTGGGGGCAGTACCATATAGGACATTCGCAGGCCGGGGGAGAGCACTTTTGAGAAGGTACCCAGGTAAATAACACGCCCATTTGTATCAATTGATTGCATTGATGGGATAGGACGTCCGCTATAACGCAGTTCACTGTCATAATCATCTTCAATAATGAATGATTCGTTTTCTATCGCCCAACTCAAAATCTCCATACGCTTGCTGATGGGCATGACAACGCCAGTTGGAAACTGGTGAGAAGGAGCGATATGCGCCACTCTGGCAGACGAGTTGACCAGTACGGCAAGGTCCAGCCCGTCGCCATTTACAGGAACAGCGATAGTGTTGGTATTAAAACATTCATAAACAGCTCTTGCTCCGTGATAGCCTGGATCTTCAAGGGCGATGATGTTGCATTCACCTTGAAGCAGACGCAAAATAGACATGATTGATGGCTGCAATCCGCTGCATATGACTACCTGTTCGGCTGTGCATCTGACCCCGCGGCTGCGGTAGAGATACGATGCCAGTTGGTGACGCAGCGGCAAATAACCCGCAGCGTCACCATACGAATGCATTTCAGTGGAATAGCCCGAAGCGGGGGCATCATCAGTCAAAATTTGAGATGTCAGTTTGCGCCAGATGGTATTGGGAAAGGTTGAGCCATCAGAATTTTCATAGCTGAAATTATAGCGATAATGCTGATTAACCTTCTGTGCATGATCATTGCCCGAGAGGGAAAATGCTACAGTCGGATTGGATTCGATCTGGTGCAAAAGCCCATAAATGGGATTAACCTTGTATCCACTGCCTGGGATGGCTGCTATATAGCCTTCAAGAGCAAGCTGGGCATATGCGCTTTCAATTGTATTTTTTCCAAGTTGCATCTCTTTTGACATAGCTCGTAGAGACGGTAGCCTTGTGCCTTCAGGTCTTGCTCCAGACAATATATCCGCCCGTATCTGGCAATATATTTGCTGAAAAAGCGGCATATTGCTGGCGGCATCCAGTTTTAGCATAGCCCTCTCCACAGGAGAAAAACGAATTTATTGAGCCCCGAACGGCAAATACGCCGGGTGTCAGGCAAAAAAAAGCGAAACTGTCCCTGTTCATTCGTACAAAAACATTGCTATGATCAGGGCACATAAACATATACGAGGGGTATTATGCAGGCAAGAATGAAAAAATATCCACTGCCACAGGAAAAAATAGTTGAACTGCTGACCTCAGAACAAATTGGTCGACTGGCCACCACGGGCGCGGATGGATTTCCCTATATAACCCCCGTGCATTTTGTTTTCATGTCAGACAAAATATTTATTCACGGGTTGGCTGCAGGAGAAAAGCTCGCCAATATAAAAAAAGACGATCGTGTTTGCTTCGAAGTTGAGAAGATGCATGAGTATGTTCAAGATGAACTGCCTTGTGATACAAACACAAGCTATGAAAGCGTGATCATCAGAGGGCATGCCGTCCTGATCACGGATACTGATGCCAAGATCACGGTTCTAAACGTTCTTGTTGATAAATACACACCGCAGCATTCGGGCAAATCTTACCCTGATGCTATGTTAAAAATGACTGGAGTTGTTGAAATATCTATTGAGTCCTGCACTGGGAAGCACTATCCAGCCTAGGCGTGGAAAAAGCTTTTTCAAATAGCCACATGCAGGCGAATTTTCGAGCAGTGTTGGTGTGTTTTCTATGCATGCCAACACTCAACTGTATAATAGGTGACATGCTTTAATTTGACAGAGGAATGTTGTGATATACTATATTGGTTAGAAAACATGAAATTCGTGCACAATTGTGAGCACCATCACAGAAAATAAATCAGCTCATTTCTACGGTAGTACTAACAATGCCAATTCCAAAAAATAGCCATGCGCGGCAAAGGGAATATCATGAAGATACTACAGCTTGAAACCACACGCGAATTTTCGGCAAATGCAATGAAGCGTTTTTTTCTTGTTGAGGATTCTCCCAACTTCAAGATTATAAACTTCAACCTTGATGCTGGCGTGACTTTTCCCGTCCATTCGCATGATTTGGATGGAGAACTCTCAATACAGATACTTGAAGGGGAGGGGTTTTTCCTGGGGGCAGATGGCGCCAGGCTTCCTGCCGCTGCTGGAGATATACTTATTTCTGAAATCCGTGAGCCGCACGGTGTGGAGGCAACTACACGCATGCGCCTGCTGGTGACCATAACCCCGCCTATCTAGCCAACCATTGCTTCGGTTCGCACAGACCCGAACATGCTGTATAACAAGCAGAGGTAGCCATGTTGCTGACCAAGGATACGAGTATTTATACCCTCACCAAGGAATATCCTTTTCTCATTGACTCGCTGGCAACGCGCAACAAGAGTTTTGAAAAACTAAAAAACCCCCTGATGCGACAGACAGTTGGGCGTGTTGCATCTGTTGAAAAAGCTGCTGGAATGGGTAATGAGAGTGTGCTTTCACTGCTCTTGTTTATTGCTGGCGAAATAATGCTCAATACCGGCCAACCTGTTGAAATTACGCCTCCAGCCAGTATGAACGTGCAGTCGGGCGACAGAAAAATGCCTCAAGAAGTGCGCATGGCCGCGCTCAAGGAAATAATCAAAGATCTTCATGACGGAGTGGAGTTCAGCAAGCTGCAGGACAAGTTCAATCAAACCGTTGGTGATATCTCGCCACAAGAAATTGCAGCGCTTGAGCAAACTCTCGTAAACGAAGGATTGCCCGAGACAGAAATAAAAAGGATGTGTCATCTGCATGCAGCCCTGTTCCAGAGCGCCTTGGAAGAACAGCAAATGCCTCCGGTTCCATCAGGACATCCAGTTCACACGTATTTGAAGGAAAATTCTCAGGCAAAAAAGCTTGTGGATGAAACAAGGGAAGTTCTGGGCGCATCCAGGGAACCTGCTGAATCTGAATGGCCTTTCATGCTTGGCCGCCTCAGCTTTCTAACTCAGGAACTTGCCGGCATTCAAACCCACTATGTTCGCAAGGAAAATCAGCTGTTCCCTCTGCTTGAAAAGCATGATCTGAGCGCACCCGGCAAGGTCATGTGGGAGGTGCATGATGACATTAGAAGTAAATTCCGCCGTACGCAGGAGCTTTTGGCTGAAAAAAACAGAGTGGACGGGTCCGCTGCCTTGCATGATCTGGTGGATGAAGTTGATGAGATGATACGGAAAGAAGAAAATATTCTTCTGCCCATGTGCCTTCAGCTGCTTACCGAAGAAGACTGGAGCCGCTGCCGCATAGGTGACGATGAAATCGGCTACTCATTCGGCATAACTCCCGACGGTGAATGGACCCCGGTAAAACCAGCAGAAACAGCAGTTCGTCCGGATCTTGTAGATCTTTCAACAGGGCAGCTGCCGCAAGAGGTTGTTGATGCCATTTTGTGTAACCTGCCCGTGGATGTCAGCTTTGTTGGCCCAGACGACAGGGTTGCCTACTATTCTGACAGCGCGCACCGCATCTTCCCGAGGAGCGCCGCTGTTATCGGACGCGAGGTAAAAAACTGCCATCCTTCCAAGTCTGTTCATATGGTCACTGAAATACTGGAAGCCTTTAAGAGAGGCGAGCGCGATAAAGCTGAATTTTGGCTGGAGCTTGGCGGCAAGTTCATTCATATTCAATATTTGGCGCTTAAAAACAAGCAGGGGACATATCTGGGCTGCCTTGAAGTGGGGCAAGACGCCACACACTTGCGGTCTCTGACCGGGCAAAAGCGTTTGCTTGAATGGGAGTGACCAGGCAATACCGACCAGGTATTTACAAAGAGGGCAAGGAGTGTGCAACTCCTTGCCCTCTTTAATTTATTTTTTCTCAGCTCTTGCTATAGTAAACACTAGCGAAAAACTTCGTTCTGTGCGAACATTAGATGTTTCTAAAAACAGGGCGAAGGCCTTACTAACGTTCGCTTGCGGAAGGAAGTGTATGGAAAAACAGCTGCGAAAAGCCAAGGACAGATGCTTTCTGTATGCCATTGGCGTTTTTTTTCTGGCATGCTGGGCTATTTTGAAACTGCATGGGTATCTTAGCGGACTGGGCTTTGAAGACCGCTCAACCCCCATGCTGTTCATTGATTCAATGCTGTATTTTATGCTTTTTTTTGCGGTGATGACAGTACGGCCAGTCTCCAGTTATCTTTTTTCGCTGTATTGCAAAAAGCTTCAAAAGAAAATGGAAACAACAGAATCCGCTGTGCAAGGTGGCTAGCCCTTCCCGGTATTCGCTTATACATAGCAAACTAGCCAGTTCAAATAGATAAATTCAGAACGCCCCGCCTATAATATATCGGCGGGGCGTTGCGTTCTTTATAATGGCATGATTACTCATACATTAGCTCTGCACACGCAGAAAAACAGGCAGCTAAAGAGTAAAAAACTTAAAACATCTCTACGCCGTGCTCATGTTATGCGCCAATTTGCAGTAGCAGGCATTGTTTAGGCTGATTCAACCCGTACCAGTTGGGGCCTAGCCACGAGTATATTTCCAAACTCTTAATTAGGCACCGTAGCGTTAATTCCATCATGTTGCTGCCAGCCTTCAAGGTAGCAGGCAATATGCTGACAAATAGCCGCGTGCTCTTCTTTGCCTTGCCCCTGAATATACATTGGCTTGGCGAAAGAGTAGCGCACAGGCATGCCAGGTTTTACAGGGCCTAGTTCTTTTATCTTTCGGCCCTGACCCCATGCGTCTGTTTTCAGGGCAAGAGGAACCACTGGCACTCCGGCCTTACGGGCAAGCTTGACTCCAATAGAGTTGAACTGACTCTGATCAAAAACCAACGACCGCGTACTCTGGGGAAAAACAATAATGGATATTCCTTTTTTGAGTCGCTCAAGGCCACCCTCAAGAACAGCCGTCAAATCTTCACGAGGGTTGGTACGCCCCACAACTATTGGATCACGCGAACACATGACAGGCCCAAAAAGGGGCATGGTCGTCAAACTTTTTTTAACCACAAAGGTTACGGGTCGCCTTGGCCGTATCATACCCGGCAGCATGAATGTTTCCAGCGTGCTCATGTGATTGGCCACAAAAAGGCAGGGGCCATCCACTTCATTAATGGCATCCATACCCTGTACCTCAATGGGGCAACCAATGCGCTCCATCAGGTCAGAAACCCACACGCTGGCGTGTACCCAGGCTGCGTCATCACATTGTCCCTTGGCAGCTTTGGAGCACAGCCAACGCAACGGCCCACCAAACAGCCGGCTATAAAAACTGATGGAAGGAAACAGGCGAGTGAACAAGCCCACGCGCGCATCAAGACTCGTATAGGTATTGCCCGTGAGAAATTTTTGCGCAAAAGCGCCTTCAACAAAGCGATGCATGCCTAGTCTTCCGTTTTTTTGATTTTATGCAACTTGCGCCACCACTGAGAAAGGCGAGGCTCTTCACCGTTTTCGCGGGGCTGATAGAAGCGGCGTCCTTCCAGCTCTGGCGGCAAATAAGACTGTTCGATCCAAGAGTCTGGATAGTTATGGGGATATTTGTATTCTTTGCCGTATCCCCATTCTTTTTGCAATTGTGTTGAAGGATTGCGCAGGTGCAAGGGCACCGGGCGGGGCCCGTTCAGTTTGATTTCTCGTTGGGCGTTAAGATAAGCCGCGTACGAGGCGTTGCTTTTACGGGCCATTGCAAGATAGGTCACGGTTTCAGCCAAAGGAATAAAGCCCTCCGGCATCCCCACGAACTCCACGGCCTGTTGGCATGAAACGGCCAGTGTCAGCGCATCGGGGTCGGCCAGACCGATATCTTCCGAAGCCGACAAAATAAGACGCCGACAAATAAAACGGGGATCTTCACCACCCTCAAGCAGGCAGGCAAGGTAGTAAAGAGCGGCGTCAACATCGCTACCGCGAATGGATTTGATGAGTGCTGAAGCCAGTTCGTAGTGATTGTCGCCGTCCTTGTCATGACGCACCAGCACTTCCGGCAGGGCAGCTTTAATATGCTCAAGTTCGCGCAAGTCAGCGGGCAGGGCGGCAACATATTCAACAAGATTCAAAAGTGTACGGGCATCGCCATGAGCAACGCCTGCGAGCAAGTCTGCCAGCTCTTCGGACATCTCTGTCTGCAAGTCTGCGGCACCACGTTTTGCAAGCTCAAGAAGCTCTGCACGTCCCAAAGGCCGCAGGCGCAATACGTGAAGACGTGAAAGTAATTGCCGTGTGACACTGAAAGAAGGATTTTCCGTTGTCGTGGCCAACAGAGTCAACTCACCTGATTCGACCAGTGGCAGAAAAAAATCCTGTTGTGCCTTGGAAAAGCGGTGCAATTCATCCAGCACAAGAATGTCTACACCGGAAAGGGAACGTCGCAGGTGCTGTAAACCAGCTTCAGGAGCGCTGAGACGCAAGAAATTTTTGCCCGATGATTTGGCCAGCAATAAGGCAAGAGTGGACTTGCCACAGCCAGGAGGGCCAAAAAAAAGAAGACTCGGCAGACGCTGAGCTTGCATGAGAGAACGCAGGCGCCCACCCAAATGGGTTTGGCCAAGAAAGAGCGCCAAATCATCCGGGCGCATGCGTTCGGGCAGAGGCTTGGTCACAGTCATGAATGCGCCGTCCCGGGAAGAGAAGTCTTTGGCAACTGTGACGCCCACCAGTGAATGCCCAGACAAAGGGTTGCTGCTGTTTCACACCGCAACACGCGAGTGCCCAGGCTCACTGCAGTAAAGCCTGACGCTCTGAGCGTGTGCAGTTCACGTGCAGAAAAGCCGCCTTCAGGGCCAATAACATACACGGTCAGGCCCGGTTGTCCTGCCATATTCGGTGAAAGCATGGGCACATCATCCTGCGCTTCCCACGGCAAGATGCGATAGTCGGCATTGGCTGCATGCTTGGCGAGATCTTCCACCCCGCCTTTAAGTATCTTCACGTCTGGCAACCAGGGGTTGCCGCACTGCTTGGCACCGGCAATGAGCTGCCCCAGACAGGCCTCCTGCACAGAGGCGGAAAGGCTGCCTTGGCTGTGATCGCCTTGCCACAGCCATACGCCGGACGCTCCCAGTTCCACAGCTTTTTCCATAAAAAAGCCCCGTCGCACGGCCTTGCTGAAAGCAAGAGCCACTATTGCGCGGGCTTCGGGCTGAGGCAGAATTTTTTCATCCACCCGCTCAAGGTCGACATTTTTTTTGCCAGCTTTGCCTACAACAAAACGGCCCAGCCGTCCTTGACCATCCAGCAGTCCCACTTCGCTGCCAGGGCCAAGCCGCAACACCTGACTCAGGTGACGAGCTTCCTGACCTTCAAGCCGTACCTCATGTCCCCACTGTTCAGGGGGAAGATAAAATAAAGCCAAACTCATGCTAGAATGCTTTCCTTGCCGACTCGCGCCTTACGCACAGCTTTAAAGCCATCCTGCAAGGAAACAAGGCGTCCATAATTTTTTCGAATCTCAATCCCGGCTGAAGTCAGACTTTCCTCCGGGGGGTCGAGGTACTGGCGCTGAAGATAGCGATCACGCAACATCTTTTCAACACAGTCAATAATACTGTCCACCAGTACTGGAAAGAAATTGACTACTTCAAATTTCAGTTCATTGAGCAGCGCCACTGCCTCGCTAAGCATCTGCCGATAGGTGATGTGAACGCCCTTGCAGTTACGCGTGCATAAATCCTCAAGGATGCGAACACGCCGAGCCTGCTGAATATAACTGAAACGGGTGCAAACTTCCTGATACAGGTCACGCAAGCCTTCAAAAGCTTCGTCGTTGTCAGGGGAATAAAGATAGTTACACAATACCTTGCTGACATTGGAAAAAAACTCGTCGCTATAGCTTATCATGCGGCGCTGATGCTTGGTCAGCCAGCTATACAGAAACTTGAGCCTTTTTTCATGCGTATCGGTATTTTCTACCACTTCTGTGCGCTTGAAAGTAATACGCCCTGTGAATTCACCGCGCACAATATCGTTGAGGCGCAGAAACATGTTGGAAGTATCTTTAATCAGGTTGAGTCCAGTAAGCGGTTCCCCTGTGAGCGGGTGCAGTACTTCCTGGGCCACCACTGAAAGGGCACGGTCTTGACGTACGTTGCTGGAGTCAAAGGTATGCTGGCGATATTTAACGCGCAGAATCACCACGCGCCGTGGCTTATCAAGAAAAAATCCGTCACGGTCTATAATTTCAAGAGCTTCGTCATGGTCAGCATCCACAGCCACCAGGGCAATTTTTTCCAGCATGGGATACCGCTGGTTTCCGCCTGTAGATATATAGGTGGTCAAGGTGCGGTCAGTTTGCCCAAGAACCCGCAAAAGAAAATGCTCACCCATTTTGTGTAGCTTGCGCGCAAAAAGCGCACTTGAGGTACGGCGTTCCGACACAATGGGAAAGCCATAAAGCTCCATGAGGTATTGATATACGAACATACGGTTTAGTTCATAAATATCACTGTCGCCATAGACAAACTTACCTATGCGAATACCGAATCGCTTGAGCTCACTGTCAATGTCAGAGGGAAAAGAGGCAAATACGCCAGCCAAGTGAAACTGATTATCCGCATCCCAGGCTAATACCTGGGCTCTGTCCATATTGAGAAGGTAGGGCATAAGGGCGGGATAATTTTCAAGCTGCACGGTATCTGTAGAGCGAAACTGCTGGCGAAAAACATCCTGATGTATACGCGGCAGGCGTGAGGCCAAAGTCTGCAGGTTCTGCCCCATCACCTGATTTTCCAATGGGCAGCTCGCACCCTCACCTTCAGTAATGACCGGGTGCAGCCTGTCAAATTGAAAAATTTCAGAAAAATAGTCCAGCTGGCGGGCAAAAGCCACCATAGCAAAGCCCGGCAGCTCTCTGTACTCAAACATGTCGTTGTCAAAGGAGGGCAGAAGTTCACGCCCCTCTACAACAGGATAATTCTTGTTTTCCTGGTAAGGCTTCACCAGGCAGAAACGCACATGTACGGCATCAAGAAATTTTTTGAGGGGCTCGAGGTCACTGATGGCAACAGGGGCGGATAAGCACGTTGCATCCCGCCAAGGCTGACCATTTTTGCTGAAAACCTCTTGCCACTTAATCATTTGTACACCTGCATATCAGTCTTTCACAATTTTTTATACTTATTTTAAAAATAATTCCAGTAGTCATACTTGATAAATAAATATTTCTCACAAGAGTCAAGCCTTTACAGGTATCAATATTCCATTCTTGTAATTTTTCAGTCTGTTTTTTTTTGACCGCTCAACTTGCCGTGCCACCTTAAGTGCAAAAGAGCAGTTGCGGGGGGCGGTACGCTTTGCTACAAGAAATGAGCTTATTTAATATATTTGGCGGCCAGTCCGCATCACCATAAAATCGACAGAACCATGACTGAAAATCCTTTGGAAAAGCATATACTCAGTATTGTTTGCAGCGTTTTTGACGCATACTCGGTTGTTTTGTTTTTGCCTGATGAAGAGGGCGAAGGGCACCACCTCGCAGCCTCTTTCAGCCTTGGCGACAAGGTTGGAGCCAACACCACCGTATTGCCTGGCAAGGGTCTGGTTGGCTGGATTATACGCAACAGGCAGCCACTTCTTGTGCCTAATTTTGATCAACGGCAAAGCAATCTTGGCTATTACTCTGGTGGGGAAGAGGCCAGTATCAAGGCCTTTATGGGGTGCCCCGTACCAACCGGGGGCGCGTTGTGCGTTGACAGCAAAAGACAGTATTCTTTTTCTGACAAAGATCACAAAATATTGCAAATGTTTGCCGAATTGATAGCGAGGCAGCAGGGCAGCAAGGGGCGTCAGGATATGGCTGGCAACATTCCACGTTACTTTGTGGAGTTGGGTGTCATACAGGATCTGCGCTTCCGCTATAAGCGCTGGCCACAATTTTTACAGAATTACCTACGTATTATGGTTGAAGCTACAGGCTTTGACTACTGCGCATTTGCCTCAGTGGACACTCCAGGCGAAACATATTGTGTTGAGGCAGAATCAGCACGCCTTCTTCTTGAAGGGCCGGAACCCCTCATCCTGCCAATGGGCAGCGGCATAACCGGCTGGGTATTCCATAACGACCAGCCCGTTGTTGCAGAAGGCGTAGAGGGAGCTCCCTCTGCCGTACTTTTTGGCAAGCTGCCCGATATGCCCGATTTTCAGGCGGCAATCTGCATGCCTGTTATGGTCAATAAAAGCACTCGCGGTGTGTTGTGTCTGGCGCACACCCAACCCCGCCAGATTGACGAATCCATGCGCAGCTTTGTTCGCCAGGCAGTAGATCATCTCGCCCTTTTTCTGGAAAACCTATACCTCAAGGTACGTTTGCGTACTATGCTGCCAAGAGCCCGTGTGCACAGTGACGGCCCCCAGGCGTATGACCCTGACAGCGCCCCCATGCCACCTCAAAAAGAATATTAGCTATGTTCCTGCGGCGCTTTTTCCGTTTTCTGTCGAAAGACATAGCCATGGATCTTGGCACCGCCAACACCCTGCTTTACACCAGGGCGCACGGCATTGTCGTCAATGAGCCGTCAGTTGTGGCCCTTGACGCCCAAACGGGCAAAGTCCTGTCTGTCGGAACAGCAGCCAAGGAATATATTGGCCGAACGCCACAGCGTATTCGCGCAGTACGGCCAATGAAAGACGGCGTTATTGCGGACTTTGACGTCACTCGAGCCATGATTTCATACTTCGTGCGCAAGGCCATCACAGGCCTTCGTCTAGTCCGGCCTTCCATGTCTATCTGTATACCCACAGGTATCACTCAGGTTGAAAAAAGAGCAGTCATTGATGCGGCCATGCTGGCTGGCGCTGTTGATATTTCAATGATTGAAGAGCCAATGGCCGCCGCCATTGGAGCGGATTTGCCCATTCACGAACCCTTGGGCAATCTGGTTCTGGACATCGGTGGTGGCACAAGTGAGGTGGCGGTTATCACGCTGTCCGGCGTTGCCAATACCCAGTCTGTGCGTGTGGCTGGAGATGCAATGAACATGGCCGTTCAGCGCTTTATGCGTGATGCTTTTCGTATGGAAATTGGCGACAACACGGCTGAAAATGTAAAAAAAATCATTGGCTCTGCCATGCCCATTCCCAATGCTCCCATTCTGGAAGTTTCAGGCAAGGATATGGTGCGCGGTGGCCCGCGTGTGGTTAAAGTGACAGAGGCGCATATTCGTGAAGCCTTACGCGAACCAGTTCAAGCCATCCTTGAAGTTGTTTTGCGAGCTTTGGAAAAAACGCCCCCTGAATTGGCCGCTGACATTTACCGCAACGGCATGCTTATGGCTGGTGGCGGTTCGCTACTCAAGGGGCTCGACCAGTATATTGCCCGAGAAACCCGACTCAAGGTTTTTGTGGACAAAGACCCGCTTACCACAGTGCTTCGCGGCACGGCTAAAGCCATGCTTGACCGTGAAACTTACCGATCCGTCTTTATCAACTAATCGTCACCCAAATGCCATAAGCGTTTAAGCAGAAGCGTAGAAAATAAATTGAACGCTTGTTTTCTTGTGCCTGATTAAATGATGGCAAGCACATCCTCGTTGTCTTGAAATAAGGATTTCTTATGATTGATGTTAATTCAATTCTCAAAAGCTGTGTGGACATTGTACTGCAAAGCGGGGAAATCATACGCGAGCACTGGGCGCTACCCAGCAATGTACGGCATAAAGGCAGTATTGATCTGGTCACTCAGACAGATTTGGCCGTCGAGGCCTTTCTGAAAGAAAAACTGGTGGACCTGGTGCCAGGCGCATGCTTCTTGGCAGAAGAGAGCAGCGCAGACGATGACGCTCCTGCTGATCTTTGCTGGATTATTGATCCTGTTGACGGCACAACCAATTTTGTACACCGCATTCCACAAGTGGGAACTTCTGTAGCCTTATGGCACAAGGGGCGCGTTGAACTTGGCATTGTCAATGTGCCCATGTTGCAACGTTGCTACTGGGCAGCGAGGGGGCACGGAGCTTTTTGCAATGGCGAACCAATCGCCGTAAGTAGAGTGGACAGCCTTAACGATGCCCTTGTAGGCACAGGTTTTCCGTATGACATCGCCAAACGGCTGCCGGAAGTAATGGAGCGGCTTGCTCTGGTTTTGCCCATAGCTCAAGGCGTACGTCGCATTGGCGCAGCCTCAATAGATCTGGCCTATGTTGCCAGCGGTAAATTGGATATTTTTTACGAAGCAGGGCTCAAGCCGTGGGACTACGCAGCAGGCATGCTGCTCGTGGAAGAAGCGGGCGGACGCATCAGCAGCCTTACAGGCGCACCCTTGCGCTTTGGCGACCCTCTTCTTGCCAGTAACGGTCGTCTGCATGCTCTGGCCGTTGATTTGTTGAGCCCAACAACGTAGCAACAGCAAGTTTCAAGGCCAGTACCTGATGGTCTTCATCAACGGAAAAGATGCCCACCCTCGATGGCAGCGCGCATAATGGGAGAAAGAAGATCGCCGAAGTGCGCTTCCAGCCCCTGTAATTCATCTTGATCTACCAGCAGATGCCTGTCACGTGCTGCAGCTCTTGAGTTAACTATAGAGCGCGGCAGGCAGGCTGTGTACAGATGAAGAAAGGTCTGACCATTTTCTTCTGAAGGCGGCATGAAGCCCAAACAGGCAAGCCTACCACCTTCTTGATTCCATTCCTGAGACAGAAGCTCTTGAGCACAGTTTTCGCATGCCATACCTGCTGGAACATACCCATATGATGAAAAACTCCAACCCTGTTCAGACAGGGTTAACAGTGAGCGCCCGGTTCTATCTCGAACAAGCAGCACAACTGTGCGGTGCGGCAAATGCTGACGTAAAACATCTTCTTTTGCCATAATACACAGTGGAATATTATTTAAATCAACAACTTCCAAAGATTGAGCAGGGTTTTTTAGGCCACTATAAGGAATAATTTTCATGAGCATGTCCGCAGGGCAGGCGTGTCGCATGCAGCAACTTGAAGCATCCGATGCCGAAAAAATGTCTGCAATTGAGCGAGAGTGTTTTACATTGCCGTGGTCTGAGGAGCAGTGTCGCGCGGCCTTTAAACAAAAAGCTTTTGCTGCTTTTGGCCTTTTTTGCGGCGAAGCTCTCGCAGGCTACATCTCCATTTACCATACAGGAGATGAACTGGAAATACTCAACCTGGCAGTGAGGCCGCATATCCGGCGTCTTGGGCACGGAAAACGCATCCTGCGCACGACCTTGCGCCTGGCTCGCAAAATGGATATTCATAGAGTCTTGCTTGAAGTACGAAAAGGAAACAAGGCTGCCATTTCATTATACGAAGGCTGTGGCTTTCAGCACGTGGGGCAGCGCCGCAACTATTATGCCGACACAGGTGAAGACGCCCTTATCTACCTGTGTGAGCTGAACTCCTGTCAGTCATAACGTGCAAGAGGTATATATGCATAAAATTATCGCCGCCAACTGGAAAATGTACAAGGATCGAACTGAGGCCGCCACTACTGCTGGTGAAATTGCTGCGGCTTTGCCTGAAGTTCTTCCCAAAGAACGTCAGGTGCTGGTTTTTCCGCCTGTTACTGCCATTGAATGCGTCGCTCAGGCTTTTCATGGGCACAAATCACTGGCCGTAGGAGCGCAAAATTTCTATCCCGCACCAGAAGGCGCATTTACGGGTGAAGTTTCTGTTGGCATGTTGCGTGATGTTGGCGCTGAGTGGGTGCTTGCTGGCCATTCCGAACGCAGGCATGTCTTTGGCGAAACGGATGAAATGGTTGCCCGTAAGGCCATATTTGCACTTAGCCACAGCCTGAAAACCATGCTGTGTATTGGTGAAACGCTTGAAGAACGTGAGCAGGGGAACCTTTATGCTGTTCTTGAACGGCAGCTGACAGCTTTTTTTATGGCCAGACCTGAAGGAATGGCTGGTGATGCCCTGGTGGGGCGCTTGGCCATTGCCTATGAGCCAGTCTGGGCTATTGGCACGGGTAAGGTCGCGGGCCCAGGTGAAGTGCGTGAAGCGCATGGCGTTACCCGGGCACTGCTTGAAAAATTTATAGGTGAAACGGGCAAGAAACTGCCTGTTCTGTATGGCGGTAGCGTCAAGCCAGACAACGCCGGAGCTCTTATTGCCCTTGACAACGTGGACGGTCTTTTGGTAGGAGGAGCCTCTTTAGAGGCGCAAAGCTTCCTACAAATTATCGGGGCCTGATGCCCAACTCTTCTGGCGCGCCATCGGGCAGTAGCCGGACGGCGAGGAGGAATACGTGCAGACTCTCATTCTTACACTGCATATCATTGTATGCGTGTTGCTTATTATCCTTGTACTTTTGCAATCTGGCAAGGAAGGCATGGGTGTCATATTTGGCGGAGGCAACACTTCTGTTTTCGGCAGCGGTGGTGCTGGCGGCATTCTTGCCAAGCTTACCACGCTTATGGCGGTGATCTTTGTCATCACCTCATTGAGCTACACCTATGTTACCAGTTCACGTCCCAGCAGCGAGTCCACCATTCTTAATGTCAAAATTGAAGAGCCTGCTGCACCTAGAACCACTTCGGTTCCCCCTGTTACTCCTGCAGCACCTGCTGAAACACAGGGCGCTCCGGCAAACACG
This sequence comes from Desulfovibrio sp., assembly GCF_047607245.1. Classification (GTDB taxonomy): domain Bacteria; phylum Desulfobacterota; class Desulfovibrionia; order Desulfovibrionales; family Desulfovibrionaceae; genus Desulfovibrio. The sequence continues at coordinate 21,463 of NZ_JASGDK010000041.1, forward strand.
GCGCCTGCGGGGCAATAGCTCATCCTGTCATAAACAAAAAAAGCCGCGGCGTGCCGCGGCTTTTTTTTCAAGTAAAACCTAATCGTGGGGTTGACCATGTCCGACTCCTTTGGTGAAAATCCTTTCAAGTCACTTAACATTGGTAAGCTCCCAGAAAAAAAAGCCGCGAAATCCACCAGCCATCATGCCGCTATAAGCAAAAAAAACAAACGCGCCACCCGCGGGCTCCCTGAAGAAAATACTACCCTTTGCGACGACGAAGAGCGGGCCCTGTTTTTGCGATCTGTGGGCCAAGTGTCGCCAACAGAAACAAAACAAAGTGGTGGCAGCGCTGATACGCAACAAAGCTCAGGCGCTTTTTTGCTTGAGGAGCATGATCTTTGGCCCACATCAAAAGAACTGAAAAAAAAGCATACAAAATCTGGCTCCACCATAAAAAAATCGCACCCCACAAACACTGGGGAACAATGTGAAGACCAGAAAAATAAGGCGACAAATAGGGAAAAAATACTTAATAATCCCAAAAAAATTGGACATCTCAAAAATATAGGCGCGCACAGTGTGTCCAGGCCTCCTGGACAAGGCCAAGACACTGCTTCCGATTGTTGTGACTCGCCAGAGTTCAACGAAGAAGATTCCATATTCATGCAAGCCGTGGGAGGAGTCACCCCTCTTCAAGGGCGTGGCCGTGATGTGGTCCCTGTTCCGGAAGCGAGCACGCCGCCGCCCAACGGACAGATCAGTCTTCAGGATTTTATGGACGGTAAACTGGAGTTTGCCCTGTCCTTTACTGAAGAATACCTTGAGGGACATGTTGTTGGTTTGGATCAAATGACCATCAACAAGCTTCGCGCAGGCTCTTTCAGTCCCGAAGCTCATCTGGATTTGCACGGGTTAAATGCAGTGCAGGCCTTTGAAGCCTTGCGCGGTTTTCTTCGTGGCAGCTGGTATAAGGGGTTGCGCACAATACTGGTAGTGCCGGGGCGAGGACGCAATTCACCAGATGGGGTGGGCATTTTGCGAGAAAAATTGCAGAGCTGGCTGACTCAGGATCCCTTTAAAAGGGTGGTGCTTGCTTTTTGCACAGCGCAACCACACGACGGTGGACCGGGAAGCGTCTACGTTCTCTTGCGCAAATACAAGAAAAAAGGACATATTTATTGGGAGCGTACGCCCGCAGATTCCGATCTTTATTAGAGCGTTTTAACTTTGAAGAAGTTTAAATTCTCTAACGGTGCACGAAAAAGCAAGCACTGTAACACGGCATGGAATCTGCCAAAATTGTGATTCTCGTCTGAGTCGACGTTGAAATAAAAGCATTTCAAAGTCACTCTGATATAGAGCAATTTTATTTGCGATGCTGTTACCATCCAAATGGCTTTTGCAGCAGAATTTTCAGGGTGCGCTAAAGGGGCAAACCTCAAGCGGGCCCTGTTTTTTCATTGACGGCAGCAGACAGTTTGTCCAGCAATCTGTCGTAATAAGGATCATCCTGCTCAAGTTGCAAATGACGCTGGCAGCGCATTTGGGCGCGAATTACCATAAAGCGCAGCTTTTGCATTTGCCGTACGCGTTCCTGTTCGTCCTTGCAGGAATCCAGCAGGGCCACAAGGCGATTGAGTTCTTTGCGTTCTGCCAACTCAGGCGGCAGACAGCCCGCGTTGCTTAAAATCTTATAAGCCATGCGCAAATCTTCGGGCACATGGCTCATATCCTCTAACTGCAAGGGGCGGCCACGGCCAGGCAAATTGTCAAAAACGCCTTGCGCCTGTGCCTCTTCTATGCGCCTTTCAGCAATGAACTGAATGACAGACCACGGATTAGCCTCAGCCACGGCCTTCTTCCTCGTCAGCATTGTTCTGGCTGCCCGATGGTTGAGCTGAAAGATCAGCGGAAGAACCACCCCAGAATTTTTTCCATTCCATAAGCGTTTTTAATGCATCTAGAGGGCTCAGCTCTTCGGGCTGCATATCACGCAGCAGTTCAACCACAGGATGATCTGCACGCGGAGGAGCCGCCCGAAGATAGGGCAAGTCATCCGCTTCCTTGGTCTTGGTTTCAGGTAAATCCAAACCTGGCAAGCATACAGCGGATACTACCGCCTTACGTGCCACATCACGTCCACGTTCCAGGTTGGCAAGGATCGCTCTGGCCCGCTGTACCACCGGGCCAGGTACGCCAGCCAACCGAGCAACCTCAACACCATAACTCCGGTCGGCAGGGCCGGGCACGAGCTTGTGTAAAAAAAGGATGTCGCCACTGTATTCGCTGATGGCGATATTCATTGTAAAAACACCGTTCACGCGCCCCTCAAGGGCTGTAAGTTCGTGGTAGTGCGTGGCAAAGAGCGTTCGCAACTCAGCCTGAGCGCGTTTGGACAAATCTTCGACCATAGCCCAAGCAAGGGCCACACCGTCATAGGTACTGGTGCCGCGCCCTATTTCATCCAGAATGATGAGGCTGCGCCGCGTCGCCTGACGCAGAATACGCGCTGTTTCCATCATTTCGACCATGAAGGTACTTTGCCCCTGGGCCAGATTGTCAGAAGCCCCTACGCGGGAAAACAGCCTGTCGACCAAACCAAGACTCGCCGATGTGGCCGGGACCATTGACCCCATTTGTGCCAGAAGGCAGATAATGGCCACCTGACGCAACACTGTGGACTTACCAGCCATGTTGGGTCCAGTGAGCAGGCACAGGCGGCGTTTATAATCCAGGCGAAAATCGTTGGGCACGAAATTGGCGCGACCAAGCATGGCTTCAACCACAGGGTGGCGGCCTTCCCGAATGTTCAGGTTGGCATCTGTGGTCAATTCAGGGCGGCACCAGCTATTAATACGACCGACCTGGGCGAGGCTTTGCCAATAATCGAGGTTGGCAATCAACTGAGCCATGTGGGTGATACGTTCGCGTTGCTGCGCCATATGCTGGCGAAGGTCTTGAAAAAGCGAGTACTCAAGCGACTTACGCTTGTCAGAGGCAGAAAGCAGTTCTTCTTCAAGGCTTTTAAGGGCCTCTGTGGTGAACCGTTCAGCATTGGCCAGACTCTGTCGCCGAATAAAGTGGTAAGGCACAGTGCCGCTATGTGCAGCCCGCGTTACTTCAAAATAATAACCAAAAACCCGGTTGTACCCGAGCTTGAGCTTGGCAATGCCTGTTGTGGCTTGTTCTTCTGCAAGCATGGCCTGCAGTTTTTGTTCACCGTGATCAGCCAGATCCAGCAGTCTGTCCAGTTCGGCATTGTAGCCGCTCTTGAAAAGCCCGCCATCTGTAATAACCGGAGGCGGACTGTCCACAAGGGCGCTTTGCAGAAGGGCAGTGCAGTCCTCCATTGCGTCCCAGGTCTTGAGAATATCTGCTATGGCGCGGGGCGCCTCAACAGCAGCGCCGCTGGCTTGCGTAGCATCGCTCACTTGGTCGGGATGCTGAAGAATGGGCGCAACCGAACTGTCACCCAGAGCAGCCTGAACCTGTGGCAGGGCGGCCAAACTGTTACGTAACGCAATAAAGTCCCTGGGACTGCCCTGATTGAGGCTTATGCGAGTAGACAACCGTTCCATATCGTACACGCTTTTGAGGGCTTCTCTCAGGGCAGCACGACGGTCATCAAGATCATGAAACCAGGCGACAGCATCTTGAATACGCGTAATGGGCGAAGCTTCACGCCAAGGGTGTCGCAGCATGTCTTCCAGCAGACGACCGCCCATTGGTGTCATCGTGTCATCCAGAACATGCCGCAAGGTTCCTTTCCCTTTACGGCCATTGAGGCGTGTAAAAATTTCAAGATTGCGCTCGGTCACCTCGTCGACCATAAGACGACGGCTCAAATCAAGGCGCTGAAAAGGTTTGAGATGTTCGGGATCACGCATTTGCGTTTGCGTAAGGTAGGCAAGCAAGGCGCCGCAGGCTCGCATTATTTCATTGTGCCCAGCAAGGCCTAGAGCACCAGCTTCCCGTACGCCCTGGGCCGTCAGCACCCGCTCTGTCGCGCGTTTTAAGTCAAAAAGACTCACAGGCTGGCGGACAAGGCGCACGCCTTCAAGTAACGTGCGGGGCGGCGGTTGCAAGCCTTCGGGAACTAACAGTTCGCGGGGAGCCATTTTTTGCACCCACTGCCACAGTTCCGCCTGACGTTTGAAGTCCACGCCAGACCATTGACCTGTGGACACGTCTACCCAGGCAAAACCGCCACCTTCAGAATCAGCTCCCGGGCAAAGTGCGCCAAGATAATTATGGCTCTTGGTATTCAAGTTGGCGTCATCTAGCACTGTGCCGGGCGTCTTAACGCACGTTACAGCCCTTTTAACAAGCCCTTTAGCTGTTTTGGGATCTTCGATCTGATCGCAGATGGCAATGTGATACCCCTTATCCACCAGTTGAGCCACATACGCATCCACTGCGTGCCACGGCACACCACACATAGGAATGGGATTTTGGACATCCCTGCTACGACTTGTGAGCGTAATTTGAAGCTCGCGGGCTGCAACTTCGGCATCGCTAAAAAAAAGTTCATAAAAATCACCCATGCGGTAAAAAAGCAGAGCATCAGGGTAGTCAGCCTTGATGCTCATATAATGCTCGAACATGGGAGTCATTTTAAACGTGGGTTCAGACATGGCAGTGTTTCATAGCAAGAGGGGTTAAAGGTATCCTGCGCTAATAAGGGGTTGGCGCTGCCCACAATTTTCAGGCAGCGCCAAAAAACGGATATATAAAAATTTTAATGCTTGTCAGGGTCAGGTACAAGGGAGTCTTCTACGCTCTGTGCTGGCTTGGTTTCCACACTCGGAGCGCCTTCAGGCTTTTCCCTGTTCTTATGAAGAAAATTAAATTTGGAGGTTTCTGCCTCAGATTTTTTCTTCATTTTGGCCATTTCACGCTCAAGATTGCTGATATGCCACTTGTGCTTCATCAGTCGGGCGGACAAGTTCAGCTTGTCCCACACGAGGAAGCTTAGAGTAAGCAATGCACCAAGGGCGAAGGCCACAATCACCAGAAAGTAGAAGGGCAGGGGAATGGAATGCATTGGCGGAATAAAGAAAAGATGGAGCGTCAGCACCATATCTTGAGAAAGGGGTCCCTGATTCTGAAAAAAGAATACGAGAGCAAGAAAAAAGACGACGGCCAGCAAGAGAACCTTGATATACCGCATAAACACACTCCTCGGGCTTAAGCTATCTCAAAAAATCTTCACGGGCTTTTTGAGAATGCCGCCCGCCCCAAAGGGCACAGCCTGCGCTCTCCAGCCGGTTTTTCAACGCCGCCCGGCGTAAAAAAACTTCCCGCCACAGCCTCCGTCAGCCATTCTGGCCAGGACTTAACCTTCCTGATGGGGCAAGGAACCGGCGCTACATGGCTCCCCGGCCATAGCGCCTTTCGTGAAATAGGGCTTCAATGCCGCATAGCTGCGGCTCAGATGTTCTGGCATGGTACGCACTTCATTAAAGACCGCCATAAAGGACGAGTCTCCGGTCCAGCGCGGAACCAGGTGAAAATGTAAATGCTCTCTAATACCGGCGCCAGCAGCCTGGCCTTGATTGAGGCCGATATTGATGCCTTCACAATTAAAGTGTTTCTTTAAAATCGCGGCACAAGATTGCATGAGGTCCATGATCTCATGTGTTTCTTCGGTGGCAAGATCGGTAAGATTCATGACATGCCGATAAGGACAAACCATTATGTGCCCATTATTATAAGGAAATTTGTTCATTATAACGAAGGCATGTCTGCCTCTATAAAGAACCAGACGCTGTTCGTCATCCAACGCGTCTGCGGAAAGGCAGAACACACAGGAATCTGGCTTTGGTCCGAGAATGTATTCGATACGCCAAGGTGCCCACAATTGTTTCATAATTTTTTTTATATACACCGCTTGACCATCGGGAGCAAGAGGGAAGCTGCCGCCTCGTATCAGAAGAATTTCCAGATAGTCAGCATTTCTAAAAAGTTAATAAATCATTATACGTTGTATGTATTCAAAAGTTTCGCGTTTAAGCAAAAAAGTTCCAGCCCCGCTAATAGGGATGGCTGGAGCTATTGATTTTCGTGAAAATCCTCTTTTTCTTTTCTTCGCAGAATGGCAACGGCAAGATCAAATTGGGCCTCACGGCCTAAAGCTTCACCGTCAAGCTTTGCTTTGAGTACGCTTCGTAAAATGTGGCTGTACAACGGGCCAGGAGGCAAGCCCAGCCCTTTGAGGTCGTCACCGCTAATATCGGCCTTTTCATGCTGCCACTGCGTGATGTAGCGAGACAGCTTTTTTTGCAGATCTTCGTCGCCAGTTTCTGCCATAAGATAAAGTAGCGATTCCAGAGACAAGGGAGCAAGGACCTCACAGAGGGCACTAACCGTTGGCGTTTGACCATTTTGCCGCTTTTGCCAAGCTTCAAGACGGCCACGCACTGCGCGCATTTGCTCTCGCTGATTAAGGATCTCCCCGCGTTTATTTTCCGGCAATCCCAGGCGGAGGTAGAGGTCAGATGTGTCTGCATAGGGCAAGCCGTGGCTGAGGCCCAAAAAATATACAAGCCATGTCTGAGGTTTTCTTTCAAAGTACAGCAGGCGGTACCAGGACAGCATATCCTGAAGGGCTTGCAACAGAGCTTTACGGGTAGGGATAAGCGTGAGCTGTGGGGCTATGGCAGACAAGATACCTAATTGATCCATGCGCACGAGACAGGCCAGAGGATTCTCTTCATCACATATATGCTTGAATTCGCTGAACAGGCGGGGGCCTGCAAGCTTATCCATAAGCTTGAGGTCAAGAGCGTTCTTAACCAGCCTTTCCGCACTTGCACTGATACGAAAATCATAACGCTGTTCAAACCGTACGGCGCGCAGGCAACGGGTGGGGTCTTCAACGAAACTCAGCGTATGCAATACGCGAATGACACGCTCTTTAATATCACGCTGCCCACCAAAAAAATCAACCAACTGCCCGAATGGTGTACTATCTAGCCGTACCGCCAGGGCATTAATAGAAAAATCGCGCCGGAACAGGTCCATCTTGATAGATGAAAGCTCCACTGTTGGCAGGGCAGCGGGGTATTCATAGTACTCCAGGCGGGCCGTCGCGACGTCAATTCGTGATTCCGCTCCTTTGGCGTCCTTGAAAATTACCACAGAGGTCAAAAACTCCTGATGTTCGCGAACCCTTCCGTCAAGTTCTTTGGCCAGAGCCTTGGCAAGTGCAATACCATTGCCTTCAACCACAAGGTCAATATCCTGATTGGGTTTATTAAGTAAAAGATCGCGAACAAAACCACCCACGGCATATACTGGTAAACCGAGTTCGCGCCCCAGTTTTCCAGCCAGATGCAAAAGATCTTTGGCGGAGGAAGGCAATCGGTCCTGAATCAGCTTGCCTACATGACGCTCCTTGCTTGGAGAGTGCTTGAGCACTGGCAGACTATCCTGCTCATGCGCAAAAACATTGATGAGGTCCGTACGGGTTACAACACCTATTACGCGCTCTTCTTCAACAATTGGCACAAGGCGTTGCCGCCCGCCAACAATAATTGTGGTGAGATCCTTGAGAACTGCCTCAGGCGGCAAGGTTTGCACTTGTCCCTGCATATAGTCCTCAATTAATGCTCCCCCAAGACCGTGAGCGCTTGCACGCGAAGCCGTTTGTGCATCCAGCAGTCCTTTGCAGATTCGTGTTCCCTGCTTGAAAACAGGCACGGCCTTCAACCCGAAATGAAGCATGAGTTCGTCCGCTTCACGGATGGTGGCTGTGGACTCAATGCCAACCGCCGGAGAAGACATATATTCACGGGCTGTCTTGTCAGGATGGGCCTGTTCGTATAGTTGGCGCAAAATAGCTTCACGAACTTCATGCAGGGTCATATGCCGTATGGAGGCAGAAGCGGCGTAAGCATGGCCACCTCCACCCAGTGCAGCGCAGATGTCGCCCACATTAATGGCATCGCTTCGGCTGCGCGCCACGACCTGGATACGGTCCCCCATAAGACCAATGGCAAAGAGAACGGAAAACTTCTCCATCTCAATAAGCCGATGGGCCAGATAGGCAAAGTCGCCCAGGTAATGCTCCATCGAAGCTTCAGCCAAAACCACCTGAGTCCTGTTAATCGTATAGGATTCGGCAGATTCAAGAAGGCTGTTCAAGGCTTGAATGTGCAAACTGGTCAGTTCGTGCGCGGCCAGGTCATTAATGTGGTTAACATCCATGCCTTGCCCAAGTAGCCAGGCAGCCGCCTCAAAATCTTCGGGAGTTGTTGAAGAATAGGTAAAGGAGCCAGTATCCCCATAGATGCCCAAACCCAGCAAAGTGGCATCTTCAGGTTCAAGACGTATATTGCGCTTACGCAACTGCTGCACAAGAAAGCTTGTGACAGAGCCAGTCTGCGCGAGATGTACTGTGCCAGAAGTAATATCATCACCGGAGTCCGGATGATGGTCCCACATTTCAACAATAATCCCGGGGCGGTCAAGCAGGGGAGCCACATGGTTCACTCGCCCGCGTTGGCGTGTGTCTACCAGTACAAGCCGCTTAAAGGAATCCCAATCAAGATTGCTATTGTCGGCAAAACTGTAAGCCTTGGTATCAAGGCTGGCATAGAGTTTTTGTAATCCGCGTTCCTGACTGCCTGGAAAAAGCAGCACATGTGGGCTGTACAGATGACGGGCCGCAAGCATGGCTGCAAAAGCGTCAAAGTCTGCATTGGCGTGGCAGGTAATAAGTGTGGCTTTAACAGCGCTCACATCTGGCTCCGGGGGTGGAATTGGCGGTGGATGCCGCGCAGGCGCTCTGCCTGAACATGAGTATAAATTTCTGTGGCGCTAATGTCGGCATGTCCCAACAGCAGCTGTACGGCCCTCAGGTCAGCTCCACCTTCAAGCAGGTGCGTTGCAAAGGAATGCCGAAAGGTATGTGGTGAAATAGCACGGCGAATGTTTGCTTCAAGCGCATATTTTTTCACCATTTTCCAGACATACTGCCGGGTAAGCGCACGACCGGAACGATTGACGAAAAGCTGGCTGCCTGTGGGAGAAAACGCCGAGCGCCAATGGTTGATATAGTCTTCAAGCAGGCGTTGCATAAAGTCGTGCAAAGGCACAAGCCTTTCCTTGGAACCTTTGCCGAAAACACGCACCAAGCCACGCTGAAGGTCAAGATCGGGCACACACAGACCGCAGAGTTCTGATACACGTAACCCTGCGGCGTAAAGCAGTTCGAGCATGCATCGGTCACGTTGGCCTCCCCGTTCACGCGTATCAGGCTGGGCCAACATTCTTTCCATTTCGTCACGGCTCAACACTTCCGGCAAGTGCTGTGGAAGTTTGGGATTATCCATCAACTGGGCAGGGTTCACCTTGATGACGCCTTCCTGCAAGGCAAAATCGAAAAAAGCCCTCAGGGCAGACAAGCGCCTTGCCAGTGTGCGCCCTGTGTTTTGGCGAGCTCTGAGCCACGCCAAGTAGAGAAATATCTCCTGTTCGTCAGGTTGGGGCGTCAAAGGAGAGCCGTCTGCCAATTCCTGACGGAAGAGGAAAAAATTTTCAAGATCCTGGCTGTAAGAAAGAACAGTCTGTGGTGACAGACCTCTTTGAGCCAATAGATGATCCTGCCACAAAGGCAACAAGGCTGCTAATGGACAGAGAGAAGAAGATAACGGTGATGCGTTTTCAGTCATGAATGCATGCTAGCCGCCTTGAGCCCTGCGAGCAAGTTTTTTGCAACCACTACGGCTGGATGCATGCCAAGGGTCGCTTTTAATCTGAATTACTGCATGCTACTAGCTCCAATACCCGCACGGAAGTGCTGACTCAGTCAACGTTTTGTCCTGAAAAGGAAGTAACCACATATATGAATGAGTATTTCCAGATTTTTATAAGCTTGGGCTCCAACAGCGCAGACGCAGAAAACATGCTGGATTTTGCCCGCCAGGCTTTGGCAAGATTGCCCAATATGCACCTTGAGGCAGTGTCACCTGTTTACAGCACTGCGCCCCAAGACTACGCCGATCAGCCCTGGTTTTTAAATCAGGTGGTCGAGCTTGCTGCTGATGCCCAATGGCGGCCATGTTCTCTTGTAGATGCTCTGCTTGAAGTGGAAGCCAAACTTGGTCGTGTGCGCAGTACCGATCCTGCTCTTCGTTTCGGCCCCAGAACCATTGATATAGATCTACTGCTTTTTGGAGAGGAGACCAGTACCGATGAACATTGCCTTGTGCCTCATCCGCGACTCACGCAGCGGGCCTTTGCCCTGGTTCCTCTGCTGGACCTCGCTCCCAGCACTGTGATCGACGGCATTTCCGCAGCAACTTGGCTTTCTCGCTTGCGATATGTGAAGGACGGGCAGAGAATTTCTCAGTGACGGGAGGGACTCTCTGTGATAATGTTTGCAACGGCTTGTAGGCAGCTTGCCGGAGCCATAAACTCCAGCCGATTCGGCCCTGTGTCCCGCAGGCCTAAGGAGCATGACTGATGTGGAAATGGCTTATTTTGATCTTGGCGGTTTATGCCCTGTATCGTCTTTTCTCTAATGATGTGCTTAAAAAGAAAAAGGAAAACAAGGAAGAAAACGCCGCAGAGCTGGAACGTAAAATTGCCGCCGGGGAAATGGTTAAAGACCCCGAGTGTGGAACATACGTTTCTGCTGAGGGCAATATATCCGTGCGTGATGGTGAAACTGTCCACCATTTTTGCAGCTATGAGTGTAGAGATAAATTTTTGCAGCGCCTGGAAGAAGGTGGCCGCGAGCTGCCCCCACGCGAATAGCACCTTTTCATACAGTAAAAACATGATGGGTGGGAGTGTGCCAATGAGGCCATATCCCACCCATCATGTTTTTTACTGACAGCCGTTATTAATCAATTAGGTCACGCCGCAAAGCTTTTTGGCAAAATCTGATTGATCCTGAAGATCACCCAACCGCAAAAATCCCTGTTTGCGTGCCATATCTCTGGCAATGGCCATGAAGAGACGAATACGATTCAACTGGTTGGCCTCACTGCTGCCAGGATCGTAGTCAATGGCCATGATATTTGCCTGAGGAGCCGCGCGGCGAACTGTTTTGAAGGCTCCACGGCCAACGATATGGTTGGGCAGGCAGCCGAAAGGCTGAAGGCAAAGAATGTCCTTTGCACCGTGGTTGAGAAATTCGAGCATTTCTGCTGGCAAAAGCCAGCCTTCACCCGCTGCATTTCCCAATGAAAGCATGCTTTCGCCCATGCGGGCCAAAGTGTTCAAATGGGCGATGGGCATGACTTTTTCTGCAAGGGGAGAGCGAGCCAGGGCTTGCCGCATGCTGACCCTCAAATTCTCCACTTTTCTGATTGCCAGAGTACTGCCCAACGCTCCCAAGGCACTTCCGCCCTGTCGTTGCCAGTCGTAAATGGAATCTCTCAGGCAATAAAGCATAAAATTGGTAATGTCTGGCAACAGGGGTTCTCCCCCTTCCTGCCTGATAATATCCACAATATGCCTATTGGCATCAGGGTGATAGGTGAGCAGTATTTCCCCCACCACGGCAATGCGTGGGCGATGGTCCTTATCCAGGCCAATCTGTTCGAAATCACGCACAAGTCGATTCATTGACTGGCGAAAAGCCAAATCATCACCTTGCCGCGCAATGGGCGCCAAGATACGCAGCCAATGATCAATTCTTTCCTCGGTATCTCCCGGATGCCGTTCGTATGTTCCCGTATGCAGTGAAAGTCGCTGCAGCATATCGCCGGCCAGCATTCCCAACACCATTCTATGCAGCATCATTCTGTTGGGACGGAACCCCGGATGACTGTCCACCCCCGTTGTGCTCATAGTCAGTATCGGCACGGATTCAAAGCCACATTCAATCAGGGCTTTTCGAAGCAAGGCCGGATAATTGCTGGCTCGGCAGGGGCCGCAGGTCTGGGAAAGCAACAGGGCAGTACGCTGGGGATCGTGTTCGCCACTTTTCAATGCATGCAGGAGTTGCCCAATAGCTACAATAGCCGGATAGCAGGCGTCATTATTCACATGTGCCTGCCCAAGACTAATGGCCTCAGGACTTACACGGGGTAACAGCTTAATATTGTGTCCACTGCCTACGACACCTTCTGTAATCAGAGGAAAATGCAGGGGAGCCATCTGCGGGATTAGAATCAGGTGGGATTGTGCGTCTTTTTTGGTGAAAACAGGGGACGCTGGAGGCGGAATAAACGTCTGCTTGCCGCATCTGCGCCCTTCGGCTACGGCAAGCAAAGACCTGACCCGAATTCTGGCTGAAGCAAGAGCGTTGCCCTCGTCCATTTTGATAAGCGTATACAGCTTACCGTACTGATGAAGCTGTTCGCGCACCTGATCAGAGGTAATGGCGTCAAGGCCGCAACCAAACGAGGTGAGCTGCACAAGCTCGACCCTGGCCTTACCGTGATTCCCTTGCCCCGCCCAGGCAGCTGCGCGGTAAAGCCTGGCCGGATAGGTCCATTGGTTGCGAACTCGCAGTCCGGGCACTGCCATCTTACGCAACCAATTGCGGGGCAGAGAGTCTTCACTTAAAACGGTAGCACCCAGAGAAGCAATAAAATCTGGCAATCCGTGATGTACCTGGGGGTCCGCATGGTAGGGACGACCAGCGAGAACTACCAGAGTTCCGCCCTGATGCCGTGCTGTCGTATATAGCTTATCAGCTTCATTGCGCAGCTCGCGCAAGTAATTTTCCTGTTCTTGCCGCGCGGCCCGGATAGCAGTTCGCACCTCTCCTTTGGGCAGTCCCATTTCCTGAGAGAGGTTGCGAACCAAAGAAGCACTATGGTTAAGATTTACAAACGGCGTGTACATTGACGCACTGCCGTTGACCAGCTCTGGCAGGTTATCACGCACTACCTGTGGATATCCGCAAGCCACCGGGCAAGAAAAAGCATCGCACATCTCGCTAAATTCTTTGGCTTCACGAGGAACACAGGGCATGAATATGCGAGTGACACCTTTTTCAATAAGAGAAAGCACATGCCCGTGGGCCAATTTTGCGGGATAGCAAACGCTCTGCGAAGGCACAGAGGCCAAACCCCGCGCAAAAAGTGAGCGGCTGGTGGAGGGGGAAAGTTCAACCCTGAACCCAAGCTCAGTAAAGAGCGTGAACCAGAAAGGATAGTGCGAATAGACAGTCAATACCCTTGGTATGCCTAAAACTCCGCGTGTTGCCTTTTCAAGAGGCAACGGGCTGTAACGGAACAGCCGTTGCTGCTTCCATTCATAAAGGTTCGGAGCTTTTATCGTTTTTTTACCAAGACTATTGGCAAACTTGTCACAGCGGTTACCTGAAAAATGCCGAGCTCCATGCGAAAAACGTGTTTCTGTGAGCAGGCAGTTATTTCCGCAGTCACGGCAGCGAAAACTTCGACTGCGCATTTGGAAGTTGCGCAGATGTTCGGCAGTGAGAGGAGAGCGGTGTTCTTCATCCGCGGGACAGGCATCAAGGGCAGTCAGCGCAGCACCGTAGGCCCCCATAAGACCTGAAGACACCGGGCGGTGCACACTGTGTCCCAAGGTTCGCTCCATAGCACACAGCAGGGCATCATTGAGAAAAGAACCACCCTGAACAACAACATGCTGGCCCAGTTCATCCGTACTTTTTATGCGAAGCACCTTGTCCAGAGCATTGCGAACTACCGAGTAGCAAAGGCCTGCCGCAATATCAGCTGCCTGCATACCTTCTTTTTGAGCCTGGGTGACTTTTGAATTCATAAAAACCGTACAACGTGAGCCAAGGTCTGCCGGGTGCTCTGCATAAAGAGCAGCCTGAACGAATTCCTCCATGCCCATGCCAAGTCCGAGGGCAAAACTTTCAAGAAAAGCCCCACAACCCGCAGAGCAGGCCTCATTAAGACTCACATCCGCAATCACGCCGTTTTCAGCTTTGAGGCACTTCATGTCCTGGCCGCCGATGTCAATGACATAGCTTACTTCTGGCACTATTCGGTGTGCCGCCTTGAAGTGGGCCAAAGTTTCTACTGTGACGCAATCCAGCTTCAAAGCTGCCTCGGCAAGCTGCGCTCCGTAGCCCGTAGCTGCCGTGCCCGCAAGCCAGGCCCTGGAAGGAATCTGTTCAAGCATCGCGGCAAGAGGTGGCAGAAGAACTTGCAGAGGATTGCCGCCATTGGATACATAGCACGAAGCAAGCAAGCGCTGCTGACTATCCATAAGAGCGGCTTTGACTGTAGTTGAGCCAAGGTCAAGCCCCAAATACAGAGGACCAGTGGCTTCGCTCAAGTTTAATCGGGGCAACCTGTCATCAGAGTGCCGATTCCGAAAAGTTTCGTATTCGCGCTTATCACTGAAAAAACGAGGCAAAGCCTTGGTCAATGGGCTTGTTTGCTCACAGGCCAGGTTTCGGGCCTGTCGGGCCAGTTCATCCAAACGCACAAGTGGCGTTTCTGCTTGTCTGTCCTTTACGCACAGGGCCGCCCCATGTGCGGCAGCGCATTGAGCGTGAGGCAGGTCGGCAATTTCATCATTTTCCAAATGCAGGGCAGCAATAAAGAGTTTTTTCAGTTCTGGCAAAAAATGTAGCGGTCCCCCCAGAAAAGCTACTATCCCCTCAATGGGTCGCCCACAGGCCAGCCCGCCAATGGTTTGTTCAACCACAGCCTGAAATATGGAGGCCGCGATATCTTCTCTTGCAACACCGCCATTAAGCAGGGGAACAATATCCGTTTTAGCAAAAACGCCACAGCGTGAAGCTATAGGATAAAGAGTGCTGTGGTGCGACGCCAGCTCATTGAGTCCCTGGGCATCAGTGCTGAGCAGACGGGCCATTTGGTCAATGAAGGCTCCTGTCCCTCCCGCGCAGGATTCATTCATACGCAGTTCCACGTCCTGACCCAGATAGAGCAGTTTGGCGTCTTCACCGCCAAGTTCGACTGCAACACTGGTTTGCGGGGCTGCCGCTGCCACCGCGCGAGCCGTAGCCAGCAATTCTTGCTCGAACGGCAAGGCCAAGGCTTCACCAAGATCCAGCGCTCCTGAGCCAGTGATGGCGCATCGAACAGGTAAGAGGGGATATTTTTGAGCCAGTTCACCCAAAAGATTGGATAACGTGGCCCTGACTGCTGTTCCGTGACGACGGTACATGGTTTCAATAACCACGCCCTCAGTGTCCAGAAGCGCTAGTTTGACTGTCGTGGAGCCTATGTCCAGACCAAGGAAAGCCGCAGGATGTGGAGACACAAATAAGTCCTCACATTTCTGTGTGTTTATGAAGGGGCAAGGGACCCGCCTGCATCAGGCAGAGTTCCTGATTAGAAAAAAGACGAAATATTCTCCAACTATAGATTCAGGATATACTGTAAGCCGAGGCAAAGACAAGCCCTAGTTCGTAAGAAAAGAAGCGTGTGGCCATTTTTTCAAGCGTAGTTAGCTGAAAAAATGGCCACACAGGTCTGAGTCGTTTTTTTACTGGGCCATTGAGGCATCAAGTCTGTCAGTAATGTTGTCGCGTATCCATTTAGGATCAAGCCACTCCAGGGGTGTCACTTCAACACCACCCACCATAATGCCAAAGTGCAGGTGGTCGCCAAAGGCAAGGCCAGTGGTACCAGTGTGACCAAGAAGCTGCCCCTTCTGCACGACTTCACCCGCATTAACCACAGAGTCATTGAGATGGGAATAAAGGGACATGAGCCCAAGACCGTGATCAAGCACAACTATATTACCGTAAATACCCAGATCGCCGCTGAAAATCACGCGGCCACTATTGGCAGCTGGCACTTCCGCGTTACGTACAGAGGCAAGGTCAAACCCCAAATGATAAGATTCGCTGACCTGCTTGCCTTGATAGCTGTAAAAGCGGTGGTCTGCAAAACCCGCGCGAGGGGCGGAGCGGGGCATGCGTGTAAAAACACCACTCCACAGCATGGCTGATGCCGAATCTTTGCTTATATTACGCAAATCATCAACATTGGCGGCGCGAACCTGATTGTTGATATAGAGGTAGCATTCAAGAGGATTGGCAGCATTGGGGGCCAAATGGCGCAATTTGCCCTCAACACCCAGCAAAAAATTATCAGTCAGCTCCAGACTGTCGCTTTTGAAAACGCGCTCAAAGGCCATAACCGTCAAGCGGTTTTTAGTAACGTTGCCTGCGAGGTCCGTAGCAGTGATTTCTACACTATTTTTGTAGTCCTTCGCCGTCATTGTATAGGGGAAGGGGAAAAAGCAAATATAGCTGCCATCTTTTTGCAGATAGCCGGGTACAAAATAACCCGCCACAAGAACACCACTGGTGGTTACATCCTCATCAATGGTATAACGAACAACAGCAGCACCGCCACGGCGTACGTTGGGAGGCAGCGTCTTGACGGCAATACGAGGAGGCTGCGTATCAAGGCGCATTGGAAGCTGTAAAGTGCGGGTATTACCCTGGCCAAAACCAGCAAGCGAACCGTCTGTGGCACGCACTTCAAGATCAAAAGCTCCCTCACGAAGGTTAGCATCCCTAAGGGTAACCTCAACAGTACGTTCAGGTAAGTATTGATCAAAGTGCTTGGTAAAAATAACATTAAGTACGTTATTTCTTTTCACGCCAACTGTAACGGATCTGATTCCTGAGACATCCCGCATATTGATCTTAAGTACACTAGCTGGAGACACCCTGCCAGTATTGGGAGAAACTTCAATAATGGGACCTTCAAGATCCTTAAAGAAAGTATAGCCGCCCACTCCAAGAACGGCCAAAACAAAAATACCAAGCACAGTAGAAAGCATACTTTTTTTTCGCATTGCGGGCTCCTCATTAAACTCAGAGAAAGCCTTGCATAAAGGCCGTCAACTTTCAAGGAAAAGTCTGGAACATTTATAAAGACCATGAAAACATCGCATGCATTGACTTGGCAGGAAAAATCTGTTCTCACTTCCGCAGTATGCAGAACGGTAGATATTCAGGCATAAGGGCGCAAGAGCGCATGACAACCGCCGCGGTGGATCCCAAGCGACTGCGGCGGCGTATGGTGCGTGACCAACTTGAGGCCAGAGGAATAAAAAATGCTGAAGTATTGGCAGCTATGAGCGCCGTGCCTCGGCATCTTTTTGTTCAGGAAGCGTTGCGCGCCCAGGCCTATGAGGACACGCCACTCCCTATCGGGCATGGACAAACCATTTCGCAGCCCTATGTAGTAGCTCTGATGAGCCAGTTGCTTGAGGTAAGCAGGGGCATGCGCGTATTGGAGATTGGTACCGGGTCCGGTTATCAGGCTGCAGTGCTGGCGACTATGGGCTGCACTGTTTTTACGGTGGAGCGCCTGAAAGAACTCTATCAAAGCACAGCAGCACTCTTGCGGCAACTGGGTTTGCGCGGCATCCACATGCAGCGGCGTGACGGAACACTGGGAATGCCTGAAGCTGCCCCCTTTGACAGAATTATTGTGACGGCGGGTGGCCCGGAAGTTCCGCGTCCCCTGACCGACCAACTGGATGAAGGCGGAATTTTGCTTATTCCGGTAGGGCCACGCCCACGAGCTCAACGGCTTATGCGCCTTCGCAAAGAGCAGGGGCGTCTGAGAAGTGAGGACTTGGGTCCTGCCATTTTTGTGGACCTGGTGGGCGACCACGGCTGGTAATAACCAGAGAATACGCCCATCAAAAACAAGGAGATACCATGGCTTCCTGTTCCTCCTGTTCTTCGTCTTCCTCTTGTCCCAGCGCTACAGGCAAGGGCGGAGACGGAAAATGCAATGACCCTATGGCCCAGCAGGACAAAATAATTGCCGACAGACTCGGGCACATTCGGCATAAAATCTTTGTCATGAGTGGCAAGGGTGGGGTGGGCAAGAGCTCCGTTACGGTGAATACAGCCGCAGCACTTGCCCGGCGTGGATTCAAAGTGGGCATTCTTGATGTCGACATGCACGGCCCGAGTGTCCCCAACCTTCTTGGCCTTACCAGTACAGTTGAGATGGACCCCAACGGCGAACTGATGCTGCCAGCGGCGTACAACGAAAATCTGGCCGTCATTTCTATGGATTCGCTGCTTCAAGATAGAGATCAGGCCATTTTATGGCGCGGCCCCAAAAAAACGGCAGCCATCCGGCAGTTTATTTCTGATGTGAAATGGGGAGACCTGGATTTCCTGCTTATTGACTCGCCTCCCGGCACTGGCGATGAGCATATGACTGTTATGCAGTCTATCCCCGACGCGCTCTGCGTGGTCGTTACAACACCTCAGGAAATTTCTCTTGCCGATGTGCGCAAGGCCATCAACTTCCTGCAGTATACCAACTCCAACGTGTTGGGCGTGGTAGAAAATATGAGCGGCCTTGTCTGCCCACATTGCCACCAGGAAATCGACCTGTTTAAAAAAGGCGGAGGAGAAGAGCTCGCCAAGCGTTATGCGCTAAAATTCTTGGGCGCGATCCCATTGGATCCCACCACAGTAGTTGCAGCGGATCGTGGCGTTCCGGTTGTTTACCTTGATGCAGAAAGTCCGGCAAAAACCGCCTTTCTGGACTTGGCGGATGCTATAGCATCCGCGTGTGACAACAGCTTGGAAGCCTTGGCCAGCACACACGCTGGCAGCTGAAACTGACGTGGGCACGTGGCTGTGACGCGTGATTTTTCGCCGACAGCTCATGTTGTTCCCAGTGGTATTTCATGCCAAAAAGAAAAAACTCCTCTGCCGGGCTTTAAGGCCCCTTGCAGGGGAGTTTTTTCTTCTTTTCTCCTGTTTGCTTTTATGTTATTTGGACAAAAAATCTTTGGGAGCATCAAAAGAACTACATGCTTAATCTTGCTAATAAAATTACGCTATTACGTATTCTTATGACCCCATTGGTGGTTTTGCTTCTCTATTTTGAGGGCCCGATCACCTGTAAGCTTGCGACATTGGCGTTTATTTTTGCCTCGCTGACCGATTGGGCAGACGGCTATGTAGCCCGACGTTCGAATATGGTAACGAGCATGGGCAAATTTCTTGATCCCCTGGCAGACAAAGTGCTTATCTGTTCAGTGCTTATTATGTTCGTCAAATTAGGCTGGGCACCAGCCTGGGTTGTTATCATTATGGTCTGCCGTGAGCTGGTAGTTACTGGCCTGCGCACCATTGCCATTGATGAGGGCATTGTGCTCGCAGCTGACAAATTCGGCAAAGCCAAAACCATTATGCAGATTTTTGCCATTGTGCCCCTTATGCTGCATTATCCGCTCTGGGGCATGAACCTGAGCCCCATAGGTGAATGGCTGCTTTACGCTGCCTTGGCGCTGGCTCTCATATCGGGCTCTAACTATTGCTATGATTTTTATTGCCGCACACGCATAAATAAGGAATCCGGCAAGGCATGAGTACATTGCAGGTACGCCTTAAAAACTGTATCCAAACTATTTTGGAACTAGAACCCGACATGAAAGCCGGGGTCTGGGGGCGTTATTTTGATATGGAACTCAGTTCCCTCAAGGACTATCTTTCACAGGTAGACCAAATGGATCTGGCCGAAGAAGATGTGAAACGGCTTGAAAACGCCACGGCAACATTTCTGTCTGAGCTCAAGCTTTCCCGCAAGGGAAATATACGCAAAAAGCGATTGTTGCAGTAATGTTCTGGCGTTCTT
The DNA here is from genome assembly GCF_047607245.1 of Desulfovibrio sp. Classification (GTDB taxonomy): domain Bacteria; phylum Desulfobacterota; class Desulfovibrionia; order Desulfovibrionales; family Desulfovibrionaceae; genus Desulfovibrio. The sequence continues at coordinate 41,007 of NZ_JASGDK010000041.1, forward strand.
TTATTCTTGTAGTGCTTGGCCTTGTGAGCGTTGTGCTTTTCAGCCGTATGGTGTGGGGGCCGACGGGCCTGCTTGAATATCGCGAACTCAAAAAACAATATTCTGACCTTGAAAAGCAAATAGCTGACTTGGACGCGGAAAATATGGCCCTGAGCCGTGAGATTCGCCTTTTGCAATCAGACAACCAATATGTTGAAAAAGTAATCCGGCAGCGCCTGCACTATGTGCGCGATAATGAGGTGCTTTACCTCTTTGACGCATCGGTCAAGCCTCATCGGGAGCAGTAGCATATGACGGAAAAAATTGAGTGGTATAAAGAGGTTCTGGAACTTGAGCCCAACTCAAAGGTTTTTTTTCCTCTGGCGCGCCTGCTAGTTGAAGAAGGGCGTACTGAGGAGGCAACTGGTATTCTGGAGCTTGGCTTGGCCCGGCATGACGAATTTCTTGAAGCGCGCCTTTTTTTGATTGAGCTGCTTTACAAGGCTGGGAAGCAGAGCGCCTGTGAAGCTCAAGTGAAAAAACTCAGCCGTATGTTTTCTGCCTATTCCGGGTTCTGGCAGGCATGGGCAGCATCTCTCGCCTCTGAGAATCAGGGAGCCGACACTGCAGCTGTTATGCGCTTCTTGGCACTCAACTTTGCCAAAGGCCCTGTATCCTTGTGTGACGTGCTTGAACAAGGCGTCAGCAGCCTGCTTGGTCACGGGACGGCACAAGTTGGACAAGTGAATGTCAGAGCAGTACTTGAGCAGGAGCCGACCGGGGCTCAACTGTCGCATGAAGATTTTTCAATAAATGAAGCAACCAGTCCGATTAAAGCGCAACCTACCTCAGAAAAAGGTATGATTGCACAGCCTTCAGACCTTCAAGATTTCACTCAGCCAGTTGACGTTCCGGCGCAACCGCTCGAATCGAGTGACATAAGCGCACTCTCTGCCGATCAAAATGCCGACAACAGCGGGGCCCGTGAATATCTTCTGCATGATTCTATGCAGGATGACGCTCTTCCCCACCAGGCATTAAACGAATTTGATCCGGAAGACATTGCTGACGAGGAAGCGGCTTTGCCCAAATCTTCTATTCAGGCTACTGATGCTGCATCTTCCAGTGCTGAGGTATATGAACCCGAGCATGCTGCGCTGAGCGAAGATGAACCTTCGGACTCAGAAGTGGCAGCCGAAAACTTGCCAAACTCTATCGGTGACGAGACCGAAGAAGGCGAGGAGCGCTTTTCACTGCGCACTCGGTCCATGGCTGAAGTGCTGGCTGAGCAGGGTGATATCAAGGGAGCTCTGGATATTTACCATGAGTTGGCCGCTGCGGCCACGGCTCCTGAAGAAAATGCCGACCTGCGGCAACGTATAGCTACGCTCAACGCTCGGTTAGGTAGCACGCAACCAGTGGAACAGACGCTTGAAACTGCCGAATCGGGGGCTTCCACCGGCAAAGACAAGCTTATAAGTATGCTTGAAGCGCTGGCCGAACGGGTTGAGGCCAGGGCGCACAGCTAAACTATTTCAAGGCCTATATTGTAGCCAGAGGCAAGGTAGCTGATCTTTGTCCGATGGCTTTTACCATTCGCGCGGGGCAATGCCGATTACGAGCGAACTGCCCTAAAGCTGAGGGAGAATAAGGTGTTCAAATCATACCTGCGGACCATACTCATGCTGGCCGCCGCTGCTTTTCTGGTTTCGGGATGCAGCTCATACCAGCCAACCAAAAATGCGTGGAAGTCTACAAAGGGCTTCTGGAACACCTATGTCAGCCCGCCGGCATCGGTGGATTATGACGAAAAGGGCGAACTGTCGCCGCAGGCTCTGGCCCTGACGCACAGCATGATGGGAATTGACATTGAGCTGGGTCGCCTTGAACGCGTCATGATGAACGCGGACAAGCCGCCGACCCGTGACTGGATAGCTTCCTTTTTCACCAATTTCCCTTGGGTTAGCGGTTTTGCTGGCGTAAAATACGACGGTACAATCCTTGGGCAGGAACCTGCCAACCCAATGAAGCAGCTGGACTTCATTCCCTTGCTCTACGAAGATAAAAAACAGAACAGCCGCGCTCTGCGTGCTGACGTTCAGCCTTCGCCGCTTGGTCCTGAAATCCTTCTGGCCGCCCCCTTGTATGATGGCGTAGACTTCTTGGGCGTAGTTGCAACATATTTTGATATGCGCGCGCTTATGCAGTATTCTGATAGCCCCAAAAATGTGGTTATTCTTTCTCCCAATGCATTGCTGTGGCCCGGAAAATATGACTTTGCAGCAACGCCTTTGGCTGGCGTAAACTGGGACGAAGTTGTTACCAAAAGTTCTTCTGGTACATGCACCAATATAAACGGCACATTCTATTATATGGTGCGCTACCTGGGCAACCTGCCTCTTATTTTTGCTGTGGCTGAAAAGGGTACCTTCCCAGAAGGCGATGGTAATGTGGCACAAGGCTTGGCCTTTTTCCCCAAGGAGCGTGAAAAGCTGCCCCCGCCGCCTCAGCCTGAGCGCAAGCGTAAAACGCTGGACGGTCCCGACGCAGTCGCCATGCCCACCCCTGCCAATGCAATCAGCCCTACTGGACAGCCTGCACAGGGCGCAGCAGGAGCATCACACGATATCCAGGCTGGCAGCGGCGACAGTGTACTGCTCAAGAACAAAAGGGCTGAGAAAGCTAAAATTCAAGAACGGCAGCTTGAGGGAGATAACGTTCAGGTCGAAAAGGCTCAAAGGCCAAGACGTGAGGCTGTTGCGCCTCAGGCCCGGCCCAGTGCTGATATGGAGACCCCGCGCGTAGTTGCGCCAAGCCCCTTCGGGCCGCGTGAAGAACGCCCGGCCGTGGCAGCGCCAAGCCCATTTGGTCCGCGTGATGGCGAAGAATCCAAACCCGCTGATGCAAAGCAAGAAGCTCCTGCAACAGACGCCAAAGCTGTCGAAACTGAAGCGAAGCAACGAGTAACAGAACCTGCGCCTCAGAAGCCGGAAGCTTCCACTCCCGCAGAGGTGAAAGCTCCGTCAGACTCTGGTGGGGCCCCGCCCAAAGCCAGTGAACCGTCGGACAAAGCAGCTGAAGCAGATACTTTGCCAGGCGGACGGCCAAGTCCATTTGGACCACGGAACTGACGCACATCAACTAACGCTTGCGCCGCCCCGGGGCGGCGCAAGTTTTTCTGTTCACAGAACTTTTTTCTGTTGCAGGAGGCCATATGGCTGACATCACGGTCACGGAACATCTGCTGCTGCACCAAAAGCGCACCCCACAAGCTACAGGACAATTCACTGGCCTGTTGTACGACCTTATTCTTTCCGGCAAGAGTATTTCTCGTCGGATCAATAAAGCTGGACTTTTGGATATTCTTGGCGGCACAGGGGAAGTAAACGTTCAAGGCGAAAACGTACAAAAAATGGATACGATAGCCAACCGCATCCTACTTTACCGCATGGAGCGTTGCGGAGCTTTATGTGCTATGAGTTCAGAAGAAGAGGCGGAACTTATCCGCGTCAGCCCTGAATTCCCCCGTGGCGAATACATCCTTATTTTTGACCCTCTGGATGGCTCGTCCAACATTGATGTGAATATTAATGTTGGGACTATTTTTTCCATATTGCGACGCCCTGAAGGCCACACGGGTGAAGTGACTTTGGACGAGGTGCTCCAGCCTGGACTAAAGCAGGTAGCTGCCGGCTATATGCTGTATGGTCCTTCCACCATGCTGGTTCTCAGTACAGGGCAGGGTGTACACGGCTTTACATTGGATCCAGGTGTGGGTGAATTTTTACTTTCACATCCCAATATGTGCATCCCTGAACAGGGGCAAATTTATTCGGTCAACGAAGGCAACTGGAAGAACTGGGATGCTCCGGCGCGCGAGGCCGTCAACTGGTTTCACGGCTGTGAGACCTCGGACGGCAAACCTTACTCCTCACGTTATGTTGGAGCGCTTGTTGCTGACTTTCACCGTACCCTGATCAATGGCGGCATATACATGTATCCGTCAGACGCCCACAAGCCCCAGGGCAAGTTGCGCCTCATGTGCGAAGCCGCTCCTCTGGCTTTTCTGGCAGAACAAGCTGGCGGTAAAGCTAGCGATGGCAGAGGACGTATTCTTGAACGGGTGCCTGACCGTCTGCATGCACGCACGCCCTTGTTCATCGGATCCGTTAAGGACGTTGAAGCCGTAGAAAATATTTATGCACGTCATGCCAATCTTGTGGTCTAACAGTGCTAATTGCTATTCAGAAACCAAGCATAGCGCGGCTTCTTTTTTTGTGTAAAGTGAGATCATATGCTTTGCCTTGGAGTTGAAAGTTCCTGTGATGAAACTGCGCTGGCGCTGGTGGAAGACGGGGTACTATTGCACTCTGTGCTCGCCACTCAAGCTGACATGCACGCGCTGTTTGGCGGTGTTGTTCCCGAGCTGGCCTCGCGAGAGCATTACCGCTTTGTCGGCTCTCTATTTGATGAGCTAATGCATCACACAGGTAAAAAAGCTTCTGATATTGATCTGGTGACAGTAGCTCGCGGGCCGGGATTGCTGGGCAGTCTTCTGGTGGGGGTAGCCTTTGCCAAAGGCCTAGCTCTTGGGCTCGGAGCCCGTTTCTTAGGTGTCAACCACCTCCATGCTCACTTGCTGGCGGCAGGTCTGGAACATCCTCTGGCCTTTCCGGCACTGGGCTTGCTTGTTTCTGGCGGGCACACCCACCTCTACCACATTGAATCCCCCTGGAAGTGCATCCCCCTTGGTCGAACCCTGGATGATGCGGCGGGAGAGGCCTTTGACAAAGTGGCTAAAGTGCTGGGCCTGTCTTATCCTGGGGGTAAACTGATGGATGCATTGGCAAGAGAAGGACGGGCTGACAGTGTTGCTTTTCCGCGCCCCTACCTTGACAATGACAACCTCGATTTCAGTTTCAGCGGATTGAAAACAGCTGCCAGCAGCCACATACAGCAGACACTTCAAGGCCTGACATGGCCGCGGCCATTGTGTTCTGTAGAAGAAGCCCCACAGCAGTTGAAAGACTGTTGCGCGGCATTCAATGCTGCGGTTGTCGATACCCTTTGTAAAAAAACAAAAAGGGCACTGGACAGAATTCCACAATTAAAAACTCTAATTTTGGCTGGCGGCGTGGCGTGCAACTCACTGCTGCGCCAACACATAACGAAACTGATGGAGAGCAGAGGGGGCGAAGCCCTCATTCCCAGCCCGAACCTGTGCACAGATAACGCCGCCATGATAGCATATGCCGGATGGCTTTTGGGAAAAGAGGGATTTTACCACCACCTGGATATGGAAACCATCCCTCGAGGACGCGCTGTACCTGATGATATGCAGCGTTGCCCAGAATGCGTTAAAGACCAGTCGAAAACATGAGATTGTCTTGACAGTCAGGTCGTTGGAACCTACTCTTACTCAATACAGAGGCCTAGGTTTTTTGGCCCTTGGCTTCGGTTTTCTTTCCTGCGCGCTCCCTAGAGCAGCAGTGCGACACATAGCAACCTAAGGAGTATAGTTATGGCTGAACAGGTCACAGACGCCACCTTTGAAAGTGTTGTTCTTAAGTCCGATCTGCCGGTTCTGCTTGACTTCTGGGCTCCCTGGTGCGGCCCCTGCCGTGCGGTTGGTCCCATTATTGATGAACTTTCCACTGAATATGCTGGAAAGGTGCGCATTGTAAAAATGAATGTGGATGAAAACCCCGCCACTCCTACCAAGTTTGGCATCCGGGCCATCCCGACATTGGTGCTTTTCAAGAACGGTGAAACTGTTGAACAGATTACTGGCGCTGTAACTAAGGCTGCCATGAAAGACCTGCTCGACAACAAGGCTCTGGCATGAAATCGTATGATGCCGTTGTGATCGGCGGCGGCCCTGCCGGCGTCACCGCAGCCATGTATTTGGCGCGGTCCGGTTGCAGCGTTCTTCTGCCCGAGCGACTGACCTCAGGTGGCCAATTGCTGCAGACCGAGGCGCTGGAGAACTATCCGGGCTTTCCCAAGGGCA
>NZ_JASGDK010000042.1:0-12429 GCF_047607245.1 Desulfovibrio sp.
CTCAGGTGGCCAATTGCTGCAGACCGAGGCGCTGGAGAACTATCCGGGCTTTCCCAAGGGCATCAAGGGCTACGAACTTGCTGACCTTTTCACTGAGCATCTTGAAGGTTTGACGGTAGACAGGCCCGCCATTGTAGTGGAGTCCATTACCGGTTCGGCGGGCCAGTTTACCGTGCATACTGCTGACGAAGATTACCTGTGCAAAACAGTGCTTGTATGCTCAGGCGCCAAGCACCGCACCCTTGGCCTGGAGGGCGAAGAAAAGCTGCGTGGTCGCGGCCTCTCTTACTGTGCTCTTTGCGATGGAAACTTCTATCGCAACCAGACCGTAGCCGTAGCTGGCGGCGGTAATGCTGCCCTGGAAGAAAGTCTTTATCTATCAAAAATTGTCGGCAAAATACACCTTATTCATCGGCGTGACAGCTTTCGCGGGCTCAAAGCCTACCAAGACAGACTCGAAAGTATGCCAGAAAAGGTAAATATCATGCGCAGTTCGGTTATTACTAAACTGCATGGTGATGTTGCGCTGACAGGTCTGACCGTAAAGAATCTCCAGACCGGCAATGAAGAGCTGTTGCCAGTTGATGGGCTTTTCGTCTATGTAGGCTTTGCTCCTGTTACAAACTTTCTGCCGCAAGGCATTGAGCTCGATGAACAGGGCTTTATAGTGACTGATACTGAAATGCGCACCAATATCCCCGGCATCTTTGCCGCTGGCGACATTCGCTCAAAGCTATGCCGCCAGGTTATCACTGCCGCCGGCGATGGCGCAACCGCCGCACAAGCGGCATTTGTATTCTTGGAACAGCTCCATGCATAAAAAATTGTTACGCTCCTTTCTGCTTGCCATGAGTATCTTCATGGTATCCGGTTGCGGCATCATTGACATGATTTATTTGCCGCCCGCCGAAGACACTGCGCAGGAAATTTTTGAAGCCGCCAACGACGCCATGAGTGAAAAAAATTATGTGCGTGCCGTGGAGCTGTATAACAAACTGCGTGATACTTACCCATTTAGCCCTTATACCATAGATGCAGAACTTTCTTTGGGTGACGCCTACTTCCTTGATGAGGAGTACGAGCTTGCCACTGAAAGCTACAAGGATTTTGAATCCCTGCACCCACGGCATGAGGCCATTCCCTATGTGCTGTATCAGACTGGCATGTCCCTGATGAAGCAATTCCGCTCTGTTGACAGGGCCACTACAGAGCTTCAGGAAGCTTACGATTACTTCAATCGTTTGCACCAAATGTACCCCGACTCTCCGTACGCCAAAGGCGCGGAAGAGCACATGCTGACTTGCCGCAAACTCATGGCTGAGCACGAGCTTTATATTGCTGATGTGTTCTGGCATATGAAAAAATACGGCCCCGCATGGCATAGATATGAATTTATAATGAAGAACTTCCAGGATGTGCCGGAAGTGGCTGAGCATGCCAAAGAAAAAAGCTTGATGGCCTACCACTACTACAAGGAAGAGCAGGCCAAAGAGACACGCCAGAAGCGGCAAGGCTCTTGGAGAGACTGGTTCAAATGGTTGTAAGAACGTAGATCAAAGCCCCTTCGGGGGCTTTTTTTTACCAATGGAGTCACCCAATGGTCGAGTCGTTGGAAGCTGGTGCTGAAAAAAAACGGGCGGCGCTCACATCGCTTTGGGCCGCCTTTGCCCTCACAGCCGTTAAACTTATCGTTGGCTTGCAAACCAACAGCCTTGGCATCCTGTCCGAGGCTTTGCACAGCGGCCTGGATCTTCTGGCTGCAGCCATCACGTTGGCAGCTGTGCGCATAGCTTCCAAGCCAGCTGACGCACGCCATCCCTATGGTCATGGCAAAATAGAAAATCTTTCCGCGCTGGCCGAGACGCTACTTTTATTCCTTACCTGCATATGGGTTGTGTATGAAGGGGCACAGCGGCTTATAGCTGGCGATACTCCTGTGACGCCTTCATTGTGGGGCGTGGGGGTTATGGCCCTGTCCATCATCATTGACGTGAATAGAGTGCGAATCCTGCGCCGTGTGGCTAAAAAATATAAAAGCCAAGCACTTGAAGCAGACGCATTGCATTTTTCAACAGATATTCTGTCTTCAGCAGTGGTACTTGTGGGCGTTCTTGCGGTTTGGGTGGCTTCTGAACTCAGCCTGCCAGCCCCTTTGCATGAAGTGCTGGTTCAGGCCGATACGGTAGCGGCTTTGCTGGTGGCGTTAATTATTTTTCGTGCAAGCGTTCGCATGGCGATGCAAGCAGTAGACACGCTTATGGATTCAGGATCTACTCGTGAACGACTGGCAATCATTACAGCTGTAACAGAAGTACAGGGCATTACCGACGTTCGCGATGTGCGCCTGCGCTCTAGTGGGCCCATCAATTTTGTGGATCTGACGGTAGGTGTGGAGCCGGGAATCAAGGTTAGCGAAGGACATCGACTGGCGCATGAAGCGGAACAGGCGGTGGCTCTGGTGCTGGATGGAGCGGATGTTACCGTTCATGTTGAACCGCACAGCGCTAATGAAGACAGACATTGTGACCCCTTCGCTCTGGTGCAGCACACGGCATGGAGTCATGGCCTTGCCGTACACAATGTGCACATTCTGCGCTCTGCTGAGAGCTGCCATATTGAGCTGCATATTGAGCTGCCCGGTAGCATGCCCTTTGGCCAGGCATACAAGAGAGTCAAAGATTTCGAGGATGCCTTGCATGCGGCACTTCCCCAAGTGGAAGTGGTGAGTCACCTTGAACCAGAGGGGGCGGCTTGTGCCCTGGCCTACGGAGCTTCTGTGTCCCTGTGCTATGCAGAGATGGCGTGGCGTGAAATTGAATCTGCCGTGTCAAAAGAGCCCCTGGTCACAGCTCCCCACAAATTCTCAACGTACGAGCTGCCAGAGCAGGGTGTCTGCATTTCCTTTCATTGCGATGTTGATCCAGTTTTGAATGTAGAAGAGGCGCACACAATATGCATGCGCCTCGAAAAGCAATTACGTATCAGCATCCCGCAGCTGGGACGCATCATTATTCACATGGAACCAGGCACAAAGCCCGCTGCATGAAAACCCGATAAACTCTTGCTACAGTGCTTTGATGATCGGCGCTTCAACTCCTGCGGCTTCAGCTAATGAGCGCCACAAATTTTCAATGCCGAAGCGACTACTTGATGAAGTCAGCACGGGGCAGATACCAACGATGTCTTGCCATTCTTTTTGCCTGAATGCGCGTTCCTTCTGGTTGCATTTATCAACTTTCGTCAGAATCGGCACCAAAAGCAGACGATTTCTTTGGGCAAACGCAGCCAGATTTAAATCTAGCTGCTGGGGAGGCAGGCGGCAGTCAAGCAACAAAGCCAAGGCCTTAAGGCTGGAACATTCAACCAGGTATTTTTCCAGCAACCGAGCCCATTTTTCTCTTTCACTGTGACTGGCGCGGGCGTAGCCATAGCCAGGCAAATCCACAAGATAAAAGCCCAATGGCTCTACCATGTAAAAATTGACAGAGCGCGTTTTGCCCGGGGTAGAGCTGACCTTGGCCAACTTCTTTCTTCCAGCCAGTGCATTGACGAGAGAGGACTTTCCCACATTTGAGCGGCCAGCAAGGGCTATCTGTGCTTCAGGCCGGGCCGTCAGCTGATCTAATGTATAAGCAGTGCTTTCCAGCGTAAGACTGATAGCCATAAAAACCTCATGTGATACTTGAGAGTTGAGTGTTGACAAGTGCTCGACTTTCGGCAAATATTTACTGTTCGGAAACGTGATTTTCTTAAAATTGCTTCTGGACAAGGTAGCCGCTCTTGCCCTTGTTGGCAAATGTCCGGCCTTACTGCCAGTTTATGCCGGTACGCGGCGACACGTAGGAGGTAACTATGTATTCAACCACGGATTTTCGCAAGGGCCTTAAAATTGAAGTCGAAGGCACGCCCTACGAAATTGTGGATTTTCAGCACTTCAAGCCCGGCAAAGGCGGTGCTATGGTGCGCACCAAGCTGCGCAACATTCTCACTGGACGCATGCAGGACATCACGTTCCGGTCCGGCGAAAAGGTCGGCAAGCCTGACCTTGAAACCCGCGACATGCAGTTCCTGTACCGTCAGGACGATGAGCTCATTTTTATGGACATGACCACCTATGAGCAGATTCAGATGCCCATCTCCACCACGGATGGCAAAGAAGGCTTTTTGAAAGATGGTCAGGAATGCCGTGTTCTGCTTTACAGGGGCAGCCCGCTGGATATCGACATCCCCGTTAGTCTGGTACTGACGGTTGTGGAAACAGAGCCGGGCGCCAAAGGAGACACGGTCAGCAACGTCACCAAGGCCGCCAAGCTTGAAACAGGTCTTGTCGTGCAGGTGCCCATTTTCGTAAACGAAGGTGACCGCGTTAAAGTGGACACCCGCTCCAAGGAATACCTGGGCCGGGAATAATGACTGGTTCGGGAGGGTAACCCTACGGACGCCCATAAATTTAGCCGCGAACTTCTTGGCCTTTTTCTGCTTTTCTGGGCACTGTTGCTTTTGCTCAGTTTGCTCAGCTTTGACGCAGCTGACCCCAGCCTCAACCATGTGGTTAGCGGGGCTGTTGACGTGCATAACAAAGCAGGTCTCTTTGGCGCATATACCGCTGGCTTTCTTAATGATGTGTTTGGCGTGGCCGCCTTCCTGTGCCCTTTGGTTTTCGGGGCACTGGGAGCGGCCTACGTTTCTCCTGCCTATGGTATGCACTGGTGGCGCTGGTGCGGCTTCTTTTTTCTGACAATTTGCTTGCTTGTAGCTGGCGCAGCTTGGGATTTCTCCATCGGCGACGTCTGGGGCGGCGGCATGGTTGGCAGTGCCTTGCACAGCAACGCCAGCCGCTATCTCAGCCCTGGCGGCTCGGCCCTTGTCTGGATTTTCATTTTTCTTGCTGGGCTTCAGCTGGCGTGGAACATATCCTGGTTCACCCTGGCGGGGCGTTTGCTTCATCTGCTGCGTGACAAGCTGGAAGCCCGGCTTGAGTCAGTAGATGGAGAAACCGCAGGCAATGAAGAAAAAAAGTCAGTAAAAACAGATCCGAAACAGGTCCGAGGCCGCCTCCAAGTGCAGCCAGAAATAGTTCAGCACTCTCTTAGCCCGGCGCAAGAAGAAAAACCTGCAGCCAAAAGAATCTTCAAACTTTCTTGGCCCAACTGGTCTTTTCTGGCCCGATGGCGCGATAAGTTGGGAGATATTCACCCAACCGCTGACTCTCTGCCTGACGTTTATGATGAAAAAATTTCTGCCTCTGACAGACCAGTGATGGACGGTGTTGAGTCCACAGCTCCTTTGGTGCCTGCACACGAAACGCACGATGACGATCCGTTTGCAGTTGCCCAGGATTTAAACGGACAACCACTGGTGAAAGAAGGAAATAAATCTGCTCGCCGTCTTCACACATCATCTGCGGATGTGACTTCGCAGGAAAGTTCAGAAGCTCTTTATGCCGAAACCGACAGCACTTTTTCGGACGATGAGCCTGCCGATGCTGCAACAGCTGCCGAAAATCACTCCCCAGCAAAACGACAAGCTTCCCCGCTTAAGTCAGGGCTTGCAGCTGTAGTAACTGCTCCTTTTAGAAAAAAAGCGGCAATCCCCTTGCCAGGTCTTGACCTGCTGGCTTTGCCATCTCCGCAGTCGGGCGGACTCAGCCGGGAAGACCTTCAGGCCAGGGGGCAGGCTTTGATGGCTTGCCTTAATGATTTTGACATTCAAAGCGAACTTGTGCGCATAACCCCCGGCCCGGTGGTTACCATGTTTGAAGTTCGCCCGGCTCCCGGTATTCGGGTAAGCCGCATTTCCAACTTGACCGACGATCTGGCGCTGGCCCTCAAGGCTGTAGCCATACGCATTCAGGCACCCATTCCTGGTTCTGATACTGTTGGCATCGAAATTCCCAATGAATTACGGGAAACTGTGAACTTTCGGGAATTGGCCGCCTGCGAAGCATTCCGCACTGGTTGCGGCCCGTTGACTATGATCTTGGGCAAAGACATAGCAGGCAAGCCCTTCATGGCCGACCTGACCCGCATGCCGCATCTTCTTGTGGCTGGAGCCACCGGCGCGGGGAAAAGTGTATGCCTTAATGGCATCCTCGTCAGTTTGCTTTACCGTACTCAGCCGCAGGACATGCAGCTCTTGCTCATTGACCCCAAGCGGATTGAAATGGCTGTATACGCTGATGAACCCCATTTGGTGCATCCCGTTGTTACCGAAATGAACGAGGCCAAAAACGCCTTGGAATGGGCTGTGCACGAAATGGACCGACGGTACGCGGCCATGGCCCGCCTTGGAGTTCGCAACGTTTCTAGCTTTAACCAGAAACTTGCCGCCTATAAGAACGATCTGCCTCCTGATTTTTCGGATCTGGAGCCTTTACCTTACTTGGTTATTGTTATCGACGAGTTGGCCGACCTTATGATGACCGCTGCACGTGAAGTAGAAACAAGTATTGTGCGCCTGGCACAACTTGCGCGCGCTGCTGGCATTCATCTTATTCTGGCAACGCAACGGCCCAGTGTTGACGTGGTCACAGGCCTTATCAAGGCAAACTTTCCTTGCCGCATTTCATTTCAGGTTACCTCCAAACACGATTCTCGCACAATCCTTGATCAGGTTGGTGCAGAACACCTGCTTGGACGCGGCGACATGCTGTTCAAACCCAGCGGTGGACGGCTGCAACGCCTGCACGGCCCATTCCTAAGCGATGAGGAAGTGCAGGACGTGGTTGACCACTGGAAGCGCCATTTGAGTCCATCTTACAAGGTTGATTTTGCTCAGTGGGGACTTGACGCCGCTATGGGCGGCGCAGGGGGCGGAAGCGGAGACGCTGCCAATGATCCTTTGTATGGCGAGGTACAGGCCTTTGTGAGCGAACAAGGCCGGGCATCCATATCCCTAGTACAGCGCCGCTTCAAGATCGGTTTCAACCGGGCTGCGCGCTTGGTAGAACAACTTGAACACGATGGCATTATAGGGCCTGCGGACGGCAGCAAACCTCGCGCAGTTGTAAAATAAATTCAGACCATGAAGTATTCTGCCATTCGGTTAAGGCCCCATGCGGGCCGTGGAGGTTATATGCGTACAGTGCGCGCAATCGTGGCTACAATGGCCTTAAGCCTTTTCATCGCCCCGTCAGTATCGGTTCAGGCTCAGGATATGGCTGTAGCCATTCAGGCCAGATACGAAAAACTGGGCTCATTTGCTGCGGATTTTGAGCAGACGCTCACGCACAAAGAAAGTGGTTCTGTAGAAAAACGGCAGGGCAAATTGCTGTTCAAAAAACCTTTGCTGATCCGCTGGCAAACGGCCAGTCCTCGCGAAGAAACTTTAGTGGTTACAGGCAAGGAAATCTGGAATTACCTGCCTGAAGAAGAGGTTGCCTATCGCTACCCACCCAGTTTGGTTCAGGATTCACGCAGCATTATCCAGGTGATCACCGGTCAGGCGGCCCTGAACAAAGATTTCGAAGTAAAACCTGAAGGCAAGGAGGGTGGCTTGTCAAAGTTGCGCCTCTTCCCTAAAGAGCCCGCTCCACAAATGGTTGAAGCCGTCATATGGGTAGAACCGGAAACAGGGTATATCCGCCGTGCCAATATTTTAGATTTTTATGGCAACGGCAATGAGATACTGTTCACCAGCTTCACGCCTGACGTCAGCATAAAAGCTTCGGAATTCACGTTTGCGCCTCCCAAGGGCGTAGAAGTTGAAGACCGCATTGAAAGCAAGGTGCCGGAAAAGGAATTATTCCAGTAGAGACCACGCCAACGTCAATGACTGATAATTTCACCAGAGCAACTCCGTAACAAAATCTTCACCAAGTGGCACATGGATATATTCAACCAGCTGATTATGCACACCTTTAAATAATAGAAAGGCCGTGACGCCGAAGTGCGCCACGGCCTTTCGTCAATTGAACAGCCTTGGTTTATGTTTTGCCAGTGCAAGAGTAGCAGGGCATCTTTATTTGAATGAAGTTGATCAACGCCGCAAACCAGGTGCAAAATATTTTATCTTTTTAAAATATCAAACAAATGTTGCACCAAAGCAGACAAAACATCGTTGTTTTCTGATGGCGTATAAAGTATTATCACCAACTTGAGCAATTAGCCCAGCTTTAAGGAGCAGGAAATATGACCGAGGAAAAATTCGCGGCCTCCATGCAGGAGGAAGGCGTTGAGGATTTTGCCGCTATGCTGGCAGCCCACGAAACATCTGGACACCGCCTTCAAACAGGGCAAAAAGTTACTGGTACTGTTATTGCCGTAACTGGTGACAGCGTTTTTATTGACGTGGGCATAAAGGTTGACGGCATTATGGAGCGTAAAGACATCCTTGACCCTGACGGCAAGGAAACCGCGGGCCCCGGCGACACCGTGGAAGCATGGGTTGTCGGCGTGTCTTCCCAAGAAATTCGCCTTTCCCGCTCCATGAGCGGCAGCGGTGTCGCTGCGCTTGAAGAAGCCCGGGATGCTGCCCTTCCCGTAGAAGGCCGTATCGCCGGTACCTGCAAAGGCGGCTACACGGTTGAAGTTATGGGCAAGACCGCCTTTTGCCCCGGTAGCCAGATCGGCTTGGCTGCATCGGAAGAAGCGGATTCTCTTGTAGGCCGTATGCTGCAATTTCTTGTTATCAGGGTAGAGAACAGGGGACGCAATATCGTAGTTTCCCGCCGCGCCCTGCTTGATCGCGAACGCCAGGCTCAACTTGAAGTTCTGCTTGAAAAACTTGAAGTTGGCGCTACTGTTGAAGGCAAAATTTCACGATTCGCGCCTTTTGGTGCTTTTATGGAGCTGGACAGCGCCGTTGAAGGCATGATCCATCTTTCCGAACTTTCATGGTCTCGCGTGGGCGCACCCGATGAGGCCGTGTCCTTGGGAGATACCGTTCGCGCCAAAGTTCTTTCCATCAGCAAAAACGATAAGGGACAGGTTCGAATTTCCCTTTCGCGTAAACAGGCTGAAGGCGACCCTTGGCAAGAAGTGTCACAAAAGCTTGAAGCTGGAACAGTAGTGCAGGGCAGAGTGGTGCGCCTTGCTCCTTTTGGCGTTTTTGTTGAAATTCTGCCAGGCATTGAAGGCCTTGTGCATATTTCAGAACTGTCATGGACCAAGCGTGTAACCAAACCTGAAGAAATCGTTCAGGCTGGTGACAACGTTGCTGTAAAAATCAAAGACATTAACAGTGAAACCCGTCGCATATCCCTGAGTTTGCGCGAAGCAGAAGGGGACCCTTGGCAGGATGCCGCACAGCGCTTTGCTGCGGGCTCACTTGTACAGGGTATAGTGGAAGGGCGCAGCCCCCACGGCCTTTTCATTACACTGGCACCTGGCATTACTGGCCTTTTGCCTGCCGGAGTTATCAAGAATTCCAAAAACTCTGGGCAGTACAGCAAATTGGACAAGGGCGACAGCGTGGCCTTAATAGTACAAAATATCGATACCGCCATGCGCCGCATCAGCCTTGCTCCTGAGGGCACTGAAGCTTCGCCTGCTGCTGATGATAGGGCTTGGAAACAGCACGCCAACCTTGGCGCAACATCTGGAAACACGGGATTAAACACACTGGCACAAGCTTTGCATAAAGCCATGCAAAACAAGTAACTAGGAGTTTATCCATGCTTATAAAAAAATGCCTAACGGCTCTGCTAACTGTTACCCTTGTGGTGGCTTCGCAGTTTGCCCAGGCAGCCAACCTGCCGGACTTCAGCGAACTGGCCGCAAAAAGCGGCCCTGCTGTGGTTAACATCAATACTGAAAAGATGGCCACCAGTGGTGGCTCTGAAGAGCTTTTTGGTGAGATGTTCCGCAATATGCCTCCCGGCTTTGAAAAGTTTTTTGACCAGTTTGGTGGAAAACGCGATGGCAAGCGGCCTCAATCCAAACAAAAATCGCTCGGTTCCGGCTTTTTGGTGTCGTCCGACGGCTATATAGTCACCAACAATCATGTGGTGGCAGATGCAGACGTTATTCGCGTCACCTTGGACCAGGATAATGGCAAGAGTGAGTCTTTCACGGCTACCCTTATCGGCGCGGATGAAGAAACAGATTTGGCTCTGCTCAAGGTAGACATCAAAAAAGATCTGCCGTTCTTGATCTTTGGCAATTCTGATGAACTTAAGGTCGGCGAATGGCTGTTAGCCATCGGCAATCCTTTTGGTCTTGATCATACCGTAACCGCGGGCATTCTGTCGGCCAAAAACCGCAACATTCATGCCGGTCCTTTTGACAACTTTCTTCAGACTGACGCATCCATTAACCCTGGCAACAGCGGTGGCCCGCTGTTGAACATGCAGGGACAGGTGGTGGGCATCAATACTGCCATTATTGCCAGTGGGCAGGGCATCGGTTTTGCCATTCCCAGCAACATGGCTGCCAAGATCATCGACCAGATTAAAAGCGGCAAGAAAGTCAGCCGAGGCTGGATCGGCGTGACGATTCAGGATGTCGAAGAAAATACTGCAAAGGCCCTAGGCATGAAAGACGCCAAGGGTGCGCTTATTGGCAGTGTTATGGAAAATGAACCTGCGGCCAAGGGCGGCATGAAGGATGGCGACATCATTCTGGCTGTAGACGGCAAGAATATTGACGATGCATCCGCTCTGTTACGAGCTATTGCCGAAAAGGTTCCTGGCAGCCAAGCTGTAATCAAGGTTTGGCGTGACGGCAAAACACTTGATCTTACAGTCACGCTGGGTGAACGCCAGTCTGCCTCTCAGGCTGCTGCCGGAGGCAAGGGAGAAGCTAAGCAAAACGAAGGTATGCTTGGCATTGCTGTTCGTCCCCTCAACGATACAGAACGCCGGGATATGAAGATTGACAAAAACGAAGGACTGCTCATTGTGGATGTGGCTGCAAATAAGCCCGCTGCTGAAGCAGATCTGCGTCCTGGTGATGTGATCCTCAAGGCTAATTTGAAGCCGGTGAACACCTCCGAGGCTCTGTCAAAAATTGTGAACGACGAGGGCGTCAAGCGCGGTGCTATCATGCTGCAGATCTCGCGGCGTGGGGATGTTTATTTCCGCACTGTGCCTCTTGGCAAATAGCGTCGGCAATCACGCCAACTCTTGATCTCTGGGCCGCTCCATTTGGGGCGGCCTTTTATTGTTAACATCGAACGAATGTACGAACTATTTTGAATAGTCCTGTGCCCAGCGTTCGCGTAATACCCGCATTTTAACCCGCGCTGAGCGTGACAACTCATAATCCGCTATGTTATTTACAGCAAGAGTGGAGGTCACACTATGCCCGTAGTTCATGCCAAAGCTGGCACGCTGCCAATACCGGAAGATCTGGAAAACATTCCAGCTCTTGTCAGTGCCTACTTTACCGAATTTCCCAATCCCACAGTTCCTGCACAACGTGTTTCGTTTGGCACCTCTGGGCATAGGGGCTCTTCATTACTGCATACCTTTAATGAAGAGCATATTTATGCCATCACGCAGGCCGTGTGTGACTACCGCAAGGTCAATGGAATAGACGGGCCGCTTTTTCTTGGCGGGGATACGCATGCTCTGTCTGAAGCGGCGTTTCGTTCGGCGCTTGAGGTCTTGGTGGCCAACGATGTGCAGGTTTATGTGGCTCCCTCTGGAATGTACACAGCAACGCCTGCTATCTCGCATGCCATATTGCGGTGGAACACAGGCCGGACTACAGCGTTGGCCGACGGCATTGTAATTACACCCTCGCACAACCCCCCGCGTGATGGCGGCTTCAAGTATAATCCGCCGCATGGCGGGCCAGCGGAAACTCATGTTACCGATCAGATTGAAAAAAGTGCGAACATATACCTTGAAAAAGGTAATCGTGGCGTTCAGCTGACTCATTTGCGAGCCGCCCTCAGCTCATCACTAGTGAAAGAGTACGACTTCATCCGCACTTATGTTGACGACTTGCCCAAAGTGCTGGATATGAAAGCCATTGCAGCCTCGGGATTACGGCTGGGAGTAGACCCGCTGGGCGGTGCAAGTCTGCAAATGTGGGAACCGATAGCTGAAGCATATGGCATTGAAATTACAGTTGTTAACAAGGCGATAGACCCCACATTCCGCTTTGTGCCTTTTGACAAGGATGGAAAAATCCGTATGGATTGTTCCTCCCCTTATGCCATGAGCGGTCTGCTGAAAATGCGTGACTGCTTTGACTTGGCTGTGGCCTGTGATCCCGACTCAGATCGGCACGGCATTGTCACCAACCAGGAGCTTATGAATCCCAACCATTTTCTGTCTGTGGCTGCATGGTACCTGTTTCGCACAAGAACTGCATGGTCAGCTGACGCTGGCATAGGCAAAACCCTTGTCACCAGTGCATTGCTGGACAGAGTGGGGCAGGATATTAACCGCCCAGTTGTAGAAGTACCGGTGGGCTTCAAATGGTTTGTGCCTTATCTTTTGAATGGACGCTGCGGGTTGGGCTGCGAAGAAAGCGCTGGGGC
>NZ_JASGDK010000043.1:0-6695 GCF_047607245.1 Desulfovibrio sp.
AGTAGGCGCCTGAACCGTTGGCACGGCAACTGTGGGTTCGTGAACTCTGGGTTCGGCAAGCGTTGGCGTGGCAATGGAGGCTGCCGCTGCCAGAACGGGCTGCGCGCCTGTAAAGCACAGGGTGGCTGCGCTGATGAAAAGGCTGCCCAGTATAAGGCTGTGACGGGCCATATTGCGTAGCTGGCGGCTCAGCTCAGGGCTGCGAAGAACGTGAACCCGCAGGACCGCACTGGCGATCCTGCGGGTAAGGGTACTTTGAGGGGCAGAGCCTGAGGGCTCTGCTGTAAAGCTGGTGGTGTTCCGGCGCATGGCTCCCATTCCTGACCTGATCCCGCAGCACTGACGCTCTTGGGCCGCGTCTGCGTATCTGATGCTTTTTGCTGCCGGGTCCAAGCCTTGCCAAGGCCGTTTATGGCCTATGGCTTACGTTTGGGGCAGTTGAAATTGTTGAAATCAATTTCCGGCTTGTCCGTGAGGCGGTCGTCAAAAACCAGGGCATGCCCGCGCCAGTCACGGATGGTCGCATTGATTTTTTCCATATTCACATAGGCCAGCAGGGCGGGCCAGCGGTCGGCCATATCCCGCAGCATACGTGCATAGGTTACTTCGCCGCCGTGGAAGCCGTCAACAAATTCGCAATCGCTGGACCCGAAGGTACGCGGGTCCGTAAAGTCGATAACTTCTATGCCGCGTGCCAGCAGGGCCTCCCGCAGGTGGAAAAGGTGCGGGTATTCGCCCTCGCGCTGGCGAATGGCGTCCAGCACCTTGACCGACAAGGGCGAAATGAAAACAAAGGTGGCAATGCCGCGCGCCTTGAGGCGGCAGTATATTTCGGCAAAAGCGTCCAGGTGGGCGGTGCTTATGCCACCGGGGGCACGGCTGCCCTCGATGGGCTTGGCATGAAAAAATGCCTTGATGCCGTGGTTTACCTGTTTGAGTGTGTCTTCAAACTGATAGTCAAAGGGGCGTTTTTGCCCTGTCGTTTCAGCAGTGTAGTACCATGAGCCGTCGGGGCCGAAGCCGTCGTCAGTCTGCTGGGCCATGATGCCGTAACGTCCGGCGCGAAAGCCGCCAGCGGATTCCAGCAAGACAGGCGCAACGAGGTCGTGGGCGGAGATTTTTCCTTCAAGCAGCCATGCCCAGGGTTTTTTCAGGCTTTCAATGCCGCTGTTATAGGAGCCGCTGGTTGGTGGCTCGTCCTTGAAAGGATCGGGCTGCCACTGGGGCATGAACCACCAGAAATCCAGGCCTATAATGAGCGCTTCGGGCCTGTGTACCGCCAGCATGGCGTCAATGGTGGACCGCAGGACTGAAAGGTTGCCAGCCGTGCCACCCACATTGAGGAAGGATTTACGGAAATAGGCTCCACGGAACTGCATGACGCGGGATGAACCCACGGCGGCAATTTCCGGTTTGACCTTGGCATAGAGTTGCAGTTTGTAGTCTACGAAATCCTGCGAAACGCCGGAGCCGAAAATGGCGAACTGCCCGGAAGACTGTGCTTCCACCGCACGCTCGACGCCCACATCGCCGCTTTTATAGAGCCACCAAAGGGTATAGGGCAGCACCAACAGGGCCACAGCCAGGGCCAGAAACAGCAATACGCGGAAATAGCGTTGAAGATAGGCGGTTTCGGTGAGAATTTTGCTCATGATGTGTCCGCCTCTCTAAAATTGGAAATACAGGAATGTTGCCTTGCGCGACACCAGAATAAGGGTCACGAAGGCCAGACAGGCCAGACCCGCCGCCCATGCCGCCGAGGGTCGCCAACTGAGAAGTGGACGCGTTCCGTCACGCCTGCCATGCAGCAATTCATGGCTGTTGGGAAAGGCCCAGGACAGCACCATGCTAATGCCTAGCAGCGCAAAGGGCATCCAACCCTGAAAGTAGTTGTTGGGCAGCCACTGGGCAGCCAGTGTACCCGCCGCCGAAAGCCCGGCGTGGTCTGCTGTAAGCCCTGCGGCTTGAGCCGTGAAGGGCCCGGTAAACATAGCCCCATACATAGCCGAGGCGCCGTCGAGGCTGACCGTGCGAAACACTACCCAGCCCAGATTGATGCACATGAAGGTGAACAGGATGAAAAAGAGCCGCATGGGCAGGGTGGCCAGCACTCTTTCAAGCAGGCTGCCCTTGATGCAGGCGCGGAAAAAGTGGTTGGTGCTCAGCATGGCTCCGTGCAGGGCTCCCCATATGATGAAGGTCCAGCCCGCGCCGTGCCATGCGCCGCCGATAAGCATGGTCAGAAAGAGGTTGCGGTACTGCATAAAACGCCCTTTGCGGTTGCCGCCAAGAGGAATGTACAGAAAATCGCGCAACCAGGAACTCAGGGTGATGTGCCAGCGCCGCCAGAAATCCACGATGCCGGTGGCCTTGTAAGGCGAGTCAAAGTTTTCAGGCAGGCGCAGGCCAAGCATGAGGCCAAGGCCGATGGCCATATCGGTATAGCCGGAAAAGTCGAAATAGAGCTGGAAGGTATAGCAGAATGAGCCCAGCCATGCTTCGGCTCCGCTGATGGGAAAGGCCTTTTCCGCCGCATTGAATACGGCGTTGGCGTATACGGCCAGCCCGTCGGCCAGAAGCACTTTTTTGGCAAGACCGATGGTGAAAAGCGTGAAGCCCTGCGCCAGGCCTTCTGAAGTGGAGCCTGAAAGGTCGTCAAGCTGCGGGCCCATCTGCTCGTAGCGCACAATGGGGCCAGAGATGACGTAGGGAAAGCAGGCCGAAAAAAGCGCGTGGCGTGAAAAGCCCTGCGGAACTACCTGCCGCCGGTACACGCTGACCAGCCATGCGATCTGTATGAATGTATAGAAGGATATGCCGAGCGGGAGCCCCGGCGGGGTGAAGTTCCATTCCGTACCCATAAGAAGGGCCAGGTTCTGGGCGAAGAACCAGGAATACTTGAACCACAGCAAGGGCAACAGGTTCAGTATGAGAGCCAGGGTCAGCAATCCCTTTCGGCTGCACGCCCACGCGCCTGTGCGTTTGAGGCTGCAACCCCTGAAAGGACAAAGCCGCTTGCGCTTTTTTGCCAGAAGGGGCGTTTCGCCTTCAGGCAGGTCATTCGGATCACCCTCGGCAGGAATCAGCCCTTCATTATCAATATCGTCGCTCGCAGGCGCTGCCTGCTCCGGCGCGGCCAGAGCAAGCGCAAAAGCGTAGTTCATACCCAGAATGACCGCCAGAAGCAGCAGGAAGGGTAGTCCCCACAGGGCATAAAAAACTACGGAAAAAAGCAGCAGAACAAGGCTCAGCCGCGTCGCGCCGTAACCTGATGCCAGCCGCCAGCATAGCAGCAGCAAAGGAAGAAAGAGAAAAAGAAAAGAATAAGAATTGAACAGCATGCGCAGCTCCCGAACGCTGACGCCGGACATTCACGGCATGAAGGCCCGGAGCCTGACGATGACGCAGCCCCAGAACGGCAGACACTGGGACACGAAAATAGTACAGAGTAAAAAATACCCTGTCCGTGCTACGGCTGACGGCTAAAATAGTGCGCGCCAAGCCGACGCGGCAGGGCCCGGCAAAGCCCGCCGTGAAGGCACAGGCGTGTGTAATCTGCTAAGGATTCAGTTCCGAGCGGAACTTCCGCGACAAACGGAACACCATAACCTTGCGAGGGGGCAGGGTGATAGTTTCGTCGGTCTTGGGGTTGCGTCCCTTGCGCGAAGCCTTGTCATAACATTCAAATTTGCCAAAGCCGCTGATAAGCAGGGCCCGGTCCTTTTTGATGGCGGACTTCATTATGTCCAACAATTTTTCAACCACGTTCTTTACATCAACGCGGTTCTTGTCGGTTTCTTCGTAGATGGCCTCCACGATGTCCGCTTTGGTCAGTGTTTTTTTCATTGTGATTTCTCCGGCGCATGATAATGTCGCTGGTATGGTGGTCACAAAACATGGTTCTGACAGATACAGTCCAGTGGACAACAAAGGTGCTCTTCACATGAAGGGCACTTTTGTGTAAAATACATGCAAGTAACGGGCAGAGCAAGGTTTTTCTTAAAAATTGTCTTCCTGCGGGCAAGAGGCCATAGTGCGCGCCGCGCACGGCTTCACAGCCATTGAGCATGTATGAAAACGGTATCTGCCCGAAATTTTTCTTTAACACTCCCCTGGTTTGTACCCCGTAACAGGGGGCAAACCCTGATTCCTCTCTTTCTTCCTTTCAGCGGATGCCCGGTGCGTTGCGTGTTCTGTGCGCAGGACGTGCAGACGGGTCTTTCTGCCTGTATGGATACCGCCGCACCAGCCTCTGTTACGCCTGTTCTGCCTGCATCGTCCCTTGCCAGCCTGCTGCGCCGGGCCCACGAGAACCTTGAAAGCCGGTCTGCTCTCGGGCTGCCTCCGGCTGAGCTGGCATTCTATGGCGGTACCTTTACTGCCATGCCTTTACAGGAACAGGCGGCCTGCCTTGATCTGGCGCGGAAGGCGTTGGAGTTGGGCTGGATTCATTCCTTCCGCTGCTCAACCCGGCCAGACTGCGTGGATGCCGCGGTTCTTGATCGTCTGCACGCGGCTGGCTGCGGCTGTGTGGAGCTTGGGGTACAGAGCTTTGCAGATGATGCCCTTGTGGCCTCAAAGCGGGGATATGATGGGGCTACGGCCCTGAGGGCCTGCGCTTGTGTGAAGGAGGCGGGTTTGACGCTCGGCGTGCAGTTGCTGCCGGGTATGCCGGGACACAAGCCTGCCGATTTTCTTCGTGATGTTCCTTTGGCTCTTGCGGCTGGCGCTGACATTTTGCGTTTTTATCCCTGCCTCGTTCTTGAGGGTACGGCTCTTGCCCATATGTGGCGGCAGGGGCTTTACAGCCCGTGGGGGCTGGAAGACACACTGGACTGTCTGGCGCAGGGATGGCTTCTGGCCCAGAATGCCTGTGTTCCTGTCATCCGCATGGGGCTTGCTCCTGAAGCTTCGCTGGACGCTGCCCTGCTGGCTGGCCCTGTTGACCCTGCCCTGGGCAGCCGTGTTATGGGCCGGGCCCTGCTGTTGGCAGTGCGGCAGCACCTTGAGCAGATGGCCGCAGTTTCTGGCGTGGATGCGCTGCCTGTGTTGCAGGCCTTGTGCGCGCCGCCCTCCTGCCAGGGGTATATATGGGGAACCCGCGGGGAGCTTCGCACCGCCTGGGCCAGCCTTGGCCTGCCCCCGGACGGCCTGACCTTTGACTCTGCCTGCGGGCAAACTCTGCGCCTGACTGTGACCGCCTGATTCTTCTTCTCTTACATCCCTTTCTTCGCATCCCGTATATTCGGCCGTGCTGTTGCCGCCTGCCTTTGCCAGTGTTCACCATTGGCAGGCGTTGCCGTGCCGAAAATTAATACCCGGCAAAAGCCATGCTCTAAAACAGCCAGAAGCGGGGTAGCCCTTTCAATATGGCCCTGTTGGGCCGTACCCGGCGCACGGTTGTTGATGCATGGGGATTGGCCAAGTAACGGCCTGTTTTTATGTATCTATTCTTTGCATACCCGAGTCCTGCAGCCCCTGCATAAGAAGACGCAAAAAAAATTAAAAATATTACGTAAAAGGCATAATATTTTTTGCAATAAAATACGAAAAGCTATATAGGTGTGTTTACTCTGGTTAGAGCTTCCAGAGAGGCACAACCCTCCCAGTTTCTTCTTTTCAGACGGCCTCCCCGCCGTCACCGCCTCAGGCTTAATTCGGCGTGATGTTTTTGCGCCAACAATCTGTGAAATTCCCCAGATTCAGAGGTTATACACATGAAAATTGGAATTATGAGCAAGATGATGCTCACTATCCTGGTTCCGTCCATGCTTGGTCTGACGGCAGTGTGCGCGCTAAGCTATTGGCAGGCAGAGAATTCTCTCACGCATCAGATTGCGCATGAATTTGACAGCGTTATAGATAAACAGATTGACGGTTTGGGCACCGTACAGCAGATGACGCACGGTCTTATAAGAACCAACGCCGAATCGGCCCATGCAAAAAAAGCCTTGCTTGTACGGGGGGGCGGCCAGTCAGACATACTGCAGGTTTCCGAACCGGACGTTCAGAACATACTTGATGACCTCGCCCAACATTTTGGCATGGTTGACGGAGCGGGCCTCGTCGATTCCTCGGGCGTGGTTGTGGCCCATACCTCCCGGGAAATGATCGGCAACAACTTGCGGGAGCGCAAGTCGGTGCAAATGGCCCTTGGCGGGCAGATGAGCATGGAAAACCTGCGCAGTCATTCGGGTGAGATGTCGACAATGGTGGCGGCCCCGGTGAAGCTTCAGGGCAAAACGCAGGGCGTGCTGTACGCGTACATGAGCCTGGCAAAATTGAGCGTCGATACCACAGACACCATCAAGATGGGCACACAGGGCTTCTGCGCGGTCTATGACAACAAGGGAACTGCGCTCATGCACCCCGACAAGGCTATGCTGGGCAAGGACTGCAGCAACGAACCCTTTGTACAGGCTGCCATAGGCGGCGGCAGCGGGCGCATGTCCTATATGCGCGACGACCGTGAAATGGTTGCCTACTACCGCCATATGCCTGAAAGCAACTGGCATGTGGTTATGGTGGCCGACAGGGACGAGATGCTTGCTCCCACCAGCAAGCTGCTCAAGGCCAACGTGCTCAAGGGCCTTGTAACTGCTGTTGTGCTGGGCTGCGTTATCGTATTTGTGGCCCGTGGCATATCGCGGTCCCTGAAGACCGGCGAGCGCTGTGTGCAGGCAGTGGCAGCCGGC
>NZ_JASGDK010000044.1:0-30003 GCF_047607245.1 Desulfovibrio sp.
GTCGCGGTAGCTGATGGTCTCGGGGTAGACGAACTGAGACTGGGCTTCTGCCCCCTGTCTGGACGCGCGTACCTTGTGTGCAAGCTCATCCGAAGCCGCATCAGTTACCGCCACCACAGAACGCAGGCTGCCTGCGGCCTGGCGCATGCCTTCGCTGCGGGCCTTTTGCGCCTGTACCGTGGCTTCTTCCGCCGCCTGCTGCGCAGATTCTGCATTGCGGGCGCTGATGCTTGCCTCCTCCGTTCTATGGTCGGCCTCGCGCATTTTTTCCTTCATGCTGTCCAGCATGGCGGCCATTGCATTACGAAGCACGGCAAATTCGCTTTTGTAGCTGCTGGACACGGGTGTATCGAGCTTGCCGTCGGCCACAGAGCGTGAAAAGGCCGACAAGGACAAAATGGGCTTGATGATGATCTTGTTCAGCATAAGAAAAATGATGCAGAAAAGGGCCAGAAGGGTTCCTGCGGCCATCAGGGTTGTGTTCTGGTTGGACTGGGCCAGACTTCGGGCTTCAGCGTAAAGCTCCGCATCGGGCACGGCAATGCCAAGGCCCATGCCTGTGGGCGAAACGCTATAGAAAATGGTGGTTGGTTTGCCGTCGACTGTTGTGGAAAACTGCGTCTGTCCTTCAGGTTTGACCGTGTTCAGTATGGCGGCGGCGTCCTTGAAGGGCAGTTTGTCCACGGGCTGCAACAGCAGGGCCTTGTCTGCGGGAAAAGCCGTAATGAGCTTGCTGCGCGTATCAATAGCAAAAGCGGATGATGAAGGCGTGATGCGAATACCGCCCACAACTTCGCGCAGGTATTCCATACTTACGCCAAGAGACGATATGCCGATGATGCGCCCGTCTTTTCCATACATGATGCCGCTGACTGTAATAAGGAGCGTGTCGATGGAATCGTCCAGATATGGCGCAGACCAGTAAACCGTTTGCGGAAGCCGCTGTTTCCTGTCCCAATGCTGGGGCAGGGCCTGCGTATACCACGGCTTGCTCACATAGTTATACTCTGGCGTGGCGTACTCCATACTCATCACAAGCTTGCCCTTGTCCCAACGGGCGTACGGACCGAAAAATCTGATACTGTCGGAAAAAACATCCGGCTCGTACCACAGTCCACAGCCCACAGCCTTGGGGTAGCGTGCAAGGGTACTCAAAAGATAGGCCTTGGCTTCCTCATCAATGTTCATGCCCGTATTCTGGCGCACCAGCAGCAGGTTTTCACCAGCGGAGGCGATGCTGGCTACCGCATCCTGAGTGACGGTCATATAGGTGTTGATTTTTTGCGTTTCAGCGCTGATGCGTTGCTCCACCGTGGATTTGGTCTGGGCAATGTAGCTGTTTTCCATAACATTCATATTGCGCAGCAGCAGGGCAAAGCCGCTAAAAGCAACAATTATCGTTGTTCCAATAAGCAGAAGCGTTTTGTAGCGGACTGAAATATTCATGGCCGTGGTGCTCTCCTTAAATATCAAATCTATAATGGCATACGGTGCGAGCTATTTTACGAATGTTATCCTGTGACTAGTGTAAATAGATAAAACAGAAATATACCACATTGAGAAGTGACAAAGCTGTCACGACAATGTTGTACAGGCTGCGACATGGCTGTCATGTTTATTTCAGTATTTGCTAATACATGCTGGTATTATATAGGCAAGGATGTTTATTAACTGATATAGTTTAGGACACATGATTCTGGCCATGTTTTGCTTTTTGTGTCTAAAAACGCCTTGCGGTTTGACTCAAAGCCCGTAAAACGCATGCTTGGGGGGGCGTTATGCTGACGCTGAAAGCGAAAATGCGTGACAAAAATGTCATTGGAGAAGAAATAAAAAATCGGTCTTCTGGAAAAAAATTCCAAAAGACCGATTTTTTATATTCGAAAAGGGAAAGGGTTCTGCGATGGGACTGGCAGGCAGATCAACGGCGAAGCAGCCTTAGGCATTGCAGAAGCAAGCTTGGGCCTTCTGTTTCAGGTCCGGGAAATCTTTGTGACGCAGTGAAAGAAGAACGGAAGTTTTTGGCGATAGGGGCAAAAGATGTGGGGAGGCCTTTTGGCAAAAGGCCTCCCCACAAAATCGTTCAAATGAAAAGCGCTCTAGTCGCCGCTGTCCATGCGAAAGTCCACACGGATTTTGAAAAGTTTGGTGGCGGGCAGGTTGAGAATGGGTATGCCTGACTGCGCGCTTATGCCGTCCAGAGTCGCCTGCGTTTCTTCAGCCGACGGGCTGATAAGGGTAAACCAGATGTTGTAGTCGTGCTCACGCAGGTAGTTGTGGGTCACGCCGGGTTTGGCGTTTACTTCGGCCACAAAGTTTTCCATTTTTTCTTGCGGCACCTTGGCGGCGCACAGCGTGGACACAAAACCGAGCTTGGCCGACTGAAAATTGGCGCCAAGCCGCCGGATAATCTTGCGGGCCTTGAGGCTGCGTACTCTGTCCAGCGCTTCCTGTTCTTCAATGCCCAGGCGTTGCCCAAGTTCGGCATAGGGCCGGGGGCACAGAGGAAATCCCGTCTGGATGATATCAAGCAATTGTCTGTCCAGGCTGTCCATCGGGGCCGAATCCTGCTGGGTATCCGCTGGCGTCGCGGTGTGGGCTTGCGTGGTCATGACTTTTCCTTATCTGGAGCAGTTACGCTTTGAAATGAATTGGCGGCGCAGCGCCGTTGCTGCCGCGTCAGGGCATTCAACTTTTGAAGGTTAAAATGCCCCGGAGGCCGTTTGTTCCGGTTTGGCATGTATGCGGGGTGCCCCTGCAAGCCGGTTCAAAAACAGCGGCATGCCGCTGCTGCTATGGCTGATCTGCTATGGCGCTCAAAACCCGGCCACGTGCAAGGGCTCTGCGCCCAATCCGCCTTGTGGCTTTGCCGCAGGCAGGCCGTGGGGCGGGTATGATACCGATCCCCTAACCCTTGCCCTCTGCATTTCTTTTACGGGTCTTGGCAGGGATATAGGTACACAAAGGCTCTTCGCCCATATGGTCGCCGTCCATACTGTCGGCGCGGGCGCGGCAGCCGCCACAGACCTTGTGGTACTCGCATTCGCCGCACTTGCCAGTATAGCAGGACTGGTCGCGAAACTGCAAAAAGTACTTGCTCTCACGCCAAATCTGGGGAAAGGGCGTTTCGCGCACGTTGCCGCAGTTCAGTTCAAGGTAGCCACAGGGCTGCACCTGCCCAACGTGACTGATAAAGCAGAAGCCGATGCCGCCCAGACAGCCCCGCGTGACAGCGTCCATGCCGAAATTGTCGGGCGTGACGCTGATGCCTTCTTCCTTGGCCCGCTGGCGCATGATGCGGTAATAGTGCGGCGCGCAGGTAGCCTTGAGGTGCATCTGGGTGGTTTTGCGAAAGTCGTACAACCAGTGCAGCACTTCTTCGTATTCTTCAGCTGTGATGACCTGATCGGCAAGGCCTGCGGCGCGGCCCATAGGCACCAGCAGAAAGATGTGCCAGGCTGCCGCGCCGATGCGCTCGCACAGCTCGAATATTTTTTTGAAACTTGTCAGATTGTTGCGTGTGACCGTGGTGTTGATCTGAAAGGGCACACCTGCGGCCTTGAGGTACTCAATACCGCGCATGGAGGCTTCAAAAGCGCCGGGCACACCGCGAAAGCTGTCGTGGCTGGCCGCATCCGCACCGTCGATGGAGATTGAGCAGCGATTGACGCCAGCGTCCTTGATTTTCTGAGCGGTTTCAGGGGTGATGAGGGTTCCGTTGGGCGAAAAGGCGCAGGGCAGCCCCTTGCTGTGGGCATAGGCCACCAGCTCGTATACGTCGGACCGCATCATTGGGTCGCCGCCCGTAAAGATGATGATGGGATTGCCCACCTGCGGGAAGGTGTCGATAAGGGCTTTGGCTTCTGCCGTGGAAAGCTCGCCGGGGTAGGGTTCCGGATGTGCTTCGGCACGGCAGTGCTTACAGGCGAGGTTGCAGGAGCGCGTGACTTCCCAGGCGATAAGGCGGCAGGCCGGGCTGCCGTCTTCAAGCGTGCGCATAGGGGCGTTTATGCCTGCCTGCCCACCGGGGTGGCCGTCCGGATGCCCTGCGGGGTGCTCTGAGGCCTGGCCGGGGTGACCGCTTATGGGATTGCCCGCGCTGCCGGGCATGCCGCCGGGGTGGCCCCCGCCGTGGTGCGAATGGTTGCTCATTATTTTCAGCCTTACCTTGCCAGCTTTTGCGCCAGCAGGGTTTCGGTAAAGTAGGTGATGATGGTGTCAGCGCCAGCGCGCTTGAGCCCCATGAGGGATTCAAGCATGACGGCCTGCTCGTCCACCCAGCCGTTGAGACCTGCGGCACGTATCATCGAATATTCGCCGCTGACCTGATAGGCGCACAGGGGCACGTCCACATTGTCGCGCACAAGGCGGATGATATCTGCGTAGGGCCCGGCGGGCTTGACGATAAGGGCGTCCGCGCCCTCTTCAAGGTCTGCATACGCTTCGCGCAGGGCCTCGCGGGCATTGCCAGGGTCCATCTGGTACGACTTGCGGTCGCCGCTGGACGGCGCGCTTTCGGCAGCTTCGCGAAAAGGCCCGTAATAGGCTGACGCGTATTTGACTGCGTAGGACATCAGGGGCGTGTAGGTGAAGCCCGCGTCGTCCAAACCCTGGCGGATGGCAGCCACGCGGCCGTCCATCATGTCCGAGGGGGCGACCATGTCGGCTCCGGCCCGCACATGACTTACAGCCGTTTGCGCCAGCAAGGGCAGGGTGGCGTCGTTGCACACCACGCCTTCGGGTGAGAGTATGCCGCAATGCCCGTGGCTCATGTATTCGCACAGGCATACGTCGGTCATGACAAACAGCTTGGGCCAGCGTTTTTTAAGCACCCGCACGGCTTCCTGCACGATGCCGTTGTCGGCGTATGCGCCACAGGCTTTATTATCTTTGGCGGCAGGAATGCCGAAAAGAATGACGGAATGCAGGCCCATGTCCACAGCCTGCTCCACCTGCTTTTCCAGTTGGCCGAGGCTCAACTGGAACTGGCCGGGCATTGCGCCGATTTCTTTGCGAAAATTCTGGTCTTCGGTTTCAACCACGAAGTAGGGCTGGATAAGATCTTCCACAAGCAAGGGCGCGGTTTCGCGCACAATGGTGCGGAGTTCTGCAGTGGTACGTAAACGGCGGCCGCGATGGAATGATGTCATGGCTGTTGTCCTTTGTGCTGGCCTTTGCTGTGCCAGCCTGTAGGGATATGCTGCGGCGCGGCTTTGACGGGGCGCGTCGTGTTTTTCAGTAAAAGGCATGCGTGGTTTACGCTGGCGGGCAGGCCGCTCACTATATAAAAGTGAAGGCCCTTGTGCGGGCTGTTCTGCCGTTGCCGCTGCGCCTGCACAGCATGCTTCAGTCTTTATGCGGGCTGAATTTTTGCTGGCAGATAAACTAGCGGCGCGCCTGAACGGAGCGTAGGCGTCTACGTAACCGGGGCGCGCCGCGAAGTTCCATACGGTCAGCGGAATAAAGCCGCGTTATGCTACTTGATGCCGATTTCTTCGTCAGTCAGGTAACATGCCGGGTCCGGGGCCCAGATGTCGTCGTAATAGGCTTCGGCGCGGGCGCGGAAGTTGCCGCCACAGATGTTCAGGAACTGGCACTTGGCACAACGGCCCGTGACGTGGGCTTTTTTGTCCTTGAGCTTGTGCAGCAGTTCGATGGAAGGGTCGTCCCATATCTGCGAGAACGGACGCTCAAGCACATTGCCGAGCACGTGGTTACGCCAGAACTGGTCTGCGTGAACCTTTCCGTCCCAGGAAATACAGCCTATGCCCCGGCCGGAACTGTTGCCTTCATTGTATTGAAGCAGCTCAAAAACTTCTTCCGCACGCTTGGGATCTTCGCGCTTGAGGCGCATCCACACGTAGGGGCCGTCGGCGTGGTTATCAACCGTAAGGATTTCCTTACCCTTGCCAGCGTCGAACAGGGCGCGGGTTTCATCCATGATGAGGTCCAGAACCTGACGGGTTTCCGCGTGGTCCAGATCTTCCTTGATAAGCTCGGAACCGCGGCCAGAGTAAACGAGGTGGTAAAAACAGGCGCGGGGAATTTCCATATCCTTGAGCAGACGGAAAATTCCGGGAATTTCACCGGCATTGCGCTTGTTGATGGTAAGGCGCAGGCCCACCTTGAGGCCTTCGGCCTGGCAGTTGGCAATGCCTTCCAGAGCCTTGCGGAAAGCTCCGGGCACAGCGCGGAATTTGTCGTGTATCTCTTCCATACCGTCAAGGGAAATGCCCACGTACGAAAGACCCACGGCCTTGAGTTCGCGTGCCTTTTCCTTGGTGATAAGGGTGCCGTTGGTGGAAATGACCGCGCGCATGCCCCTGGAGGTGGCGTGACTGGCAAGTTCCACCAGATCTTTGCGTACCAGCGGTTCGCCGCCGGAGAAAAGCATGACCGGCGCGCCGTAGGCCGCCAGATCATCAATCATGGCCTTGGCCTGAACGGTGCTGATGTCGTCTGAACCGTCAACTTCAACGGCGTGGGCATAGCAATGCACGCACTTGAGGTTGCAACGCTGGGTCATGTTCCAGACCACTACAGGCTTTTTATCCTTGGAAAACTGCAGCAGATGCGAAGGCAGTTTGCCGGATTCGCGGCCATAACGCAGCGCGTCCGAAGGCTCAACCTGACCGCAGTACAACTTGGAAATGCCAATCATTACACAATCCTTATTGTTCGATGCATTTTTTCAGTACGGCAAAGGCCTCATCCAGGCCTTCGGGCTGTGTGCCGCCCGCCTGGGCCAGATCGGGTCTGCCGCCGCCAGCGCCGCCGCAGGGCGCAGCCACGGGCTTGATAAGAGCGGGCGCTGTAAATCTGCCGTGCAGATCCTTGGAGACATAAATAAGCATGCCCACCTTGCCCTCTTCCACAGTGGCAAGGCATGCCACCGTATTTTCAGAAAGGCGCGAGCGTACATCGTCCATAACTTCACGCAGGGCCTTGACGGGCACGTTGTCCAGCCGGGCGGCCAGGAGGCGCACGCCGTTGACTTCTTCAGCACGGGCGGCAAGCTCAGCGCCGGAGGCCGGAGCCGCCGAAGCTTTTTCAGAGGCCTTGCGCAGCTTCTTCACTTCGGCATGCAGGGCCTGTACGCGTTCGGCAAGCTGACCGGGCCGGGCCTTGAGCAGGGCGGAAAGACCGTCCAGTTCAGAGCGTTGCTCCACGGCATGCCCGTATGCGTTCCAGCCCGTGACGGCCTCAATGCGGCGGGTGCCTGCGGCAACGCCGCTTTCGCTCACAACAAGAAAGGCTCCGGCTTCGCCCGTACGGGACAAATGTGTTCCCCCGCACAGTTCAACGGATTCAGGATCGCACGTTTCGCCGCCGGAAACTGTGAGCACGCGCACAGTGTCACCATATTTTTCATTAAAGAGGGCCATAGCCCCGGAGGCCACGGCATCAGCCATCGCCATTTCCTTGGCGGAAACCTCAAGATCGGCCATTATGGCGGCGTTGACCTGGCGCTCGACGGCGGCCAGTTCTTCGGGCGTCAGCGCTGCAATATGCGAAAAGTCGAAGCGCAGGCGGCTGCCGTCTACCAGTGAGCCAGCCTGCTTCACATGAGTGCCCAGCACCCGGCGCAGGGCCGCGTGCAGCAAATGCGTGCAGGTATGGTTGCGGGCCGTGGCCTTGCGTTCATCGGGGTCGACGGCCAGGCGCACTTCCTTGCCCTGAAGGATTTCGCCTCTGGTGACTTCGATTTCGTGCACCAGCAGCTGCGGGGCAGGTTTGTGCGTGGTAATGACCCTGGCTTCGCCTGAAGTGGCGCTCATAAGCCCGGTGTCACCCGCCTGCCCGCCGCCTTCGCCGTAGAAGGGCGTGGCTTCAGTGACGGCATAGCCGCTTTCGCCTTCACCGAGCACGTCCACGGGCTGGCCAGCCGCGTCAAGCAGCACGGTTACAGGGCTTTGGGCCGTCAGGCCGTCATAGCCCACAAAACGGCTCTGCGCGCCGCCATCCGCAAGGGATTTGAAGGGATTGGATCCATTTTCGGCCTGGCCAAGCAGGCCACCCTTTTTCTGGTGCTCGCGAGCGCGCTGACGCTGTTCCTGCATGTATTTTTCAAAGCCTGGAGCATCGGCGCTGAAGCCGCGTTTTTCGGCCACGTCGGTCACGATGTCCAGCGGGAAGCCGTACGTGTCGTACAGTTTGAAGCAGAAATCACCGGGAATGAGGGTCTTGCCCTGCGCCTTGAGGGAGGCCAGCTCTTCGTCAAGCAGGTCCAGCCCTTTTTTGAGCGTCAGGGAGAAGCGCTGTTCTTCCTCGAACACGGCGCGGTCGATAAAGTCGGCACTTTCCACAAGTTCGGGATAGGCGTCGCCCATAACTTCGGTGACCTTGCGGGCCACCTTGTGCATGAAGGGTTCGTTCACGCCCATAAGGGTGGCGAAGCGCAGGGCGCGGCGGATAAGGCGGCGCAGCACGTAGCCCCGGTTTTCGTTGGAGGGCAGCACGCCGCCCGCAATGAGGAAGGCGGCGGCGCGGCTGTGGTCAGCAATGACGCGCAGGGCCGTGTCCACATCATTGGTGTCAGGGGCGCTGAAGCTGTACTTCACGCCCGCAAGACCCGCCGCGAACTGGATAATGTCCTGAAAAAGATCGCAGTCAAAGTTGGAACGCTTGCCCTGGGCCACGGCAGCCATGCGTTCAAGGCCCATGCCCGTATCGATGTTTGGCTTGGCCAGGGGGGTGCGGGTGCCGTCGGCGCTCTGGTCGAACTGGGTGAACACCAGGTTCCAGATTTCAAGAAAACGGTCGCAGTCGCACACGCCGATGCCGCAGTCGGGCCCACAGGACATGTCTTCGCCCTGGTCCACATAAATTTCGGAGCAAGGGCCGCAGGGGCCTGTATCGCCCATAGTCCAGAAGTTGTCCTTCTCGCCCATGCGAACGATGCGGTCGGCGGGCAGCTGGGCTATTTCGGCCCACAGTTCTGCGGCTTCGTCGTCTTCACGAAAAACAGTAACCCACAGCTTGTCCTTGGAAAGTTCCAGTTCCTTGGTTACGAAATCCCAGGCCCAGGTGATGGCTTCGCGCTTGAAATAATCGCCAAAGGCAAAGTTGCCGAGCATTTCAAAAAACGTGTGGTGGCGCGCGGTGCGCCCCACGTTTTCCAGGTCATTGTGCTTGCCCGAAACGCGCAGGCATTTCTGGCAGGTTGTGGCGCGGGAGTAGGAGCGCTTTTCTTCGCCAAGAAAGAGTTTTTTGAATTGCACCATGCCGGAGTTGGCAAAAAGCAACGTGGGATCGTTGGGCGGAATAATGGGCCCGGAAGAGACGATTTCGTGCTGGTGGCTGTGAAAAAACTCAAGATAGCGGCGGCGGATTTCTTTAGCGGTGAGCATAGGGGCTCCTGATGAAGGCTGCTCGGTGTGACCCCCGCCCTTACAAGGCGGGGGCCGAACTGGTCATTGCCGTAAGTGGTCACGGTCGCGGGCAGGCAGCCCGCAATTGTGCGGGCTGCTCTGCCGGACAGTGCTAATCGTCAGAGGAGACGGGGTCTTGCCCTTCGTCCTGATCTTCGGCTGTGGGAACGAATTCCTTGGGGTGCAGGCCCAGAAATTCCACAACCTTGGCTTCAATCTGATTGCGCAGGTCGATATTTTCGTCCAGCAGGGCGCGTACTTTTTCGCGTCCCTGGCCCAGTTTTTCAGAGCCAAAGGCGAACCACGAACCGCTCTGGTCGACGATCTTGGCCTCGATGCCGAGGTCGAGCAACTCGCCCGAACGCGAAATGCCCTGGCCGTAAAGAATGTCGAAAATGGCGCTGCGGAAGGGCGGCGCAACCTTGTTTTTGACCACCTTGACCCTGGTGCGGGAACCAAAGGATTCTTCCTTGTCCTTGAGGGTCTGGATGCGGCGGATGTCGAGGCGCACTGACGAATAGAACTTCAGTGCGTTGCCGCCTGTGGTGGTTTCAGGGCTGCCGTAGCCCGTGACGCCAATCTTCATGCGGATCTGGTTGATGAAGATGACCGAAGTGCGCGATTTGTGGATCGTGCCCGTAAGGCGGCGCATGGCGTGCGACATAAGGCGGGCATGGCCGCCCACCTGGGTTTCGCCCATGTCGCCTTCAAGTTCGGCCTGAGGAATCAGGGCCGCTACGGAGTCGACAACCACAAGGTCAACCGCGCCGGAACGCACGAGCATGTCGGCAATATCCAGAGCCTGTTCACCGTAGTCGGGCTGCGAGATGAGCAATTCGTCCGTATTGACGCCCAGGCGCTTGGCGTAGGTCACGTCAAGCGCGTGTTCCGCGTCAACAAAGGCGCAGGTTCCGCCCATGCGCTGGCATTCGGCGATGATGTGCAGGGTAAGGGTGGTTTTGCCCGAAGATTCGGGCCCGAAAATTTCCGATATGCGCCCACGCGGAATGCCGCCCACTCCCAAGGCCAGGTCAAGGCCAATGGAACCTGTGGGAATGACGGGTATATTCACATGAGCGTCGTCAGAAAGCTTCATGACAGCGCCCTTGCCGTATTTACGTTCAATGGTGGCAAGGGCAGTGCCCAGGGCTTCTGCGCGCGCGTTTTCAGGGCTCAGGGCCGGTTTTTTGGCCATAGCTTTTTTGCTCCGGGTAAAGATATCTTCAAGCTCATCATTATAGCAAAGGGCCGGGCGCAAGGCAAATGCTCCGCGTCAGTGGCCCGGTTTGCCGTGCCGCTGGGCCAGTTGGGCGTGTTTACAGGTTTTGTCAGAAAAATTCATACTTCTGGCAACAAACCGCCGCTGTGTCTGAAGTAGATTGCAGCGTTATATGGCGTACAACCGTGTTCGGTTTCGTATTCAGCCTTGCAGTCCGGCATTGGGCTGGCAGATGGCGTCAGCCTTTGCGGCAATATGGCTGACTCACTGGTGCAGTGCTGGTTTTATGGTGCAGCGGGGGCTTCATACCGCTCTTTTTTTACTGTTTCAGGGCCAGCAAGTTTGGCGCACTCTATTGATGGTAATTATCGATAATGGATCTGGCAAGAAATTTCCCTCGCCTGCCTCTTGCCTAGTGCGGCGTGTCTGGCATACAAGCGCGGCATGAGCAATCAGCCTGACATCATCGTACTTTTTTCTGGCGGACTGGACAGCATTCTCGCTGCCAAGGTTCTGGAACGGCAGGGACTTAAGGTCCGTTGCCTGCACTTCATCACGCCTTTTTTCGGTTCGGCAAAAGCTGTGCCGTACTGGCGCAACGTCTATAATCTGGACATCGTAAGCCAGGACGTGGGTGAAGATTTTGCAAATATGCTGCGCCAGCGTCCGGAACACGGCTTCGGCAAGGTCATGAATCCCTGCGTGGACTGCAAAATACTGCTGCTGCGCAAGGCGCGCATCTATATGGAATCTGTGGGGGCAAAGGGGCTTGCCACTGGTGAAGTGCTGGGGCAGCGGCCCATGTCGCAACGGCGCGACACCCTGCACCTTATCATGCGTGACGCCGGGGTAAGCGGTACATTGCTGCGCCCGCTCTGCGCTACGCATTTGCCGCTTACGCAGATGGAAGAAAGCGGCCTTGTGGACCGCACAAAGCTGTTAAGTTTTTCTGGCCGGGGACGCCGCGATCAGCTTGATCTGGCGGCAGAGCTGGGCATAACGGAAATTCCCACGCCCGGCGGTGGTTGCCGCCTGACGGAAAAAGAAAACGCCCGCCGCTACTGGACAGTGCTGACCCTGCTGCCTTGTGCCAGCAATGAAGATTTTACTCTGGCAAATCTTGGCCGCCAGTTCTGGCATCATGAAGATGGCGCGCACTACTGGTTGTGCATTGGCCGCAACGGGGCTGATAACGACAAGCTGGCTGCTGCCGTGCAGCCCGATGACATGCTGCTGCGCCTGCGTGATCTGGCCGGACCTATGGCTTTGGCCCGCCACGGTGCAAGCTGGCCGCGTCATGTGCTGGAGAGCGCAGCGGCCCAGGCGGCCTCGTATGCGCCCAAGGCCGTGGCTTCAGGCGGCCCTGTGGCTGTTCGTGTGCGTCAGGGACAGGCCGAGGGCGAATCGCTTCTTGATCTTGAAGTGAAGCCGGAAAGGCTGGAGCAATTTTGGGGTGAAACTCCCTGGGACGACATCAAGGTTGTCATCAAGGCCGAAGCAAGAGAAAGGTTTGAGGCAGCACTGCAAAGTAAACAAAAGCCAACCCAAGCAGACGGGGAATAAGCATCGGCCATACTGCAAAAGATGCCAATAAAGGTTTGTGGTCTGCTTTACAAAGATAGCGCTTGAAGATATATGCATCCATTGCGTTAATAGTTTGTGTTTGCGCCCCCAGCGGCGTCCGCCGGAGGATTACATGGATCACAAGGACTTGGAGTATTTTCGCAAACTTCTGTCAGAGATGCTTGAAGAAGCCCAGCAAAAGGGCGACAGCACCATTGAAGAATTGACCGATAGCAATGAAGTGTTTGCTGACCCTGCCGACAGGGCCACAGCAGAATCCGATCGCGCCTTTACCCTGCGCATTCGTGACCGGGAACGCCGCCTCATTCGCAAGATCCAGGCCGCGTTGACGCGTATCGATGACGGAACGTACGGCATTTGCGAGGATTGCGGCGATGACATCAGCATCCCGCGTCTCAAGGCCCGGCCCGTCACTCGGCTGTGCATCAACTGCAAAGCCAAGCAGGAAGAGGACGAACACCTGAGAGGAGACTAGCGTACTGCCGCAAGCGGCTTTTGCTCTCTGACGGTGTCAGATAATCATTTGTTTTTTTGCTGCGTGCTACACCCGCACTGATTCGCTGCCTGAGGGCCAAAGGCTCTACAGGCTCCCAAAGGGCTTATGGGACGACTGCAAGGGTTTTTGAGAAATCCTTGTGCGACGGCGCGGGGTTGACACACGGCAAGGTTTGCTTGCACGGCCAGAAAAACAGGAGCAGCCTTTGCAACTGCTCTTTGCTTCAGCCATGCCGCCTTTTCGCCCATCGGGCCGCGTCTGACGCAATGGCGCGGCCCGGGCTTATATATGGCGTCGCTTTTTATTACAGATACAGTGCCGCTGCTGCACAGATTCGTCTTCATGCATTGAAGGCATAAACGTTCCCGCCCATTGGCGGGTTTTTGCATATTTATGGACGCACATCTTTTTCGCCGTTTTTGTGAAGACCTGACGCCCCAGTTAGCCGGGGCACGGGTTGAAAAATTGCAGGAGCCCGCACCCGGCTTTCTTGTGCTCACCTGGTACGGCGGCGGGCGCAAACGTCAGTTGTGCCTGCGGTATGCCCGCAAGGAGCCTTTCTGCTTTTTGAGCGGCAGCCGTATCAGCGCGGGCAAGGCTCCTTCGGCCCAGATAATGCGTCTGCGCAAATATGCGTCTGGCCGCCGCATTGTTTCCTGCGTGGTAAAATTCTGCGACAGGCAGCTCTGGCTCTTGCTGGCCGGGGGAGACAGTATGCTTTCGGGCGCGGAACACGGCGGTGCTGATTCTGATCCAGGCGCGTTTCGCCTCACCTGGCTTTTGCTGGACCTGCGGGAGGGGCCGTCCCTGCATTTTTTGACCGAGGCTGAAGCGCCGGAAGAAGAGCGCCCCCAATGGCCTGAACCTGCCCAGTTGGCGCAAGCGCGCCAGAACTGGCGCGAATGGCCAGTGCTCACTCCGGCCCTGCGCCGCACCCTGGCCTGTCTGGAAGAGCCGGAGCAATGGGCCTTGGTGGAAGATTTGCGTGCCGGAGGCGGCGACGTGTTTTGCTACGGCCTGGCAACTTGTGAAGCACCGGACGTTTTGTCTGATGCCGCCGCTGACCGGTGTGAGGAAACCTCTTCTTTTTCATGCAGCAACAGCGGCACTGGCGGTTCCATTCGCTCCATACGGGCCATCAGCGCATGGCCTTTGTTGCCGGAACAGCAAGCGGCTCTGCTGACAGCGGACGAGTCGGCATCCGGCCTGCTCCTGTGCGAGGCGTGCAGCCCTGACGTGCTGGGTCTGACTGAAAAAGCCGGACAGGATATGGTGCTGGGCCGCCTTGCGGGCGAACAGGCCAAAGAGGCTGCTCTGCCACTGGACAGACGTGGGCGCAAACTGACAAAGCTGCTGGACAAACTGCGTGAAGAGGAAAACCGCCTCAGGGCCATGACCGAGACCCAGGCCGATGCGCTGGCCTTGCAGGAAAACCTGTGGCAATGGCCTGCGGAATACAGGGCAGTCAGCGTTGCGGTGGATGCAGGCGCGCACGGCCCGGCCCGCGAAATCCGCCTGGACCCGCGACGTAATGTGCGCGAGGAAATGGCGCGGCTTTTTCATACGGCCCGTCGAGGCTGGCGTGGGTTGGAACATCTGGTACAGCGCCGCAAGACCCTTGAGGAAGAGCTGGCGTCCATAGCGCTTGCCCGGCGCGACAGCCTGCTTGCTGTCGGTCAGGCACAGGCAGGCGGCAGTCAGGCTGGCAAGCGGGGTTCGCTTGCGGGTGGCGGCGCGGGCATGCCCACGGCTCTGCCTAAGAATGTACAGCTTTTTGTCAGTTCAGACGGCTTTGCCCTGCTGCGCGGGCGTGACGCCAAGGGCAATCTTGCGGCCCGTAAGCTGGCGGCTCCTCATGACATTTGGCTGCATGCGGAAAACGGGCCGGGTTCACACGTCATCATACGCCGCGCCCACGGCGGGCAGGAAGTGCCTGCCAGTACGCTGGATGAGGCCGGGTCGCTGGCGGCCAGCAAAAGCTGGCAAAAGGACGCAGCCCGTGCCCGCATCCAGTATGCTGAGGTGCGCCACGTCAAACCCATGCGCAATGCCCCGGCGGGCACTGTGCGCATAGACAAGGTGCTGGCCTCGCGCGAAGTGCCTGTGGACGCCACGCTGGAGGACAAGCTGCTGCCGGAGTAGATGCGTGGTTGCATTTATGTGGTAGCTTTTTTCCGGGTTGCAGATTTTTGATAATTCGGACGGCACCGCTTTGAAGCAGGACTACCCCTGTGCAACGGTATATCTATGCAGATAAGTTCTGTATTATTTACATTCTAAAGCGGGCATTCTGCCGGAAGTGCGTTTCCGGCAGAATGCCCGTTGCGTTGTTGCGGATAATTCGATTTGTCCGCCGCTGTGTAAGTGCGATCTTAAGGTCAGGATGCCTTAAAATTCATATTTCGCCTGCAAGCTGCCAGTCACGCCTTCTCTCTTGCCCGCATAGCCCTGCACGCCAAGGTCGAAAGACAGCGGCAGCGTTTGCGAGGGCGTGAAGGTCAGTCCCAGTTCGCCTATGCCGGTATCGCCACGCAGGGACGGGGCTTTCATGTCATAGCCGTTGGTGGAGGCGCGGGCCTTGCCGTCGAACTCGTGTTCCCAGGCTGCGCCCACGTAGGGGCTGACGTACTCGTTCACCGCATAGGCAAAGCGCGATCCGAAGCGCAGGCGGCTGGAATACACGTCATCAAAATCAATGGGGTCGCCAGTGGACAGCGTAATGGAATCGCCCGTCTGCCTCGTCCAGAAGTATTTGCCGTACAGGTCGAGAGAGGCTTCATCCGTGATATTCCAGATGTAGCCCGTTCCCAGATGCAGGCCGTAATAGGCCGAGGTGGAATCGTAGGAAGCTTCACGCCCGTTGGCATCGCGCAGGTCGGAACTTTCGTAATTATTGTACACATTGCCCGCGCGGCCGGAGGCCTCGGTGTAAAAGTGGCCGGGGCCGGTATTGATGAAGTTCATACGGCCAAGGATGCCGCCGCCGAGGTAGTGCGTGTTGCCGTTGCCATCCACAGAGGCGGCATTGGAAAAGGAATTGTAGGTATTGTACGAGCCGTTGCCGTACTCGAAAAACGCGCCGAAAGTCAGCCTTCCGGGGGTGATGTCCGTTCCCAGGGCCAGACCAGCCAGCAGTGAAAGACTGTGCATGTCCACATGCGAGCCGGAATTGTACCGGACAGAACCGCCGGAAAGCGCGCCGAACCCGGCAATGGGCATGCCTCCCCCGGCAGCGCCGCTCTTTGCCGCTGACACTGCGGAAGCCATACCTTGCCCGGCTGCCACGTCCGCGCCCTGCGTGACCAGTCCAAGGCCGGAAACAAAACCTTCAGACAGGGCCTTCAACTGCTGGTTGACGCTCACGGAATTCACTTTGGCAATCAATTGTCCACTGGTAGCATCAATGCTGAAATCGTAATAAAAAGAAATGCCTTGCCGTACGTTTGTCGCTGAAACGTTTTTCGGTGTATTCTGGGTAGAACTGATAAGTGAGATTGTGCTGCCTGGGGCAAGCACCGAGCCTTGTTCTAGTTCGGTAATCGCCACTTTGGTTCCGGCCAGATCCGTGGGCATCAAGCCACTGACCGTCAGCACAGTGCCGCCGTTGCCAACGGAGGCTGGCAATATAAAATTGTAGTTTTCGAAATTGTGGACGCCTGCGAACGATCCTCGGAAGGCGTTAATGTTCAGAGTATTGCCGCTTATTTGACCTCCACTGCCGGATTGGCCGCCGTATAACGTGGTCGCTGGCCCGAAGGTGGCTCCGCTGTTGATGGTAATACTGTTGTTTGTGGCCGCGCCGGTGTCGCTGTGGCCACCAAAAATGCTGTATGTGTTCACCATGCCGCTGCTGATAATCACACTGTTACCAGTTGCCGCGCCGTTGACGCTTGTGCCGCCAAAGATGCTGCCTGTTGCACCTGTTATACCGCCGTTGATAATGACCACGTTGTCCCGGGCGTCCCCGTTGCCCGCCTGGCCTCCCGTAATCAACAACTCAATCTGCGAATCGCCTGAAAGCAAATCGCGGTTGTTTGTGGCACTGCCACCTGCGAATCCTCCGCGGACATATTTTATCTGCGTATCGCCTGAAACAGTAACGCTGTTGCCCGTGACATTACCGCCCGGTGCGTCTCCGCCAGTAACGCTGTTAACGCTGCCCCCTATTATGGTGACGGTGTTTCTCTCCGCATTGCCGAAACGGCTGAGCCCACCGGAAAGGTATCCAAGGCTGGAATTTGTGGTATTGTCATGAATGACTCCGCCGGACATGTATACTTCGTTTCCGAAAACCAGGCCCGTGTCGCTCCAGCCTGCTCTGGCAACCGCGCC
Source organism: Desulfovibrio sp. (assembly GCF_047607245.1). Taxonomy (GTDB): domain Bacteria; phylum Desulfobacterota; class Desulfovibrionia; order Desulfovibrionales; family Desulfovibrionaceae; genus Desulfovibrio. The sequence continues at coordinate 17,003 of NZ_JASGDK010000044.1, forward strand.
CTTGATATCACCTCCTGTAATAATAAGCTTATTACCGTATACCGATCCGCTGGTGCTTTCTGCTACGTCGATACAGTTAACCACGGCTGAGCCACTGATGGTGACAGTATTATTTGCCGCACTGCCATCGGTGGTTGCTCCTCCGATCACCCAACCATTAGTGATCGTGCCAAGCCCATCGCCGACCCTGCCGCCGGATATGCTGACATGGTTATATGAAACGTCACCAGTATTGCTCCAACCACCTTTAGCGGAGCCGACAACAAGACCTCCGGTCATAGACAGCCGGTTGTCGAAGGCTGCGTTGGAGTTACTTTCTCCAGCTGTGGCATAATTAGCCGTACCACCGGAGAATAAAATGGCGTTGCCAAAGCTTTGACCGTTTGTGCTCCTTCCTCCTATAATCCAGCCATTAGTGTCCGAACCAAGTCCATCGCCGACCGTACCTCTGGATATGGTAACCGTGTTGCCGCTAGCAATGCCCGCTCCATTGGAAGAACCGCCATAAAGATTCTTGGTTACGGAACCACCAGACAGAGTAGCAGCATTATTGGTGACATCGCCCTGCAGGCTCTGTCCGGCAACGGCATGGCCAGCAACTACGCCTCCGGATATATTTACAGCGTTATTATGGGCTCCAAATCCGCTCGTCACAGCCGCGTCATAACCGCCATAGAGGTTATTGTTTACGGTGCCATTAAAAAAATTTACGGTGTTCCTCGTAACCTTCTCCGTATCACTGAGTCCACCGAACACCCGGTGTGGGGCAGTACCGGCGTTGTAGTCAACTGTGACATCGTTTCCAGAAGCGGCTCCCGGAATGAGGCTTGGACTCGTTGCCCCGCCAATAGGGCTTACCTGCAAGGCCGGGTCCGTGCCGTCGTAGGTGACTGTCTCTGCGTTGGACACGTTAAACGATGACAAAGGAATACCGAAGCAACAGATTAGAAAAAATACAAGAGAGCGGGGCATGGGCGTGAACCTCCGGGCAACAAATTGATAAATTTTCTATTGTTGCCCATAAAAAATAAAAAATGGCAATAGGTAAGAAATTACCTGTTGCCATTTACTATCTGATTTTATTGTTTAAAAAATTGTCAGAAATTATGGTTGCATTTCATTCCACTTCTGTATGGCCTGCGCCCGGTTCTTCACTTCAAGCTTGGCGTAGGCCCTGCTGAGGGTATTGCCCACAGTGGACAGGGCCAGTCCCATCTCTTCGGCGATGGCCGCGTTGCTTTTGCCCTGCGCAGCCAGCGCCAGCATATCCATTTCCCGTGTTGATAGTGGCAACTCAACAGGGGGCCGATGCTGCTTCGACAGGGTGAGATGCTCATCCTCAAAATAGTCCGGCATCGGCAGAGGAAAAACACGGTGTAAACGCCGCATGCCCACTGCAAACAATATGAGCAGCAAGCCTGTATAGACAAAGGGGGAGACAGTAAGGTCGGGAAGTCCCGCCTTGGCAAGCAGTGTGGCAGGTATGGCAATGCCAGAACATATCCAGACAGAAGAAGCGGTCAGAGCCGGATGTTTGCCCGCCGCAGCGAAACGTCCGCACACAAGGGTGCCGGCGAATGCCAGTATCTGGTGTCCAATGTTGCAGGCAAGGAAAATGGTTTGATACCCCGAAGATTCAGACGGAAACACCGTCAGCATGGGGCTGGTGGTGAATGCGAAGACCGCGGCGGCCAGCAGGTAAAAGAGCACCCGGTCACCCTTGCGGCCGCATAACAGCCCCATGAGCGGGAAAAACAGCATCAGGCCAAGGTGCATGTACTCCGGAAACATGCCGTGCGCCCGCAGCCGGGCAAAGAACAGATAGCCCAAAAGCCCGTTAAGAAAGAAGCACATCGCCAGAGGCGGCAGTAAATTCCAGAAGCGTGGCGCAAAGGAAACTGGCGGTATACGCTCAGCCACAGGTTGTGGGCCGTAGGCGAAAGAGTTGGAGCCCGCCTGTGAGAGAAGCAATCCTGCAACAATGGCAAAGCCGATGCCAAATACGCTGCGTGCGCTGTTCATGAAGGGCAGATAGCTGTTTACCGCCACACCTGAGGCTGTGACGGTGACGGCTTCCGGGCTGTGTACCAGAGGAGTGAGCAAGGCCCAGCACAAGTGTCCCACCCCTATGGCCAAACCGAAAAAAAGCCCTTGTGAACGGGCCGGAACATGTTGGAAAAAAAGGCGAAAAGCCACGGGCAAAAATAAGGCCCAAAGAAAAGGCTGAAAGGTGTTGAGAGCCCTGTTGCCGTGAAAAGAGCCTTCTGTCAGCGCAGGCGAAACAAGGCAGAAAAGTGAAGCAAACACCAGTATGGCGGGCACGCCGATGCGTAAAAAACTACAGGCCGCGGTGCTGTGCGCCATGCGCCGTTCCAGCGCGTCCAGCGTCAGAGCGGAGCAGAGTAGCCCCAGATAATAGCCGATGACCGTCAGGCCGAACTGCTCAGGCACTACACCGCGTACCTGATAGAAAACAGAAGAAATGTTGTGCGTGGCAAAAAACAGCACCAGAGCAAGCAGCCCAAGGAGCTGATTTTTATTAAGCGATATCGTCTTATTACTCTTTTGGTGCATGACATAACTTTTGACTGTAAAAATATCGCCACAATATGGTTGGCAGCACAACCACCCATAGAGGCGTGCCTCCAGAAATGGAGCAAAGCTTAGCCCGCAGGTGCAATTTCTTGCATCGTTTCAAGTGAGTAAAAAGTATTTTCCATGAAAAGCCAGGCGGTATAAAGCTATTTTTTGGGGCTATGCTGCTTTTTGTTCTCACCTTTTGGAACGTAGACGATTTTTTCCAGAATCGCGTGTCCTTCATGCGCAGATTATGGCACGATTTTTCATTTTTGGCCGAAGACACGGGCTCAGGATACGAGGCCAAAGCTTCATAAAACTATGGAGTTGGGGGGCGGGAGCAAAGCTGCTTTGCGTGGCAGCCAAAGCCGTTTCATTGTGAAACTATTGAGCGCCGTAATCCCACGGTTTTTATTTTTTCAGAATAAAATAGGCCAGACTTCCAAATGCCAGTCCCCAGAAAGGCGCGCCCAGGCCGAGAAGCTCCATGCCCGAAGCTGTTGCCAGAAAGGCAATGACTCCGGCCTCCATATTGTCGCTGTCCTTGAAAACGCCGTAAAGACCTGCCGTAAAGGCGCTCATGAGGGCAAGGCCCGCCAGAACAGCAATGAATACAGCGGGCAGCGCCGCAAAAAGCGAAGTCAGCGTGGTGCCGGACAGCCCGACGAGTATGTACAGCCCTCCGCAGGCCAGCCCTGCAATATAGCGGCGCGAAGGATCTTCGTGCGATTCTTTTCCTGTGCAGATGGCAGCGGTGAGAGACGACAGGTTGATGGCGTGGGAGCCGAACGGGGCGAACAGCAGTGACGTGATGCCCGTTACAGCCATGATGCCGTTGGAAACTACCGGATACCCCGATGCATGAAGAACTGCCATGCCAGAAATGTACTGGCCTGTCAGCGTTACGAGGGCCAGGGGCAGGCCGATGCTGACAATGGTGGCGGCTGACCACTCCGGCGCGGTAAATACGGGCTTTGCCAGAGCAAAGTGCACGGCATCAAAGTGCATCATCCCGGTCAGGGCGGCGATGCCCGTACCGCAGACCAGAACCGCGGCTATGGCATACCGGGGGCACAGCCTGCGAAACAGTATGAAGCAGAGCAGCATGGTCAGGCCAAGCAGCGGTGACATCTGAACGGATGTGAAGATCTTGGCCCCGAAGCTGAACAGGATGCCCGCGAACATCCCGGAATTTACAGCAACAGGTATGCGCCGCATGATGACATCCAGCGAGCCCGTGAGGCCTATGACGGTGATGATGACCGCGCTGGCAAGGTAGGCCCCCACCGCCTGCGCAAAGGGAACACCCGGCAGCATGGCTATCAGCAAGGCCGCGCCTGGCGTTGACCACGCGGTGATGATGGGTACGCGCATCCTCCAGCTCAGAAATATGCCAGAAAGGCCGCTGCCTATAGATACGGCCCATATCCATGACGTAGTGAGCTCATCTGAAAGTCCCGCCAGGCGGGCAGCCTGAAAAATGAGCACAGCAGAGCCCGCATACGATACAATGACCGCCAGCATGCCTGCCACCGCCGCTGTGACGGAAAAATCCTTTTGTAACTGCTTCACCTGTTTCTCCTGTGCGCGGCGGGTCACGCCAGCGCTGCCAGCGCGTTTTTATAGTGGGTAAAAACTGGTATGTAAACGAGCTGGCGGCACGGTAATATGCTGCAAATGTTCTTCAGGCGGCGGATATTGTTCATTGCACGCTGTTTACAGGTAAGGGACTTCAGCGAAAGGCAAGGAGAGTTTTATTCTTTGGGAGAATTGGCGCACGGTTTGGCATACGGGGCTGCTTGAGATTTATCAGGAGAAGGGCGCGGTTACTGCGTTACACCGGTGGAGTTTGCATATAAAAAGGCCGCCCCTTTCGGAGGCGGCCTTCAGCATATTTCAGCCAGGGTATTGCAGCAGCTTTTCAGCGCTGGTCTGCTTCAGCCCGGCATGACTGCCGAAAATGCGTGGGTTTATTTGCCCAGCACTTCCACGGTAGCCATAGCGATTTGCAGTTCTTCGTTGGTGGGAATGATGAGCACGGGCACGGTGCTGTCCGGCGTGGAAATGGTGCGCGCACCGGGCTTGCGGGTGCTGTTTTCCTTGGCGTCGATCTTGATGCCCATATGCTCGAGACCAGCGCACACTTCGGCACGCACGATGTCGTCATTTTCGCCAATACCGGCGGTGAAGACCAGAGCGTCCACATTGCCGTCAAGCAGGAAGTAGTAAGAGCCGAGGGTCTTCTTGATGCTGCGGGTCAGCATTTTGAGAGCCAGGGCTGCGCGGTCGTTGCCCTTTTCCACTTCGGCATGCACGTCGCGCATGTCGGTGTAGCCGCACAGGCCCAGCAGACCGGACTTTTTGTTCATAAGGGTGTCCACCTGCTCGGGGGTGAGACCCTTTTTGTCCATCACAAAGGGCACAATGGCAGGGTCAATGCTGCCGCAGCGGGTGCCCATGATGAGGCCTTCCAGAGGCGTGAGGCCCATGCTGGTGTCGAAGCACTTGCCGTTTTTCACGCAGCTCATGGACGAACCGTTACCAAGGTGCATGGTGATGGAGCGCAGCTCGTTGAGGGGCTTGCCCAGATATTTGGCCGTGGCGCCAGCGATATACTTGTGGGAAGTGCCGTGGAAGCCGTAGCGGCGGATGCGCAGGTCTTCATACAACTCGTAGGGCAGAGCGTACATGAAGGCTTCTTTGGGCATACCCATGCCGAATTCCGTATCGAACACGCCCACGTTGGGCACGCCGGGGAAGAGCTTTTCAGCAACTTCAATGCCCATAAGGTTGGCAGGGTTGTGCAGGGGGCCCAGCACGGAGCATTCGCGCACGATTTCCTTCACGCGTTCGTCCACCAGCACGGGGTCACTGACAGCTTCGCCGCCGTGCAGCACACGGTGGCCGATGCCGGCGATTTCGCTCTTGTCCTTGATAACACCCTTTTCGGCGTCAGTCAGAAGAGAGATGACCAGTTCCATAGCCTGCACATGGGTGGGGAAGTGTGCAGTGCGGATGACCTTTTCTTCTTTGTCCGTATCAGGGGCGATTTTGTGGGTCAGGCGGCCTTCGTCCTGTCCGATGCGTTCGGCAAGGCCGGAGCACAGGACGGCGTGGGTATCCATTTCCAGCAGTTGGTACTTGCAGGACGATGAGCCCGCGTTGATGACCAGGATTTTCATGTGTCTTCCTTTTCGTGTTGGCAGAGGTGGGGGAGGGGCAGCCCTCCCCCGGTAATATCACAACTGGCGGTTACTGGCCTGTCGCCATTTTTTCGGCGGCGGCCTGAACAGCCGTAATGGCCACGGTATTTACGATGTCGGGCACGGTGCAGCCGCGCGACAGGTCATTGACGGGCTTGTTGAGGCCCTGAAGCACGGGGCCGATGGCAACCGCGCCAGCAGCGCGCTGCACAGCCTTGTAGGTATTGTTGCCCGTATTGAGGTCGGGGAAGATGAAGACAGTTGCCTTGCCTGCCACCTTGCTGTCGGGCATTTTGGTCTTGGCCACGCTGGGGTCAATGGCTGCGTCGTACTGCAAGGGGCCTTCGAGGGCCAGTTCAGGAGCCATTTCCTTGGCGATGCGGGTGGCTTCCACCACTATGTCCACGTCAGCACCCTTGCCGGACGTGCCGGTGGAGTACGAAAGCATGGCAATGCGGGGCTCGATGCCGAACACTTCCGCCGTATGGGCAGACGCGATGGCAATTTCGGCCAGCTGCTGTGCCGTGGGGTTGGGATTGACTGCGCAGTCGCCGAAAACCAGCACACGGTCCTTGAGGCACATGAGGAAGACCGAAGACACAACCGAGAAGTTGGGCTTGGTCTTAACAAACTCAAAGGCAGGGCGAATGGTGTGGGCCGTGGTGTTGACCGCGCCGGATACCATACCGTCGGCATCGTCTACCTTGACCATCATTGTGGCGTAGTAGGTGGGGTCCGTCATCGTGTCACGGGCCTGCTCGGGCGAAATGCCCTTCTTTTTGCGCAGCTCGTAATAGGTGTTGGCGTACTCATCGAATTTGGCGGAATTGACGGGGTCAATAAGGGTTGCCTTTTCGATGTCCAGGCCAAGGGTGTTGGCCTTGGTGCGGATTTTGTCCACGTCACCCAGCAGGGTGATATGGGCCACATCGCGGCGCAGCAGGATGTCCGTAGCGCGAAGTATGCGTTCTTCAGTGCCTTCGGCCAGAACGATGCGCATCTTGTTGGCCTTGGCGCGTTCGATAAGCTCGAACTCGAACATCATAGGCGTGATGCGCGCGCTGCGCTTGCTTACAATACGGCTGGCGATTTCTTTGCCGTTGACATGCTGCTCGAAAAGACCAAGCACGGTGTTGATCTTGCGAACGTTGCCGGGTTCGATGGGAGCGATAAGCTCCTGAAGGGCCAGCATGGTATTGTAGGTGTGCCCCTTGGTCAGCAGGATGGGCAGGGGAGAAGCCGTCCAGCCTTCAATGAATTTGCACACGGCCTCATCCGGGCGGATGCCGCCTGTGAGCAGCACGCCAGCGATGTCGGGCGTGGAGGAGGTGAGGCGCGAGGCAATGGCGGCCAGCAGCACGTCGGCGCGGTCACCGGGCGTCACGATAAGCTGATCTTTGGCGATGTAAGGCAGCACATTGTTCACGTGCATGGCCGCGATCAGATAGTCGTCCACCAGGGCGTCCAGACGGTTTTCGCCAAAAAGCACTTCCGCGCCCAGGCCCTTTTTCACGTCGCCCATTGTGGGCTGGCCGATGGTGGGCTCATTGGGCACCGAGTAGATAAGGGCCTTGCGGTCGTCAGTGCTGAAATGGGTGCGCAGTTCGTCAAGTTCAGTCTGGGTGAGGTTGCGGCGGTTGATGATGGTAGCCACAACATCCAGAGAAAAGGGCGCAAGGCTGTCCATAGTGATCTGGAGAGACTCGCGAATGTCTTCAGCCGTGGCCTTGTGCCCGCTGGTCACCAGAATGACAGGCGTGCCCAGGTTGGCGGCGATTTCGGCGTTGAGGTCGAACTCGAACACCGGGTCTTTGGCCAGAAAGTCCGTACCCACGCAAAGCACGAATTCAAAGGTTTCCAGCAGTTTCTTATACTTCTGGATGATGTTTTCGATAAGCAGGTTGCGTGAGCCCTGATTGATGATCTGGCGGGCTTCGCGCTGGGTGTAGGCAAAGGTGTCGGCATAGTCCATCTTGAGTTTGAAGTACTCAAGCATCAGGTGGATGTCCGGGTCACGGTCGTCCCATAGGGGTTCATTGATGATGGGGCGAAAGAATGCCACGTTGCGCATACTGCGGCTGAGCAGCTGCATGGCTCCCAGGGCGATGGCGCTTTTGCCCGTCATAGGGCCGGTGGCTGTGATATAGAGTCCGTTATACATAAGCTTCCCCTGATTGTGCCGGGCAGGCTGGCAGGATGACGCGAAAAGGGCGCAGGCCTTCACCTGCGCCCCGGCCTATTGTTCTATGGCATGACCGCGTCCGCCGCCTGAAACCCCTAGTCGGAGTCCGGTGGCGAACGCGGTCTTCATTCGTCAGGTTCCTACTTGCTTTCGCCAGCTACTTCGCTGGCGTCAGGGTAGGGCAGATCGGCCAGCTGCTTCAACATAGCATAGCGTTCGGCGTAGGCAGCAGCCAGGTCTTCACGCAGCATCTTGGAAGCTTCGGGATCGGTCTTTTCCAGTGAGGCAAAGCGGGTTTCGCCACCCAGGAATTCCTGGATGTCCACGCTGGGAGCTTTGCTGTCGAGCTGGAAGGGATTTTTCTTTTCCTTGGACAGTTCGGGATGGTAGCGGTACAGGGGCCAGTAGCCCGTCTGCACGGCCAGCTTGGATTCTTCCTGGCTCTTGCCCATGCCCTTGCGCAGGCCCTGGTTGATGCAGGGAGCGTAAGCGATGATGAGCGAGGGGCCCTTGTAGGCTTCGGCTTCGCGGAAGGCCTTGAGGGTCTGCTGCTTGTCGGCGCCCATAGAGATGGAGGCCACGTACACATACCCGTAGGTCATGGCCATGCGGCCCAGGTCTTTTTTGCCGGTGCGCTTGCCTGCGGCGGCAAACTGGGCAACAGCGCCAAGCGGGGTAGCCTTGGAGGACTGGCCGCCCGTGTTGGAGTACACTTCGGTGTCCATCAGCAGGATGTTGATGTCGTCGCCAGTGGCCAGCACGTGGTCCAGGCCGCCGTAACCGATGTCGTAGCCCCAGCCGTCGCCGCCGAAGATCCACACGCTCTTCTTGGTGAAGAGGTCGTCCATGTGCCAGATTTCGTGGGCCAGATGGCTTTCAAAGGAATCAAGGTTGGCGATCACCTGGTCGCCGTACTTGCGGGAACCTTCGGCGTCGTCCTTGTTGGCCAGCCAGCCTTCCATAGCTTCTTTGAGCTCGGGGCTGATGCTTTCTTCCTTCAGAGCTTCTTCAATCTTCATTGCCAGCAGGTTGCGGCGCTGGTCGTAGGCAAGGCCCATGCCGCAGCCGTATTCGGCGGCGTCTTCAAACAGGGAGTTGCCCCAGGCCGGACCGAAGCCGTCCTTGTTGGTGCAGTAAGGCGTGGTGGGCGAAGAAGCGCCCCAGATGGAGGAGCAACCCGTGGCGTTGGCGACAATCATGCGTTCGCCGAAGAGCTGGGTAAGCACCTTGACATAGGGGGTTTCGCCGCAACCGGCGCAAGCGCCGGAGAACTCGTGCAGGGGCTGCTGGAGCTGCGAACCCTTAACGGTGTCGCGGGCCAACAGGTTGTCCTTGAGAGTCACATGGGTTTCAGCAAAAGCCAGGTTGGCTTTCTGGGCGTCCATCTGGGTTTCCAGCGGCTTCATGACCAGAGCCTTGTTCTTGGCGGGGCACACGTCAGCGCAGGAACCGCAGCCCAGGCAGTCTTCAGGGTAAACCTGAATGCGGAACTTCATTTCCTTAAGTTCCTTGCCCATAGCGTCCTTGGTCACAAAGCTGGCCGGGGCGCCTTCCAGTTCTTCAGTGGTGGCGAGCACGGGGCGAATGGCCGCGTGGGGGCACACGAAGGAGCACTGGCAGCACTGAATGCAGTTTTCCACCTGCCATTCGGGCACGGCAATGGCCACGCCACGCTTTTCGCAAGCGGCGGTGCCAAGGGGCATGAAGCCAGCCGGATCCATAGCGGACACGGGCAGCTTGTCGCCCTGCTGGGCAAGAATGGGACGCACCACGCTGCGGATGTAATCATCGTCGTCGCAGTGGCACACTTCAGCGCCTTCAGTGGTGTTGGCCCAGCTGGCGGGGTACTTGATTTCTTCCAGGGCGTCCATGCCCTTGTCCACGGCGGCGATGTTCATGTTGACGATCTTGTCGCCCTTGCTGCCGTAGGTTTTCTTGATGGATTCCTTGAGCAGGGCCACGGCCTTGTCAAAGTCGAGCACGTTGGCGAGCTTGAAGAAGGCGGTCTGCATGATCATGTTGATGCGGCCGCCAAGGCCCACTTCCTGGGCAACCTTCACGGCGTCCACGTTGTAGAACTTGAGCTTCTTGCGGGCGATGGTGCGCTTCATTTCGGCGGGCAGGTGCTTTTCCAGATCGGCCAGCGACCAGTTGGAGTTCAGCACAAAGGTGCCGCCGTCTTTGATGCCTTCAAGAATGTCGTACTGGGTCACATAGGCAGCCTTGTGACAGGCAACGTAGTCGGCCTTGGTGATGAGGTACGAGGAGGTGATGGGGGCAGAGCCGAAACGCAGATGCGACACGGTGAAGCCACCAGATTTCTTGGAGTCATAGGCAAAGTAGGCCTGGGCGTAGAGATCGGTGTTGTCGCCGATGATCTTGATGGCCTGCTTGTTGGCGCCCACGGTGCCGTCAGCGCCGAGGCCGAAGAACTTGCACTGCACGGTGCCGGCGGGCACGGTGTCGATTTCTTCGTCCACGTCAAGGGAGAGGTTGGTCACGTCGTCATTGATGCCGACGGTGAAGTGGTTCTTGGGCTGCAGGGCCAGCATGTTGTCGTACACGGCTTTGGCCATGCCGGGGGTGAAGTCCTTGGAACCCAGACCGTAACGACCGGCCACGATGGTGGGAGCTTCGCCCTTTTCAAAGAAGGCGGTACAGATGTCCTGATACAGGGGCTCGCCCAGAGCGCCACTTTCCTTGGTGCGGTCAAGCACGGTGATGCAGCTGGTGGTGGCGGGCAGGGCGCGCAGCAGATGCTCGGTGGAGAAGGGACGGAACAAGCGCACCTTCACAAGGCCCACGCGCTGACCCTGGTTGTTCAGGTAGTTCACCGTTTCTTCGGCCACTTCACAGGAAGAACCCATAGAAATGATGACGCGGTCGGCTTCGGGGTGACCCACGTAGTCGAACAGGCGGTATTTGCGGCCAGTGATGGATTCCACTTTCTTCATGTTTTCAAGCACGATGCCGGGCACGGCATCGTAGAAGAGGTTGGAAGCTTCACGGTTCTGGAAGTAAATGTCGGGGTTCTGGGCAGTGCCACGGATGTGGGGATGCTCAGGATTCATAGCGGTGGAACGGAATTCAGCCACTTTGTCCCAGTTCACCAGACCACGGATGTCTTCGTAGTCAATGGTTTCGATCTTCTGCACTTCGTGGGAGGTACGGAAGCCGTCAAAGAAGTGGCAGAAGGGCAGGCTGGAGTCGATGGCCGACAGATGGGCCACCAGGGCCAGGTCCATACATTCCTGCACCGAGGCGGAAGCAAGGAAGCAGAAGCCCGTCTGACGGGCGGCCATGACGTCCTGATGGTCGCCAAAGATGGACAGGGCGTGGGAAGCCAGCGCACGAGCCGACACGTGAAAAACGCCGGGAAGAAGTTCGCCAGCGAGTTTGTACATGTTGGGGATCATGAGCAGCAGCCCCTGAGAGGCCGTATAGGTGGAGGTCAGCGAACCGGCGGAAAGCATACCGTGCACGGCGCCAGCTGCGCCTGCTTCGGACTGCATTTCACGCACGATCACTTTCTGGCCGAGCAGGTTCTTCATGCCCTTGGCGGCCATCTGGTCCATGACTTCGCCCATGACGGATGAAGGCGTGATGGGGTAGATCGCCGCCGTTTCCGACAGAGCGTAGGCAATATGCGTGGTTGCGTTATTGCCGTCCATGGTTTTCATGTGAGCCATCTGTTCCTCCTTGGCGCCCTGAGGCGCACAATATTTTTTCCAAATTCAGCGTGGCCGGTGCGGCCTGGGTATGCCCGCATTGTAATGAGCTGTGCGGGATGTGGTCTACTTAGGGAACATTAGGGGTTTTTGAAATCACGCGTTTGGTCAAATTTATCGCATCAAATCATGGGCGTCCATAAAAGATTATGGCAGCCCCGAAAGCGGCGTGAAAAACCGCAATTGTCGTTGCAGTGAGTCCATAGCACAAAGTTGGTTGTTTGAACAGTTAAATAGGGCGTCCGAGAAAAAATTTTTTTCGCATAAAACCCCAAAAAATGGCGTTATTTAATACTTTCAGGGTGTTCCAGCGCCGAGAAAGGCACGGGTCACCGGGGGGATGCCGCAGTACTGGTGCAATGCTGCTGGCCCAGGTAACTATTTTTTCAGGCGAGTAGGTATTGGCAGCTCTTTTATCGCCTGACTGAACGCCATTTTTTCAGCCAAAAACGCGCTCTTGCCTCTCTTGGGCTGATTCCGAAAAAAGGCTTCTCCTTTAAAACACTACACAGTTCAGAAATGTCATCCCACTGAAAAGCAAATTTTAACAGAATGCACGCTGTCTGCGCCGTGACTCACTCTCATGACAATCTGGAGCACCTGGGTTTTCATAAAGTTGCAACGCTCTGATTCAGCCATAGCATGAATTTGAGATTATTGCAGCAGTTGCTGTTGTAAAAAAATTACCAGTATGCGCTCGTTGGTGCGAACATATCTGCATGGGCAAGATTCAGCATGTTTTGGCAGATGTTTCTGCTGACTGCCGTTCAGAGGCCGCCTTGCCTCGGCAGGTCAAAGGTGCTGGCATGAGCATTTTGGGGCGTTGTGCTGCTCGGCATGCGTTTAGTCGGTGTTGCCGGCAACTGTATTCTTTTGGGGCTGTAATCTCATCCTGTGGAGCTACAGGCATATATATCACATTCCTGAAGCCGCTTTGCCTTTTTTTTGATACGGTGCCTGACTGCGGGGCCGCATGCCCAGACCTGCCAATCATAGAAGATCACCCATGCTACATTTTAGTTCATTTACATTTTGAGAAAGTGTAAATTCTTTAACGCTGCACAAAAGTGCAGAGCTCTGTAACTCTTTGTGGCTTCTGCCAAAAATTGTATTTTGGGGCAGAATGACAACTTTGAAATGTGCTGCACTTCAAAGTTTATCTGCTCTAAGAAATAATGTCAGGAGAACATACGGCAAGAGTCTGGCATGTATTTATCGTGTTTGAATTGGCTGGCGTGAAGGCGTTCTGCACTGCAAAGCAAAGAAACAGCCCCGGCTTTTGTTGAAGCCGGGGCTGCGATGCTCGTCTGA
>NZ_JASGDK010000045.1:0-4311 GCF_047607245.1 Desulfovibrio sp.
ATGTCCAAGCTGAAAGGCTAAAAGCCATAAACTGCTCTCGTGGGCGGGTACGACACCCGGCATTTGCTTTTTCCAAGCCGTGCCAATCGTACAAATCACGAGGTGTCTCATGTCTGATTCTTTGCAGAGTACAAGCCCGCCTCAATCTCCCTCGCCCCATCCTTGCACCCATGCGGAACTAGCCGCGCGCGTTGAGCGGTTTCAAAAAGCCGCGCAGGATTTACTGGCCGTATGTGAAGCGCCAGTGAGCAGTGAAGATGCCGCACCGCATGCAGCCACAAAGGCGCAAGGCGAAACCCGCTGTTATTACTTTTCGCCGGGCGTGGCCCAGCACGAACGGGAGCTATTGAACCACTATGGTGCGCAAGATCTGCGCGGGCTTTTGGGTGAAGCGCACATGCTGCTGGCAGGCTTGGTCAAGGTAATGAAAAGCGTGAGCCGCGACGTGCGCGTGCGAGGCCACGTGATTGTCAGTTTGGGCCGCCTGCTTGAGCAGGTATCAGCCCTGTTGCTGCGCATGAAGAATGTTTATGACAAGGTTGAGCCTGTCAGAGCTGACTGCTACTGAAAACGTGTACCCGCCTTGTGCGGGTTTTGCAAAAAAATGCGTCATAACATGTTCTAGCTGATGTATATTGCTGCGGTCCCGGTTGCCATTGGCAACCGGGACCGTTGAGCTGATATGTTGCGCCGTTAAGCGCATGTTCCACATAAAAATGCTCTGTTGAAAGGAATTTGCGGGGCATTTGCGTTCCGGGGCTATAACTGATTCTCCTGCCGAGGTCTTTCGGTTTCTCTATATTCCTCTTTTTTATTCAGCATCAAAGCCAGGACGTTGCGGATGTTCTTGGGCACGTTCTGGACGGCGTTGCCCCTTTGCTGGTGTGGCTGCGGCTGCAAAGCTGCTTGCGTTCGACTATGGGATTTTATTTTGTTGTTATAATATATTGTTTTTATTTATTAATATTTTAATAAAATGATTCAGGCTGGAAAAATCTTCCCATAATATCGGATGGCGTATTTTTTGCACATTTTGGGTCGGAGGAAATATTTTCCTCCCAGGCACGGGAGAGTCTGACTGTTCGATACCCCACATAGAATGATTTCTTGATGACGCGTCCACAGCTCTCACACGGAATTTACTCACAAAAAGGAGAATTGAAATGAGTATTAGTTCCATTGGCTCACAGAGCTCGTCATCTTCTTGGGAAGAGATACTCAGCGGAACACGCACAGAAAATTCCTCCAAAAAAGATGATGATCTTGCCACAAAGCTATTTCAGGATTTGGACACCGATCAAAACGGTGGTATTGGCCTTAAGGAATCTGGTCTGAGTCAGAGCCAGTTTGATGCTCTGGATACAGATCAGGATGGCACTGTTAGCCTGACTGAACTGCAAGCCGGGTTAGAGATACAGCGCCAGGCTTTTTTTACCAGTATGAAAATGGAGAACGGTCAAACCGCTTCCACCACTTCTACTGATGAAACTGCGCAATCACAGGCGCAAAGCATGCTTTCTGCTATTATGAACGGAAAGCCGTTGCCCCCGCCCCCAGGTGGCTCTGACAAAGAAGATGATCTTGCCTCAAAAATTTTTTCCGACCTGGATGCCGATAAAAGCGGCGAGCTGGATGTTGCGGAATCTGGCTTGAGCCAATCCACTTTTGATGAGATGGATACCGATCAGAACGGTGTTGTCTCAATGGATGAACTGAGTGCGGCTCTTGAAAAGAAAAAGGCCATGTTTGCTTCTGGCCAGAACCCCAGCGTCAAGTCTGAGCAGCTGAGCAGCGAAGCCACTAGTTCAGGCATCCTGAATGAAACCGGCGAGACAAACGCTCAACATCTTCTTAACACCATTGCTAATGCTGTATATCGTGGCATGGTGGATCAGGGGACAGATCAGGGCCAAGGGTTTGATGTGACCGCCTGATGATCAGAGCATGCAAGATGCGCAAGGCGAATTCCTTTGCAAAAAATAAAGCCGCTTCATTTTGATGCGGCTTTATTTTTTGTGCACTATGGTCTTGAGGCTGTTTCTAAATAAATGACTTTGCAAGGGCAACTACGCAGTGCTTAGCGATTGGCGGCTGCAAAAGGTTGCCGCGAAAAATTATGATCTGCCGGGAACCACAAAAAACAGAGCCAAAAGTATAAGAACGAGAGCCTGCGTTGAATGCCCTGTTGCAGCATAGCTTCTGATGCCTCACAGGAAATGCGAATCAGTTTAAAAGTTGTGCTTGTTGGTGTAAGAGCAGGCCAACGGGCAGCATTTTTGGCTCGGCCACTGCACGATACGGTAGCCAGCGCATGCCATAGGCGGCGCGCAGCAGGCCATGTGCGTGTTTTCCCTGACGTAAAAACGTATGCCGATGCGGTCAGGTGTCGCAAAAAATATGCAGAGCAGTTACGCCACGCCAAAGCGTAACCTCTGTTGCAGTAACTTCGTGTGAGCCAATATGTTTTACGGTATTGCCGGGCAAAGCGTAATTTCCAGGACTGGCAGACATGCAGGCATGTGTTGAGCGCCGCTCTCTGCTTTTGAAAATGTTGACAACGTGGGGGAAAGGGGACGTAGAATGAGAGAAGATATTTCTTTAAACGCAGTATTTGCCGCAGAAAAAGTCGTTTATGCGGCCCTTAAACCCACGCAGCTGACGATGTATCCGAGCCTTTCGAGATTGATTGGCGGTCAAGTATATATCAAGCATGAAAACCAGCACCCCGGGGGGAGTTTCAAGATCAGGGGCGGTATCAACCTCATGCACCATCTGAAACAGGAAGGCGTGAAGGGGGTTATTACCTTTTCAACAGGAAATCACGGCATTTCCATTGCTTCGGCAGCGCAGCGGTACTCCATAGATGCCACTATTGTTGTGCCCAAAAACAGCAATTTGGTAAAAATACAGTCCATGCGCGAAGTCGGCGCCACCGTGCTTGAAGAAGGCGAAAATTTTGAAGCCGCCGCCGCATTTGGTCTTGAGTACCAGAAAAAATACGGCCTGCGGTTTGTTCATGCCGCAAATGAGCCTCATATAATAAATGGAGTCGGCACGGAGTTCACCGAAATTTTACGGGATCTGCCAGATGTCGACGCAATTGTTTTGCCATTGGGCGGCGGCAGTGAAGCCGCTGCTGCTGTTACTGTTTTCAAGCAGATCAATCCTGCCATAGAGATATACGCCGTTCAGGCCGCGGCATCCCAGGCTGCATATCTTTCCTGGAAGCGGGGTGAGTTGTGCAAGTCTGAAAACAGAACCTTTGCAGGCGGTTTTGCAACAGGCGAAGGGTTTGCGCTGCCATTCGGCATATATAAAGATCAACTGGCTGATTTTGTTCTTTTGGGCGAAGACGAGATTTTGCAGGGCATTCAGCTGGCAATGCACCACACGCGTAATATGGCTGAAGGCGCTGGCGCTTCCACTATTATGGCCGCAATAAAGCTTAAGGATCGGCTTCAGGGAAAAAAAGTTGTCCTGCAGATGAGCGGGGCCAATGAAACCATTGACGTGATCAGAAAGTCGCTGTCTACCCCGGCCAGCGCTTAGCCTTTTATGCTCACGCCGTTTCAAGTGCAGTACATTTTTTTGCTCAAAAGGCGTGATGCCGCGTGCTCTGGGCTACGTATGATGGATCAAAAAACGCACGGCTTTTTGTCTTTAAAGCTGAATTTTAGGTGAAAGACGCCACTCTTTTCACTCCGTTGTTCTTTTCCTCTCCGCCACATAGCCAAGGATAATGGCGAGCTGCCAAATGGTCGCTCGCCGTTATTGCGTCTGAAATGCATTTTTAGATATTGGCGGCAAACTATCTACGCCCAAAATACACGCATGGTTATAGTTTGAAGGCATTACCCGTCTGGACAATTTGTGATGTGATCTTCTTTTTTCGAGGTTGAAAGTTTGCTAATTCTATTGAACTTTTTCTGTTATAAAAAGTATGTGGTTTCTTGGAAGCATGGTCATGAATAAATTTTTACTTATTTTTTAATATATTATCTGGTTATTTGTAATGCGAATAATTAATATTGCTCAAGTGATTAAGAACGTCTACTATTAAATATCCGCACAATTCAATACGCAGGCTGTTCTTACGGCCTTCTATATATTTCGCCCAATGCAAAAATTACCGGTATGGGCTGTTAAGGAGAATGTTCATGAAATTCGGTCTATTGTCTAAAATGATTCTTTTCATATTTGTCCCGGCAGTCCTGGGGCTGATTTTGATCACGGGAATAAGCTATAAAATGTCGGAAGACGTCATGCGTCAACAATTGCGGTCAGATATGGCACAGATTGTTCAAACGCAAG
>NZ_JASGDK010000046.1:0-22223 GCF_047607245.1 Desulfovibrio sp.
CTGCGCGTTGCCATCGACAATATTGACGAGGTTGTGGCTCTTATCCGCGCGTCTGCGAATCCGGAAGAAGCCCGCAACGCCCTTATGAAGCGCTTTGAATTCACTGAAATTCAGGCCAAGGCCATTCTTGAAATGCGCTTGCAGCGCCTTACGGGATTGCAGCGCGAAGAGCTTATGGCCGAATACAAGGACCTGCTGCAGAAAATTGAATTTTTCCGTTCTATTCTGGAAAATTCTGAAGTGCTGCGTGGCGAACTCAGACGCGAAATCAGCGAGATTCGCGAAACTTTTTCCACGCCCCGCCGTACTGAGGTCTTGCGCGAAGCTCTTACGGATATAGATATTGAAGACCTCATACCTGATGAAGAAGTGGTTATCACCCTGTCGCGCCGCGGCTACATGAAGCGCACCGGGCTTGAAAACTATCAGCAGCAGAAGCGTGGCGGCAAGGGTATTGCTGCCCTGCACACTTCTGACGACGACTATGTGCAGGAATTTTTGAGCACGACCAACCACCAGTACCTCTGCCTCTTCACCAACAAGGGGCGCATGCACCAGCTCAAGGTGCATCAGGTGCCGGAAGGCAGCCGTACGGCCAAGGGCGTGCACATCAACAACCTGCTGCCGCTTGAGGATAACGAGTGGGTCACCACGGTACTGGCCTTGCGCGAGTTTGCCGAAGACAAGTATTTCCTCTTTGTCACCAAGCGCGGCATGGTCAAGCGCTCCTCTGCTTCGCTCTATGCGCGTTGCCGCAAAACAGGCCTTATGGCCGTGGGCCTGCGTGAAGACGACGAACTGGTGGTGGTGCGTCCCATCCGTGAAGACAGCCATATAGTGCTGGCCACGGCAGACGGCATAGCCATCCGCTTCTCCTGCCGCGATGTGCGGCCCATGGGCCGCGTGGCCACGGGCGTCAAGGGCATTGCCCTGCGCAGGCAGGACTTTGTGGTTGCTGGTGTTATCATGAAGGAAACGGACCAGACCACGGAAATCATGTCCATTTCCGCCAACGGCTACGGCAAGCGCACCAGTGTCGAGCTTTACCGCCTGCAATCGCGCGGCGGCAAGGGTATTATCAACTTCAAGGTTACGGGCAAGACCGGACCTGTTGTCGGGGCCATGCCTGTGCGCGACAATGACGGCCTTATTCTGCTGACTTCGGCCAACAAGATCGTACGCATCAGTGTGGACGAAGTACGCACCAAGGGCCGCGCCACTATGGGCGTCATGCTGGTGCGTCTGGACGAAGGCGGCCATGTTGTGGGCTTTGACCGCGTGGACGAAGGCGGACAGACAGGCCGTGATGTGAACGAAGAACTGGACGAAATCATGTCTGCTGACGGCGTTGAAGGGGGCGAAGCTCCCGCGGTTGCAGTTCCGGTTGATGACCAGCCGGAACAGAACGACGAGCCAGAAGATGACGGCCAGCAGGACGACGCCTGATAAGGGCTTGCATAATGTTTTTCATAGTTGAAAAACAGGATTTCAGGGGGGCGGCTGTGCCCCCCTGGCCGCCTGCAAGCTTGCAGTGCAAGGGCCTGACATCTGGCAGACCCTTGGCTGGCTTAGTGGCTCACATGCGCGGGATTGCCCTGTGCATGCTTTGTTGTTTGTGTTTTGCGCTTGCGGGCTGCGACAGCACAGTCTTGAAAGGCGACGACCTTTCTCAGGCGCAGGAAGCTGTTTCGCAGCGGCAGTGGTCCCTTGCCGAAAGGCTGCTTGAGCGTTATCTGCGTGAGGCACAGGACAGTCAGGATGCGGACAACAGGTGGGAAGCTTGGCAGCAGCTGCTTGTGGTGGTCAATGCCGCAGGGCAGGAACCCCGTGCAAGCCTTGAATATCTTGAAACAATGCTTGAAGAATATATGGATGACGATGCCCGCAGCGCCGTCATCCTGCAGCGCATGGCAGAAGTGAATGAAGGCCTGCACCGCTATGAGCGTGCAGTGGACATCTGGAATGCCTATATCGGCCTGGGCGGGCTCAGCGCCCAGCAGGTGCTTGAAGGATATAGGCGTCTGGCGGCCATGCAGTTCAGCCTGCGGCGGTTTGACGCTGGCGAGGATACCTTGCAGCTTTGTCTGGCCTTGCCACTGCCAGACCACGACAAGATCATGTGCATGTATGATCTGGCAGATCAGAATATGGCCAGGGAACGCTGGCAGGATGTGGCCGATCTTTCGCAGCAGATGATGGACAGTGACCCCGACCAGAATGTACGGGGCATGGCCGGGTATCTGATGGCGGACGCTCTTGAGCAACTGGGCAAGAGCAGTGAAGCATTGAAACAATTTGAACTGGCGCGCGACGCATATCCCAATCCGTCGGTCATCGACAATCGCATTGCGCATCTGCGCAAAAAACTGAAGAAGTAAGGCTTATGATTAAGCACGAATGCGGTGTTTTTGGCATTTATGACCATGACGAGGCTGCCCGTCTGGCCTACTTCGGTCTTTACGCCCAGCAGCACCGGGGGCAGGAAAGCGCGGGTATCGTCACCTTTGGCACTGACGGCGTACACGAGCACAAAGGCATGGGCCTTGTGCCCGACGTCTTTACTGAAGGCAGCCTGCAAAAGCTCACGGGCCGTAATGCTATCGGGCATGTGCGCTATTCCACCACGGGCAGTTCTTCCGTCAGCAATGCTCAGCCTTTTCTGACCAATTACAAGGGCAGGTCCATAGCGCTGGCCCATAACGGCAATCTGGTCAATGCCGGGCAGCTGCGCGAAGATCTGGAAAACGAAGGGGCCATTTTTTCCACCAGCAATGACACGGAAGTGTTCATGCACTTGCTGGTGCGCGCCCTGCGCCACAACGACCTGCCAGGAGCTGTCAAGGAAGCCTGCTACAGGGTGCGCGGCGCGTACTGCCTGCTGGTCATGATGGACGGCATTATGGTGGCTGTGCGCGACCCTCACGGCTTTCATCCGCTGGCTTTGGGCCGCATGAACGGCAGCACCGTTTTTGCTTCCGAAACCTGTGCGTTTGATCTGCTTGAGGCGGAATTTATCCGTTCAGTTGCACCGGGCGAAGTGGTCATTGTTGAAAACAACAATGTCAGCAGTGACAGCCTCATTGGCCCCATGCCTGAAAAACCGGCCCAGTGTATTTTTGAACTGGTCTATTTTGCCCGGCCCGACTCTTATATTTTTGACGAGCAGGTCTACCTGTGCCGTAAGAAAATGGGCTGCAACCTGGCCAGGGAATCGACCCCTGACGTGGATTTTGTCATGCCTTTTCCCGACTCGGGCATCTATCCCGCTCTGGGGTTCGCCCAGGGGTCGGGCCTGCCGTATGAGCACGCTATGATACGTAATCACTACGTTGGGCGCACCTTTATTCAGCCTTCGCAGAGCATGCGCAGTTTCGGCGTGCGGGTGAAGATCAATCCCGTGCGCGAGATGATCGAGGGCAAGCGTATCTGCATTATTGACGACAGCATCGTGCGCGGCACCACAATGACGACCCGCGTGAAAAAGCTGCGCGAGCTTGGGGCCAAGGAAGTGCATATCCGCATTTCTTCGCCTCCGGTTATTTCTCCCTGTTATTACGGCATTGATTTTTCTTCGCGTGGCGAACTTATCGCCGCCCAGAACAATCTGGCGGAAATAACGCGCAAGTTGGACGTGGATTCGCTGCATTATCTCAGTATTGAAGGCCTGCTTGGCTCCGTATCGCAGCCGCAGAATTACTGCATGGCCTGTTTTACCGGAAACTATCCTGTGCCTTGCGACGACTGCGGCGGCAAGTTTAAGCTTGAAGGCTCCTGCGGTTCACGCTAATTTCTGGCCCCCGGCCAGGAGGCCGAAAAAGCGCCCGTCACCGGGCCCCTATTGAGGAAGACATGAGCATCGCACGCATCAAGGGTTTCGCGGATATGTTTCCGCCGGACAGCGAAGTATTCACCCGTATAGAAAATACGGCGCGCACTGTTTTCAGCCGCTACGGTTTTGTGGAACTGCGTACCCCCATTGTGGAATTTACAGAGCTTTTTCAGCGCTCCATCGGTGAAGAAACCGACGTGGTGCAGAAAGAAATGTACACCTTTCCCGACCGCAAGGGCAGGTCGCTTACCCTGCGCCCGGAAGCCACGGCGGGCGTCATGCGGGCCTATATTGAAAGCGGCCTTGCCAACAGGGAACCTGTAAGCCGCCTTTTCACCACCGGGCCCATGTTCCGGTACGAGCGCCCGCAAAAGGGCCGCATGCGGCAGTTCCACCAGATTAACTGCGAATGCCTCGGCTCTCACAGCCCCTATGCCGATGCTGATCTCATCAGCATGCTGCTGCGCTTTCTTGATGCCCTGGGCCTCACTGACCTGACCCTCAAGGTCAATTCCCTTGGTTGCAGCGAATGCCGCCCCAAGTTCAAGGAAGCGCTGCTGGCCTATCTGCAAACTGTAGACAGCGCCGCTCTTTGTCCGGACTGTGCCCGCAGGGTGAACACCAACCCCCTGCGCGTGCTGGACTGCAAGCAGCCCGGCTGCCGTGCCATCACGGATGCGGCTCCCAAGCTGCTTGACTATAACTGCGCGGACTGCCGCGCCCACTTTGACACGGTGCTCAGCCTGCTTGGCGCTGAAAAGCTGCCCTATGAGCTTGATCACAGGCTGGTGCGCGGGCTTGATTACTATTGCCGCACCACCTTTGAGGTCGTGAGCGGCAGTATTGGCGCGCAGGCGGCTGTGGCAGGCGGGGGCCGTTATGACGGCCTTGTAAAGAGCCTTGGCGGCCCCGACACCCCCGGTGTGGGATTTGCTGCCGGTATGGAGCGCCTTGCCCTTATGATGGGCGAAGGCGACGCACATCCGGCAGACTTCTACCTTGTGGGTATGGACTCGGAAAGCAGGGCGCAGGGCTATGCCTTGGCCCAGAATCTGCGGGCTGAAGGCCTTAGGGGTGAAATGAATTTCAGCGAAGGCGGCTTCAAGAGCCTTATGCGTCAGGCTGGCAAGTCCGGCGCGCGCTATTGCCTTATCATCGGGCCGGATGAAGCGGCTCAGAACACTGTGGTTATAAAAAATCTGGAAAGCGGAGAGCAGACAGCCGTGCCGCAGTCCGGGGCTCTACACTTTTTGCAAACGGGAACCAACTAACATGACTGAAGAAAGCCAGATGGCCGAGCAGACGCCCGCGCAGGGCCAGGACGTGCAGCAGGAGCATCAGAAGTACATCGCCGACCTTGGGCAGTGGCATCGCAGCCACAGCTGCGGCGAATTGACGCTTGCCAATGACGGGCAGGAAGTCTGCCTTATGGGTTGGGTGCAGTACCGCCGTGACCACGGCGGGCTCATCTTTGTGGACCTGCGCGACCGTATGGGCCTTACCCAGGTGGTCTTCAGCCCTGATGCGGCTCCCAATGCACATGAGAACGCGCACATTCTGCGTTCTGAATATGTGCTTGCCATCAAGGGGCAGGTGCGCCCGCGCCCCGAGGGCATGATCAACCCCAATATGGTTACGGGTCAGATCGAAGTGGTGGCAACGGAATGGAAGCTGCTCAATACTTCCAAAACGCCGCCTTTCGCCATTGAAGACCGTTGCGACGCCGGTGAAAACCTGCGCCTGGCCTGGCGTTATCTTGACCTGCGCCGTCCGCGCATGCAGGCCAATCTGCGTTTGCGCCATAAGGTAGCCCAGTGCGTTCGCCGCTATCTGGACGAGGGCGATTTTGTCGAGGTGGAAACCCCCATTCTCACCAAGTCCACGCCCGAAGGCGCTCGTGACTTTCTTGTGCCCAGCCGCCTGAATTCCGGTGAATTCTACGCCCTGCCGCAGTCGCCCCAGCTCTTCAAGCAGCTGCTTATGGTGGCGGGTATGGACCGTTACTTCCAGATCGTGCGCTGCTTCCGTGATGAAGATCTGCGCGCCGACCGCCAGCCAGAGTTCACGCAGGTGGACATTGAAATGAGCTTCGCGGACGAAGAAACCGTCATGGGCATGGCTGAAGGCCTTATGGCCCGTGTGTTCAAAGACGTTATGGGCAAGGAAATAGCCTTGCCTTTCCCGCGCATGCCCTGGGACGAAGCAATGGCCCGCTACGGCGTGGACAAGCCCGACACCCGCTTTGATCTTGAACTGGTGAACATCACCGAAATCGTGCGTGGCTCCGGCTTCAAGCTTTTTGCCACCGCGCCTCTGGTCAAGGGCATGAAGGTTCCCGGCGGTGAAGGCATGACCCGCAAGGAAATCGACGCTTTTACCGAATTTGTCAAAATCTACGGCGCTCAGGGTCTGGCCTGGATCAAGATCAAGGCCGACGAATGGCAGTCGCCCATTGCCAAGTTCCTTTCTGACGAGGAACGCAAGGGCATTGCCGAAGCTCTGGATCTCAAGGTGGGCGACATCGTCTTCTTCCAGGCTGGCGACCCCGGCATGGTCAATGCGGCGCTGGGCAACCTGCGCGTGCATCTGGCCCACCACCTTAAGCTTATTCCTGAAGACAGCTTCAACTTCCTCTGGGTCACTGACTTTCCCCTGTTTGAATACAATGACGAGGAAAAGCGCTACGTGGCCTGCCACCACCCCTTCACTGCTCCGGCCTCCGGTCATATGGAACTGATGACCACTGATCCGGCCAAGGCCCGTGCCCGCGCCTATGATATGGTGCTCAACGGCAGCGAAGTGGGCGGCGGTTCCATCCGTATTCATTCCGGTGAAGTGCAGCGCCGCATGTTTGAAGCCCTCGGCTTTACACCCGAGCAGGCCGAAAGCCAGTTCGGCTTTCTCATTCAGGCTCTGGAGCAGGGCGCTCCGCCGCACGGCGGCCTTGCCTTCGGCCTTGACCGTCTTATCATGTTGTTAGCTGGTGCAAGCAGCATCCGTGACGTTATTGCCTTCCCCAAAACGCAAAAGGCCACCTGCCTTATGACGGACGCTCCCGCGCCAGTGGCAGCCAAGCAACTGCGTGAACTGGGCCTGCGCCTGCGCGAGCAGCCGGGTGAAAAGGCCAAGACCGACAAGCCCGGTGAAGAGGCAAAGGCGGACTAACGAATGCCAGCCCCGGCCTTGCCGGGGCTCAAGGAAAAAACATGATTCTTGATATTGTTACCTATCCTGATCCGCGCCTCAAAGAGGTGTGCGAGCCTGTGGGCGAAGTGACGGACGAAATCCGCCAGTTCGCTGCAGACATGCTCGAAACCATGTATGAAGCGCCCGGCGTGGGGCTTGCCGCCCCGCAGGTGGGCCGCAATATACGCATGCTGGTTATGGACCCTTCGTCGCAGAAGGATGAAAGAAACCCGCGTGTGCTCATCAATCCTGTGCTGACGCTTTCCGGCGAGGAAGTTGTGAGCGAGCAGGAAGGCTGCCTTTCCGTGCCTATGAACTACCGCGCAGACGTCAAGCGTATGAGCAAGGTTCATCTGAAGGCTCAGGATCTGGACGGCAATGTTATTGACGAAGATCTGGAAGAGTTTCCTGCCATTGTCATGCAGCATGAGTTCGACCATCTGGACGGTATTCTGTTTATCGACAAAATCAGCCGTCTGAGGCGCAGCCTGTATGACAGCAAGGTTAAAAAATGGCTCAAGAAAAAGACTGCCGAATAGTCTTTATGGGCACGCCGGACTTTGCGGCCGCCAGCTTGAAAAAGCTGGCGGCCTGGTCGCGTGCGGATATTGTAGCTGTTTACACGCAACCCGACCGCCCGGCAGGGCGCGGGCACAAGCTGGCCATGTCTGCAGTGAAAAAACTGGCGCTGGAACTGGGTATTCCCGTGTATCAGCCTGCCAGTCTCAAGGGCGCTGAGGCGCAAGACGAGTTGGCAGCCCTGAAGCCCGATGTGCTTGCCGTGGCCGCATATGGGCTGATTTTGCCCGATGCAGTGCTTGCCATGCCGCAGTTTGGGGCCATCAATGTACACGCTTCCATACTGCCGCGTTTACGCGGGGCAGCGCCCATACAGCGGGCGGTTATGGAAGGCTGGCAGCCCGAATCCCGGGCTGGCATATCCATTATGCAGATTGGCAGCAGGCTTGATGCCGGGCCTGTCTACGCTATGAGCGATACGCTCATTGGCGAGCATACCTCTGGCACGTTGCACGATGCACTGGCGGAAATGGGCGCCGACCTGCTGGTAAAAATTCTGGATGATATACTTGAGGGCAGGGCAGTGGCAACGGAGCAGGATGAAAATCTCGCAACCCACGCCGCCAAGATTGGCAAGTTGGACGGTTTTGTGGACTGGACGCTCAGTGCTGCCCAGGTTCACGCGCAGATTCGCGGTGTTACGCCCAAGCCCGGCGCGCGTACCGTGCTGCATCTCGATGCCGCAGCCGATTTTGCCGCGCAGATATTGCCCCTTATTGTTTCACCTGGAACAATTGGTGAGACCACTGCGGGTGAAAAGCCTGGTACAGTGCGTCACGACAGCAACGGACTTGGCGTGGCCTGTTCCGACCGCTGGTATTTGTTTGGACTGGTGCGTCCCGAAGGCCGCAAGGATATGCCTGTGCGTGATCTCCTTAACGGTGGGTTGAAAAATCTGCCTGAAGGATTTTGCGGTATTGCCCGTCAGCCTGAAATTTCTGCATAGAGCATTTGCCTTGAAATATTTTGTGGAGGAGCCCCCTTATGCAAAAGGGGGCCTCTCTCACTCCCCACTCATGAATCCATCTTCTTGCTTTACTCCGTTTGGGGAGTTTCCTGACCTGACGTGGGGTTCTCAGAGTTGCTGCTTCAATTTTCCATTGAAGCAATTGCAGGAAAAAATCTGCTCTGGCAGAGCTTGCCCTGAACTGCTGGCTGTCCCAAAAGCATGTGCAGACTGCCGGGTAAGAGGCTGTTTTGGGCTTCTTTTTTGTCTTTTTTGGATCATTGGCTGGGTCAGTGGCTTTTGTTGCTCAAACGCCGTGTGAGGCGTAAAATTTGGCATTCGCCTTTTTTGCTGCTGGTCTGACCTGATATTTGTATTTTTTCGCCCGCCGTGATCTCATGAGGCTTCATGAAACTGCGTAAATCTCCTTTTTCTCTTCCGCCAGAGCAGTACGGTGGCGCGCGCAAGCGCATCTTCATCGGGCTTATGCTGGCATCGTGTCTGGTTCTTTGTCTGGGTCTGACTGTGTTTCTTATATTGCCCTGGTCAGACGCGCTAAATGGCGTGGTCTGGCTGGAACATCTGAGCCTGGTCGTCGGGCTGGCGTGCATTGCTGGGCTCATGTGGCTTTGCCTCATGCTGGTGTTTCATATCTATACTGGCAAGGCACTGCCCGGTGCGCGCAGTGTGCGTCATGTGACCATCCGTCTTTTTTTTCCACTAATGGAGCTTCTGGCCAAATTTGTTGGCATTGACCGCAGCAAGGTGCGGCGAAGCTTTATCAAGGTGAACAATGAACTGGTGCTTTCGCGCCGCAAGATTGTTCAGCCTCATCAACTGCTGCTGCTTTTGCCGCACTGCGTACAGCGCTCATCGTGCCCGCACAGGCTTGTGCACAATGCTGACCATTGCCAGCGCTGCGGGCAGTGCCCGGTGGGCGCGTTGCTGGACCTGCGCGACAAGTACGGCATCAAGTTTGCCATAGCCACTGGCGGCACCATTGCAAGGCGCATTGTGGTGCAGAGCCGTCCTTCGTGCATTATTGCCGTGGCCTGTGAGCGAGATCTTACTTCAGGCATACAGGACAGTTATCCCCTGCCAGTATTTGGCGTGCTGAACATGCGCCCCAACGGGCCGTGCCTCGACACGCTTGTTCCTATGGATGCGCTTGAAGATGTGATCCGTCTATTTCTTGGTATGATAGACAGTTTGCCTGTGCGGCGTGCATCGCTGGAAAAGATGGCTGATATTGTGGGACACAAAGACGAAAAGGGCAGGTCATGAGCAAGGCGTTCAAGCAACGGGATTTTCAATTGCGTGGTTTGCCCCTCAATGGCCGCACAGCAGCTCTGCGAGCATTGCTGCTGACAGATCAGGGGCAAAGCGCCCAGCAGGCTTTGGCGTCAGTGCTGGAGGCAAGGGCAGAGCACAAGCGTGAATCACCGCTAAAGGACAAGGCAAGTGTGTTGACGGCTGGCCTGTCTGCTCAGGACCGGGCGCTTTGCACAGAATTGGTGTACGGTTGCCTACGCACTGAAATTCGTCTGGATTTCATTTTGTCTACTGTTCTTCGCCGCCCACAGGATTTGCCCCGCCCAATGCGGCTTATTCTTGCCATAGCCGTATACGGACTGATGTTTCAGGACAAAGTTCCTGCCCATGCTGTCATTCATGAGGCCGTCGATCAGGTCCGGCGGCTTTTTGGCCAGGGCTTGTCGCGTGTTGCCAACGGTGCATTGCGTTCCTTGCAGCGCGCAGGACAGCAGCCTTTGCAGCAGGCCTTTTATGCAGTGCAAAATAAGGGTGGTAAGGCACAGACATCTCATACGGGCAAGCAGAGTTTTTCTGGCCAATGTGTTTTTTATTCCGTGCCCTTGTGGATAGGAAACATGTGGCGTGATGCCTATGGCGAACATGCTGCTCTGGATTTGTTGCGTCGATCTTTTGAGCGGCCATATTCCGCATTGCGGATAAATGCTGGTCACCCCCAGGCGCGAAAATTATATGACGCGCTAGCTCGTAGTGCAGAATTTTTTGCTGCCGAAAACGCGGCGCCTTCTGCTGTTGCCAGAGATTTGGCTGACCGTGCATCGCAGGGTACGGATTGTATGCCTGGTGCAGGCGCGGGTACAGGTACGGACACGATAGGGCATCAGGATTCTTTCGGTGAAGTGACTGAGGCGCCAGGATTTCACATTGTTCCGGGCGTCGAGTCTGTTACTGAGTCTATCGTGTCAGCGGCGGACGACAACTTTGTTGCCCCGGTCAGGATAGGCCAATGGGGCCTTGCCTTTGCGGCAGGGCAGTTGCCACGTGAGGCTCTTGGCTTTGACCTGCGTTACTGGCAGTCGCAAGGGGCGCTGAGCTGGCAGTCTGCTGGTTCGCAGATGGCCCTGCTTGAGCTTGGCCTCGACTCGTGGCGGGAACCTGTGTGGGATGCCTGCGCGGGGTACGGCGGTAAGAGTATGGCTCTTATGGAGTGGGGCGTGCCTGTTGGCTTGTGTACAGACCGTTCTATGGGCAGACTGCGCGGTTTGCCTGCCCAGTGCGCGACCCTGAAGCTGCCGCAGCCTGCTATTTGCATTGCCGACGCAACGCAACCGCCTGTGAAGCAGTGGCATGGCCATATTCTGGTTGATGCGCCGTGTTCCGGCTTGGGTGTGCTGGCGCGCAGGCCTGATATTCGCAGGCGTGAACCACAACATCTTGCTGAACTTGAAGTGTTGCAGCGTGCAATGCTGTGCAGGTTAGCGTCCATATTGCAGCCCGGCAGGGAACTCGCCTACATTACCTGCACATTGAACCCCTCTGAAAATGAAAAAGCTGTAGAATATCTGGCTGAGAACAATAACAAAATTAAAATTGTGCGGCAGTGGCAGACCAGCCACGGCCACCCCTGGCTTGAAGGTATGTATGGGGCCTTGCTGCGAAAAGAAAGCTGATTTTGAGGCAAATGCTGTATTGGTCCTCCTTCTGAAGGGGATTTTGGGGATAAAGAAAAGCTGGATCGCAATGCGATCCAGCTTTTCTTTTTTATTTTTGTTCTTCTGGCTTTGCTCTTTTAGCTGTTCCGCAATCGAATTTGGGGATTCAGCTTTTGGCTGAGCCATCAACTTTTGTTTGTCACTGCCGCACGTGGGCCAAAGGTGCCGCAGCAGGCGTTTCAATTTTTTAATTTGTTCGGGGTATTATTCGCCAGTAAGGGCAAGCCCGAATTTTTCCAGCAAGGCGTCCAGTTCTTCTTTGCTGCTATAGTTAAGCGCAATGCGCCCAGCATTTTCGTCGCCGCTTATTTTGGCGGTGCACCCCAAAGTAGTGCTGAGGCTTTTTTGTAATACCTTGAAAGCCGGGCTTTTTTTGCGCGATATTCTTTGGTTTACCGGCTGTGGTGCCTGCTTTTCTTCCTGTTGCGATTCCTGCCAGGGCAGGGCGGAGTTGCCGCGCCAGTAGGCGGCGGCTTCTTCGGCTTCGCGTACCGTCATGTTATGGCTTTGGATGCGCAGGCGCAAAGCTTCTGCGGCATCTGTTCCATCAATGCCAAGCAGACATCTGGCGTGCCCGGCGCTTATGCGGCCTGCTTGCAGGTCACCTCTGGCGGCGGTGCTCAGTTGCAACAAGCGCAATGCGTTGGCCACAGCAGGTCGGCTTTTGCCAAGGCGTGATGCCAGTTCTTCCTGCGTGAGGTCCAGGGCTTCGCGCAATGCTTGCAGCGCTTCGGCTTCTTCAATGGGGTTAAGATCTTCGCGCTGAAGGTTTTCAATAAGCGCGGCAGCCATAACCTCTTTGTCTGTCAACTGGCGGATGTAAACAGGTACCTGCTTCAGCCCGGCCATTTGCGCGGCCCGCCAGCGGCGTTCACCTGCCACAATCTGATAGGTATCATCTTCGGGAAGGGGGCGCACAAGCAAAGGCTGAATGATGCCCTGAGATTTGATGGAGGCCGCAAGCTCGCGCAATGCTTCTTCGTCAAAGTGCCGGCGTGGCTGACCGGGATTGGGCTTCAAAGATGAAAGGGGCAGGGTAGAGCTTGCGGTAGTGGTTTCCTCTGGCTGTTGCGGTTCGGAACCTCCGAAAAGCGCATCCAAACCTCTGCCAAGTCCCTTCTTGTTGCCGCTCATACTATCACCTCATATTTTCGTGTGCCTGCGTGGGCAGCCACTATATTATCAACAAATGTGTCAGCGTGTTGCCTAAAATGCTTGTGCCAGGTGCGTGGCTTGCGTTGTTGTGCTCCACACGCTTGAGCAGGGCAAACAATGGCCGCAGGCCTGTCTGGGGCACTTATGCTTGGGCTGCAAGGGCAAATAAATGCTTTCCATTGCAGTATTTTGGCCCTACCTGCCTTGACAAGGCGGACTCTGCGCGTCACGGTGCTGGCACCTATACCTGTAAATTCCCGGCCGCCAGACATGCTTTCGGGATGAGCGGGCCAGCAGTGTACCATCTTCAAATTACCGCAACGCGCTGCTGACTAAGAAAAAGGACACGCCAATGTTTGATCATCCTGAAGTACGCTATCTTACTGATGCCAAAGGCAATGTTGAGTCTGTGCAGCTTTCGCTTAAGCTTTGGCAGCTGATCGAACCCAAAATCCATGCCCAGCTGAAAGCCAGTGAAGCCCCGACGCCGCTGGTACAGGCTGCTGGCCCCTTGAAAAGTTTCGAGCAGTTACTGCAGTTTTGGGATTTCAAATATCCCTATTCCCCTGCTGTAGATTGCCCCTACTGCGGCGCTAAAACCGCCGACTGGCGCGCAGACCCTGAGCAGCCCTTTATCCTGACCAATGCCAACATTGGCGGCCTGCTTGTGTTCCTTTGCAAGGGCTGTGGAACAACCGTTCGCCAGAAACATTTTCGCGACCACATGGCGGTGGAGCACAGCACCCCCAAAGGTTAATTGGGCACGGCCCGGTGCGGGCGTACTGTGTCCGAGTGCTTAAGCTCTTGCTGTTGCATCTTGGCTGCCCCTCGCATCTTTGCGCTCTTAAGATGTGGGGCACGAGCAGATTGTCGACAGATTATCGGCAGGCAGTCTGGCAACTCTTTGCTACCCGTGAGACTTCGCGTTGCCTGGTTTTTCTGATGCCTACTGCAGCACGGCCTTTTTTGAAGGGCGGCGCAGCACAACTTCCTTTGAAAGCCCAAGGTAGGCTTCTGCGCCTTTCGACTTGATGTCGTAATGAATAATCGACTTGCCGTGGCTGGGCGCTTCAGACAACCGCACGTTGCGGGGAATGACCGTTTCAAAAAGGTGGTCAGGAAAGCAGCGGCGAACTTCGTTTTTAACTTCGCGCGTCAGGCGGTTGCGCGTGTCGTACATTGTCAGCACAACGCCCAGCAAGGAAAGCTCGGGGTTAAGCCGTTTTTTTACCTGCTCGTAGGTCTGCAAAAGTTTGACAATGCCTTCCAGCGCAAAAAACTCGCACTGTAGGGGAATAAGCAGCTCACGCGAGGCACACAGCGCGTTCAGCGTCAGCAGGCCCAGCGAAGGCGGGCAGTCAAGTATGATGTATTCGTAGTCTTTTTGAATAGGCTTGAGGCATTCGTCCAGGTAAAACTCACGGGCCATTTTGTCTACGAGTTCCAGCTCTACAGCCACCAGGTTGGTGCTGGCAGGCAGAATGTCCAGAAAAGGCGATCGGCTTTTTGCGATGTTTTGTCGCACCTGATCCGGCTCATAAAAGGTGCTGTACAGGTCGCCGTGCAGATTTTCTTGCTGCAGCCCGATGCCGCTTGTGCTGTTGGCCTGTGGGTCACAATCCACCAAAAGCACCTTTTTTTCCATAACGGCCAGTGCTGCAGACAGGTTGATGGCCGTGGTGGTTTTTCCAACTCCGCCCTTTTGGTTGGCAATGGATATAATGCGAGCCATAATTGCCTCCCGCCCAGAAGGGCAGTGGTGTAAATTTGCTAATTGCCTCGGCGGTAGCCGGGAAAATCAAGCGGTGCGGGTTCCGTTTTTTTGCGGTGTTTCACATGAAACATTTATAAAAAGATTGAAACAATGCACTTTGAAGGTTGTAAAAGACAGCGCACCTACCGTCAAGCTGTAAAAAAATTGTAGTGAATAAATTCGAAAAAATCGCGAAAATATGAAGATGACGCTTGCCCGTCCGTCCAGTTGCGGGCTAAAATCTGTAGCAAGCAAGTTAGAATTTAATGGTGGAGCGCATATGGGGTGTAAAAACATTCTTCTGGTAGATGATGAAGAGGAAGTCACTCGCATTCTGGCGAAACGACTGGGACGCAGAGGTTACACCTGCGCCACGGCAGCAAATGGGCAACTGGCATTGGAAGCCATGAGCCAAGAAGCTTACCAGATAGTTATTATGGATGTGAAAATGCCGGTTATGGACGGCATGAGCGCCTTGCAAAAAATTCATCAGCAATGGCCCACAACTCAGGTCATACTGCTTTCCGGCCATGCAGATATGCAGCTGGCAGTTCAGGCTATGAGTGACGGGGCATTTGGCTATCTAATGAAACCAGTGGATCTCGACGAATTGCTTTTTAAAATTGAAGATGCCGCAACTCAGTGCCGTCTTGAGGCGGAACAGGGCAGTGGAAATAATCCGTCTTAATGGACGCAACCAGGAAGTTTGTATGAGCATGTGGAAAAAAACAGGCGCGGTCGCCCTGATGGGGCTTATGACTTTTGGTGGTTTTTTTGCAGAACCGGCCCGACAGGCAGAAGCCGCCCCTGTGCAGGTTACTGATGAAAACTTGGCCCAGATGCTGGAAAAATTATTTAAGGAACGTCCCGACCTTGTGCTGGATGTACTGCGCAACAACAGCGAAGCTGTGCTGGATATTGCCCAGCAGGGTTCCAACATGCGCCGCCAGCGCAGCCTTGAGGCACAGTGGAACCAGGAAATGAAGACCCCCAAGAGTGTGAAGCTTGAAGGGCGTCCTGTGCTTGGTTCCAAAAACGCCAAGGTTCGTATTGTGGCCTTCTCTGACTTTACCTGCCATTTTTGCCAACAGGCTTCGGGTACTGTGAGCGGTCTTTTGAAAGAATACGGCAAGGACGTAAGCCTTGTGTTCAAGAACCTGCCCCTGGATGACAAGGGCCCGGCCAGCATTGCTTCAAAATATTTTCTTGGCATTGCGCAGCAAAGTGAAGAAAAGGCCTGGAAGTTTCATGACGCCCTGTTTGCTGACCGCA
This sequence comes from Desulfovibrio sp., assembly GCF_047607245.1. Lineage (GTDB taxonomy): Bacteria > Desulfobacterota > Desulfovibrionia > Desulfovibrionales > Desulfovibrionaceae > Desulfovibrio. Next base: position 15,705 of record NZ_JASGDK010000046.1, read on the forward strand.
ACAAGCTTGTGACCGATGGCGAAGCGTTTTTGAAGACCACGGCCGAGAATCTGGGCGTGGACATGAAGCGCCTTGCCAAGGACGTGCACAGCAAAAAAGTTTCGGACATTATGGCTGAAGATCAGCAGGACGCCCAAAAACTGGGCGTAGAGGGAACGCCTTACTTCCTCGTCAACGACCTTGTGGTGAGGGGGGCTTTGCCGCCTGACCTCTTCAAGAAGGCTATTGATATGGCCAAGGCCAAGGCAGACGGCAGCGCCGCAAAATAGATGACATCATAGCTGACTGCTCAAAAGGCTCCATACGTTGCGTGTGGAGCCTTTGTTGTTTCAAATTCAGCTTGTCCGCAGCAGGCAAGCCGCCTTGAAGTAACATTGGGGCGGGCGTGTACAGGGCCGCCGCGAGCCTTGCCGTTGAACGTAAGGGGGATGCATGTTCGCGCTCCTGAATGCCAGAACTACGAATCGGCATGAGATTTTTCCATCAAGCCAATGTGAACCGCAAAATATACAACAAGGCCTTGCGCGAACCTGCCAACTGTTCGCACAAGAGGGTACGCAGCCATGAAAATACTGCCAGCTGCGTTTGATGATCTGCCGGAGCTACTTGCCTTGCAGAAGGAAGCTTTTGAAAGCGAAGCCAGGCTGGTGGAAAACTTTCAAATTCCGCCTTTGACGCAAACGCTTGCGGAACTTGAGAGTGAATTTTCCTCTTTTGTCATGCTCAAGGCGGTGGATGAAAACGGTAACATTGTTGGTTCAGTGCGGGCAAAAATAGAAAAGGATACGGCCTGCATCGGGCGGCTTATGGTAGCGCCTGGGCAGCAGGGGAAGGGAATAGGCACAACACTGCTTGCAGCCATTGAAAAAGCATGCGCGCAAGAGCGTTACGAACTGTTCACCAGCGCCAAAAGCAAACGCAATGTGGCTTTGTACGAAAAAGCAGGCTATCGCCGCTTCAAGGAAAAGGAGTTCATGCCCAATGTGTGGCTTGTCTGGCTGGAGAAAGGAGGGCAGGCGAAGAACTAAAAAGGTGGGGCGATTTTGCGGAATTAACGTTGCCTCAGTGCCCGCAAGGCAATGCTCAAGACGGGAGGTGTCAGTTCTCTGAGCCCATTGCTGCGCTTTTGCTGCGGATCATGCGTCCCATCCACTGCCGCAATTGCTCAAGATCTGCCTGCTGCGTTTTTTCAGACGAATGAAGCAAAAGGCGCAATGTCTCTAGCTCTTGCCGCAGTTCGGCGTTTTCTTCTGCCATATTGGCGGCAGGCTGCCCAGCGGTGGCAGGCAAGCGTTCCACAACCAGATGCAGCAATTGCGCAATTCCTTCCAGTGCTGTGGTTTGCCGTTCCATCAACTGCAATGCTGCTGAGGGAAAAACGTCCTGAACCGGAGCCTGCATGGTCTGAATAGGCTGACTATCGGCCAGGGTCAGCGCGTTACGGGGAAAGCGCGCCAGCAAGGAATCCTCCACGGCGGCAGCCGTGCGGGATTTCTGCATTTGCTCCAGTATGGCAGCAATCACGTCCAGAGTTTCGCGGCGATAACGGCGTCTTCTGCCATCGCCAACGCTGGGAATAAAGGGGGCAAAGCGTTTGCAGTAGTAACGCGTTGTGGACTCAGGCAGGGAAAAATGACGGGATATGTCCGCAATGCTTAACAGGCTTTCGCTAATGACTGTTTTGCGCGCCATGTGTCCTCCCGGCGGGCAGCGTGAAGGCCGAAATGTGTTGCGTAGTTGCCTGGCAGACTTGTCAGAAAATAAAGCCGGGCAGAAGAAAGCAGATTGTGCCGCAACAAGGACGTTACGCTGCGTATTTTCTCACGGGTTACTTTAAAACAGCAACAATGGCAAGCAAGGGAAGAAAATTCGGCAGTATGAAAACACAAAAAACGCAAGCAGGCTGCTCAATGCGGGTTGCTGCCGCCTTTCAGTAAAAAACGCACGGCACACCATTAATATGTCAGGCTGAAAATTGTTACGCTGTATTTATGGCAAGTTATACTGAAAATATTGTGTGACCGTATAGAAATCAAAGGCAGAATTGAACGCAAAAAAAGCCGCAAACCCATGACAGCAATGCGGCTTAAAAAAACACGAAAAATTGATCAGGGAACAACCCGCCGAACGGCAATGAGCTTGCTGCGCCAGTAGGGAATGGTCATACTTTCCATACGAACCTTTTCCCCTCTGCGCGGGCTGTGTATGAAACTGTCTCCACCTGCGTATATGCCGGTGTGCAAGCCGCGGGGGCTTGACCCGGTGCGAAATACCACAATATCACCAGGGCGGGCCTGATTCTTGGGCACCGAGCGGCCAGCGCTGGCCTGATCCACCGTAATACGCGGAACCTTGTAGCCGTTTTGTTTATAAACCCACCAGATGAGCCCGGAACAATCAAATCCCTTCTGGGGCGATGCGCCGCCCGAACGATACTTTTTGCCCATCTGGGCGTAGGCCGTGCGCACTACCTTATGGGCGGCCTCAGGCGTGGGACCGGAATCCACCGGGCGTTGCATCCCGCAACCAGTAAGCAGAAAAAAGCCAATCAAGGCCAGGGCAGCCCAGGGGCTTATATGTGGGGGTATTGTCCGTTTGTCCATGTCAGGCCTCATACACATAATTTGCTGTCACTACACGCAGATCTTTGTGTACTAACCAGTTTTCAGTAACCAGTCAGGAAAATTCCTACCATTATACGTGGATACAAGCACAATGCGTGCCAACCATCTGGAATGTTTTAAAAAGGCTGAAAAATCAGCTGGTAGAAATTGTTTAGAAAAATTAGACGTATATGAATAGCTAAGGATCTGGCAAAAGTGACTGAAATTCGACACCCTGGCGGATAGGCCTGTTAGGCCGTTGGAGGTGAATTTGGTTCGCAGCACGAGGCATAAAATGCCGCAAGCAACTGGTTGAGCACTGTAAGCGCACAACCAGCTGCAAAACGACAGCTAAATAATCAGCCTTTTCTAAGCGGCCATGCCTGTGCCCTGTGCTGACTATTCTTCCTTATCCGGAGTGCCCATAAGCGAAAGGTGGCTCACCTGCTTCTGCTTGTGCGAGGTAAGAGCGCTGTGGCGGCAGAACTGGCGAATTTGTTCAAGAAAAGGCGAGGCAGGAAGTGCGAGACTTTTGCCGTATAAGGTACGGCGGGCACTGTGACTGACAAAAAGAGCGCGCGCGGCCCGCGTCAGGGCTACGTAAAGCAGGCGGCGTTCCTCGTCTTCTTCATGCGCGGACGAACTCACGCCTGAAGCAGGCGTGTTGCCAGCGCCAGACGCTGCACCAGATGCTGTGTCAGCTACAGCAGCAGACGTTGCGTCAGATACCGCGCTGGACGTTGCCTCGCCGAAAATACGCTCTCTGCGCAGGGGCAAAAGCCCTTCCTCAAGCCCCGGAAGAAACACCGCCTGAAACTCAAGCCCCTTGGAGGCATGCATGGTCATGATCTGCACATGTTCTGCCTTGCCACGAACCATTTCCGCTTCCTGAAGCCAGCCAAGATGCCCAAGAAATTCCGGCCAGTTGCCAAAGGTTTTCCAGGTGTGCTTCAATTCACGCCATGCCTTGCCAGCCAGCATGGGCTCACCAGCCCACGGTGCCTGCGCAAGCAACTTTTCCATCATCTCAGGGGCGGGCATAGGCGCGTCTGGGGCAAAAGCACTGCCCGCAGAACCCATTGCGTCAAGCGACTGGGTTTGTGGCTGCATAACGCTGCCTGCAAGGCTTTGGGCCAATTGCGCAAAGCCGCAATGGTTTGCGGCCAGAGCCAGCAGCCGCGCGCAACCCGCATCCTGCCAAAAGGCGTCTTCCGCAGGGGCTGCGCAGGGAATGCCAGCCTGCTCAAGCGCTGCACGCATAGGTGGAATCTGGGCCCGAAGCCGCACAAGAACGGCTATGTCGCCGGGGGCCAGCGTACCGTCCAGCTCATGCGCCTCGGCGCTGCTCAAATGCTGATCAAGCAGGGTGTGTGCAGTTGCGCCCAAAAGAGCCTGCACGCGGCGGGTGATCCACCGAAGTTCGTCCTGCTGGTCCGGGGCTGAAAAAAGGCGCAACTGCGCACTGAGATGCCGCGCCGCCGTGAGTGGCCCGCACTGCCCCTTATGACGCAGCAGGCTACGCGCCATATCAAGCACTTCCTGGCTGGAGCGAAAGCTGCGCCCCAGAAGGTACACCGTCAAATCCGGCCAGATGACGCGCAGACTAGCCTCGCTCTGGCCGGAAACGCCACGAAAGCCATAAATGGCCTGATCGGGGTCGCCGATGCCGAAAAATCCTCTGCCATCGGCAGGCAAAAGCTTGCACACTATTTCAAGCTGCACAGGCGAAAGGTCCTGAATTTCGTCCACAAGCACGTGTTGCGGCAGCAGTTCCGGGGACAGACCATTCAGATGCTCAAGCCACCAATCCAGCAGATCGGCGTAGTCCACATACCGGAGGCCGGAACCGTCAACTTTATGCGCAGCATAGCGGGAGGCAGCTTCGGTAAGTGACTGACCATCCAGTGCCCGTTGACACTCACGCACAAGGGCAAGCTGCCGCCAGAGTTCGCCTGCCTGCCGGGTCTCCAATTGCGGGTTGGCGGCTTTGAAAAACTGCTGTGCGGCATCATCGCCAAGCAGCATGCACTCCTTGCCCTGTGCCTGCATGGCCTCGCGCATGCGGCTCCATGCAATACCGTGCAGGGTGTCGCAGCATGGCAGATCTGCTTGCATGTGGGGCAGGGCAAGGGCAAGGCGCTGGCGCATTTCGTTGGCGGCGCGGCGTGTAAATGTTACCGCCAGGATCTTGCTGGGTGGTGTGCCCTGATTGAGCAGATGCTGCACCCGGCCAATGAGCACGCGGGTTTTGCCCGCGCCGGGGCCAGCTTGCACAAGCACAGGGCCGGGGCCAGCTATAAGGGCAGCTTGTTGCTCTTCACTGAATGCATTTGCCGCCTGAGCTGACAATTGCTCTTTAGCAACGGGCTGAACCAGTGAAGGTCTTTCCTTCATGAGGTCCAGCATGTTTACAGAGGACGCGTTTTGACGGCGTACCTTCACCGCTGTCCCTGATCCCGCCGGGGCAGCCTTGCGCGGTCTGCCCGGCTTCAAACCCGGCAGGGAACCTCGGCCAGCGCCGCGGATGTCTGCCAGCTCTTCAGGGGCAAAAACCTTTACAACGCCATATTCACCGTCATAACCGCCCTGACGAAAAACCTGACCGCGCCGCATGCGGGCCACAGCCTCGCCCAGGGGTTCCCAATGGGCGCGCACTTCGGCTTCGGGCATACGGCAGAGAATATCGAGTTCCGGCCCAAGTTCGCGCAGCAGCTTGCCATACCTGTCCTGCACTTTGCGCGATGCAACGCCAGCGCCGACGATTTCACCCACAACCTCGGCAAGAGGAATGAGAGGACGTGCTTCTGGTTCAAAAGGCAAATCAGCAGGCTCTTCCCTGTCGGCCAACTCCCATACGCGGTGCAGCACGCCGACAGTAAGCGGCTTGCCGCAAACAGGGCAGATGTTGCCAAGTTCGCGCGATTCTCGGGGTTCAAGCACCACGTTGCAGGCACGGTGCCCGTCCAGGTGGTACTTGCCCTCGTCCGGGTAGAATTCCATTGTGCCAAGAAAACGGCAGTCCAGACTGTCCTGAGGCTGACGCCGGGCCGCCGCACGCAGGGCAGCGAACATGCCTGCGTAGGAGGGGCTGCCTGTAAAAAGATTGGCCTCGCGTCCAAGGTTGGCCCCTGAATGGGCATCGGAATTGGATATGAGCGCATAGCCGTCCAGCTGGCTCACCAGCCGGTTCATGGCCGGGTCGGAAGAAAGGCCAGTTTCAAGAGCGAAAATATGTCCCGAAAGATCGGCGTAGCAGTCCGTAAGACGGTCAAAGCCGGACTTGGAACCAAAGAGCGCAAACCAGGGCGTCCACACGTGGGCCGGAATCATAACAGCGTCTTCCGAGCACTCCAGCATGATTTCAAGCAAGTCGCGAGAATCAAGGCCAAGAATGGGCCGTCCGTCGGAATGCAGATTGCCGATCTGTTCAAGGCGTTGAGAAAGCTTCGCCGCGTCTTCCAGCGTGCGCACATAGATGAGGTTGTGAACCTTGCGCACCTTGCCGTGGCGCTTGTAAATGGAGCTTATTTCTGCCTGCAGCATGAACAGCGGGCCTTGCCCGTTCTCATGCTGCATTTTTTCGCCAGCCATAACGTCAAGCTGTTCTGGTTCACCTTTCAGACGATACAGGCCACTGGCTTCATCAAGCTCAAGCTGTTCGCCAAGCTCGGCCCGCCATTGCGGATGGGTAAAATCGCCCGTGCCCAGAACGCTTATGCCCTTGCAGCGCGCCCATGCGGCCAGATGACGGGCGTTCAACGCCTTGCTGGTGGCGCGGGAAAAGCGGGAATGGATGTGCAGGTCGGCAATAAAGTTCATATGCAGCTCGTTGTCATAGTGCAGTAAAAGCATTGTCGGCAGTGACAGAAGACGGCGCGGGGCCAAGCCAGGAACAAAAGGTCAGGGCTTCGGCGGA
>NZ_JASGDK010000047.1:0-21127 GCF_047607245.1 Desulfovibrio sp.
AGAGGCTGGTTGCCAGTCCTTGATGCCCACATCCACGGAAGTAATGCCATTATATGTATCAAGGCGCGGGGTATAGGCAAACGCATCCGGGTCGCCTATACCCCGCGCCTTGATACATATAATGGCATTACTTCCGTGGATGTGGGCATCAAGGACTGGCAACCAGCCTCTTAATCGAAGCATATTCAGATAGATATAAAAACCGCCTTTGAGGCGGTTTTTTTTCAGCGCAGAAATACGACAGTGCAAAGCCTGAACTGCCAATTGCAGCCGGGCTCCCCAATGCCAGGAACTGGAGCACACCTGTGAAATATTTACCTAAATATCCTGAAAAATCAGCGGAAAGGCAACAACAATGATTGTTTAGGCTGGTTCTGCTTCATCTTGGGCATAATCCTGCTCAAACGCGCGGATCAAAGGGCGTTAGCATCTTGCGCCAGCCTGGGGCATTTCAACACTGCAAAGTACATTTTCAACGTTTTATCGACAAAAAGCTTGGGGCAGATCTTTCCAGTCTGTAGTCACGCTTGGCGAACAATGTTTGCACCGCAAGTGCCACTTGGCTTCTTGTGGGCCCTCTGCACCAAAATGTACGGCTCCCCGCCCAAATTTACTGTTGATGCCGTCCAGGGCCAGCATTAGAGCAGTTTTTCGCATATCATTCACAGGCGTGGCCTCGGCAAGCAAGCTGCCTTGCAGACAATCCTGCGGGCAAAGATCATAAAGCATTATACCAGCCTTGGCATACGCAGGCCCTTTTTTGTACATAGAGGTCAATAATTTTCTGCCAGCTTGCAGCATCGTGACAGTATCCGCTGTAGCAGGCTGAAGCGGATGTTGCGCTGTTGCGTCGAAGGATGGCCGATTGGCATGCCGGGATGTGCGTATATGAACTGCAATGCCACCCGCCACAAGTTTTTGGCGGCGCAAGCGCTCTGCAGCGCGCACGGTAAAGGTGGCCACAGCTTGCTCCAGCGCGGCCAGATCATAGATTTTTTCACCAAAAGAACGGGAAGACACCAAAGTACGCCGCGGGGTCGGCCCCTCATCTTCGCCTACACAGGGGATGCCTCTCAGCTCCATAGCCGTCTTCCAGCCGGAAATGGTCAAAAATTTGCGAAGCCACAGATCACTGGTTTCACGCAAACCCCAGGCAGATGTCACGCCGATCTCATGCAATTTTCTGCTTTGCCGCCAGCCAATACCCCACACCTCTCGCACGGGAAATGCGCGCAAAACAGTTTCTGCAGCTGGCAAGGCCGTATTCCAGATATGCACGCCCGACGTTTTTTTTGCCAAGTGATTGGCAAGTTTCGCCAGCGTCCGTGTAGGAGCGATTCCGACGGACACCATCATCCCCGTCCATTGGCGTACGGTTTCTCGCAGCCGTTGCGCTATGTCTTCAGCATTGGCTGCCAAGGTGTTGTCCAGGCGCACAAAAGCTTCATCAATAGAGTATTGCTCGACGTACGGGCAGATATGCTCCAGCGTTGCCATAACTCTGGCGGAAATGTCGCCATACAGCGCATAGTTGGAGGAAAAAACAGCCACCTTATGCCGCTGCAGCTGCGCTCGGGCTTTAAACTCCGGCTCGCCCATAGGAATCCCCAAAGCTTTGGCTTCAGCCGAACGGGAGACAATGCAGCCATCATTATTGGAAAGAACTACTACGGGACAGGCGGCCAGATCGGGACGGAACAATTTTTCACAGGATGCATAAAAATTATTGCAGTCCACCAGCGCCCATAGCGGCTGATTAGAGTTTGTGGATGACATAGGTCACCACTCCCCAGATGTGAACGTACTCGTGCTCTGTTATGTCAATTTCAGGATAAGCAGAGTTTTCCGGCATCAGCAATACCCGATTCTGGCTGCGTATAAGCCGCTTGACTGTCAATTCACCATCCAGGGCGGCGATCACAATGCGATTATGTGTGGCAGATTCAGAACGGTCTACCACAAGAAGATCACCATCGTGGATTCCCGCATTTATCATAGACTCGCCGTGGGCCCGTAAAAAAAAGGTCGCAGCCTCATTTCTGACCAGATGTCTGTGCAGGTCGAGACGACAATCGAGAAAGTCATCCGCAGGCGAAGGAAATCCGGCTTCGACAGGCGAAAGATAGAGCGGCAGACCTTCGCGGTCTGGGGGGCAATCTGCCCCGCCAAGAACTTCTAGATGGGCGGACGAGCTTTTCATGAGCGCAAAGTAGCGTGCCTCTCCACTAAGAGCAAGGGCAAGGCCAACCGCTATGCTGCCACGAAAGAGAGGCTTTCATTGATCAGCAATTAAAATTTTCGGCGCTAAACAGAATGACCTCAGCGTGTCGATCAATTTTACAACAATTTCAGTAAAACTACATTTCCAGCGAGATATATGGGCTAGCTGTTGCAAAAATGACGATGCACATTCTTTAGTGCTTGACAGCCATTCACCCATATACATGCTAAACAATCAATTATTGCGGAAGTAGTGACATAAATTCAACAATCAATTTTCCGCCGTACAATTGTAAATCTGATTAAAAGTATTCTCTTATGTATAAAAAATAAATCTGATTTTCCATCATACTTATTATTCTAGTAAACAACCATATCTACCTTATAAAATCTTTACTACTCTTCAAATGCATCGATAAACTTATTATATATTAAGCAACAATGTTTAATCTTTCATCTTGGCAACTTGCTTACATCTATAATAAATATTGAACTTGGATAAAATTCAATCTATGTTTGAAAATAGCCCGAAACGATTCGTGGAGACTATAGCCATGCCTAGCACACATTTCCCAAGCATAGATCATATACTTGCTGAAAAGCCGCTAATGGGAACCGAGCGGAAAATTCTGCTGATTGTTATAGCTTCAATTTTTTCCACTGCCCTGTTTACTGTTTTCATATTTTATCGCTTCTTGGTCTACGATTTTAATGACAGGCTCCTGGATCGGTCTGAAGCAATATTTTCACTACTTCTAAGCCGCATTCCCACGCAAAGCGTCATTGGACTCAACAATCCTGATGATGCTGCTACAGAAGCATATCAAAAAGTACACATATTGCTTGATGGTATTCGCAAAACTACAGCTGTGCGCTATTTATATACTGCAAAACTCGGAAATGATGGACACCCTATATATCTCGTTGACGGACTGCCGCTGGAAGCAGAGGACTTTCGTACAATTGGAGCCCCCATTGAAGGAGAAATTGTGCCCATAGTGGCTCAATGTCTTGATGGACAGGCAGTGCATGGCCCCAAAGCAATGGAGACTTCGTGGGGAACTATCATGCCAACCTGCAGGCCTATCAAGCAGGGGGATATCACAGTTGGCGCGCTGGTTATAGAGTTTGACGTGCAGTCTTTTGTGGACAACACCCATAGGTCCATCTTGATATGTCTCGCATTTTCGTTTGGTGTGGCCATTGTTGTCACTATGATGACTGCATGGCTGTTAAAAAAACTGTCCGCCCCACTGTATCGCAAGTTGGCCTATACAGATCTGCTTACAGGCGTGCTCAACCGAAACGCCTTTGAACTGGATATCCGCCACATGACCAATGAAAAAAAGGACGGATTGATTGTGTTGTGCAGTGATATCAACCTGCTCAAAACAATAAACGACCAAGCTGGACACGCCGCCGGAGACGCCCATATACGTGTTTTTGCGCGCCTGCTGCGCTACAAACTTAAGGATTTTGGCCAGACATACCGCACGGGTGGAGACGAATTCACAGCATTGCTACATAATATTACGACTTATGAACTCAACGAAAAAATGGAAAAATTACAGTCTATTACTAAAAATGTATCTATTAAGGGCTTTCAGTTAACGTTCTCATACGGCATGGCCCAATTTGACCCGACCGTTGATGATACCGTTCATGACACGCTCAAGCGAGCAGACCTCAAAATGTATAGTCATAAAAACAAAACAAAGCTGTTGAAAAATAGTTTTCAGGTGAACGCAGATCCTCGCTAGCTTTTTATCATGCATAGCTGAGATACGCTTAGCGGCACAAAAACACCACGCCCAAAGACCAACCCCGCAAATAAATAAGTTGCGTTCGCTTTTAGCAGCATAACCCAAAAGAAAACAGCAATAATTCTCTTTAATTAGCAACTGTCTGGGCCAAACGCATTCAATTTTTCTATGGTGTAGTACTTGTGGAGCCCTGCTCCTCACTACCATCTATGCCTCCCCTTGCCCGTAAAGTTGCTTGGCCAGGGTATCAAGCCATCAAGTCAAGTAAAGGCATAATGCCAGTTACGCGTCAACTTCTGCCGCGACTCGCCTGCTGCTTCCGGGTTAGCAGTCTGCCAATACACAAAAAAAGCCCGCTCATGGCACAGGAGCGGGCATCAGGTATCACCTCAGGCTGCGGAACACGTTAGAGCATTTCAAAGCTAATCTGCCCTAGAAGACTGGTAATCTCAATAAACTATTCGCTAGCTAAGAGGCGTCGTGTGAATTCCATAGGCGGATGGCCGCGGACACGCTAAGGGACCAACGTAACGGGCCATTGCCACATTCACAAACAACTCGATAGAGATCACGTGTGCGACCAAGTGGGCGAGAAGTTTCGATTGTTGTAGAAAGCTTGCCACACTTGATGCAAGGGCGAATGCCAATCGGCGAATTTTCTTTTTCCATGCGCGAAGAATAGCCAATGAAACAGGCTCCGTCAAAGGCCATTTTACAGCGGGTAGCAAGCAAAGCAGAACTGGGTAAGTATTAAAGCAAATGGTTAGCGTTCAAAATAATAAAATCAGGCTGGCTTGTTATTGAAATCCATTTCAAAAAAAGTGCTAATATGTACCGTAATCTTTCAATCATCATTAGAAAATTTTGACACCGAACAACTTGAGCACCTTATCTTTCAAACAGATTTAACACGAGGTTAAAATACTTGCCGTGATGCCCAGCAGCGTATCTACCGTGCAGTACGACCTAAGCTCGCGCCTAAGGCAACCCGTACCTGCTCAGGTCCGCTTTGTGATCACCATTTGAAGCAGCATTCTCGTTTTGGCCGTAGCGGCAATGGACGACGTAGTCACAAGCAATGAGGCAAGGATAGTATGTGCTAATACGAAAAAAGAAGGGATAAATTCTGCGAAGGGCGATGAGGCAGCGGTGGTCAACCTAATATCAATGGGGGCATCAGAGGGGGCATTTTACTCTTTCTTTAACCTGTCTCCAACATCAGCAGACAGATACGCCCCACACTGGGAGGCCCCCAATGGGCCTCCCGGCGGGCATTTCAGGGCCGAAGAGGCAAGCCCTGAAAATTTAGTAAACTTGGCAGGCCTAGCCTAGTCAGCCTGCGTGCGAATGAACGTAGGAATTTCGAAATCATCCTCGTCATAAGTGAAATCTTCCTGACCGGGGTTATGCGTACGATGACGCCCCTGATTCAGAGTTTCACGCTTGGTCAGATAGGCAGGACGATTACTGTTTTCATCGTACCAGCGCTCCACTTCCGAACGGCGCGATGTACGGGGCAGGCGGCTTTCACCCATTTCGTGATCGTCCATATTGCCCTGCATCATGCCTCCCTGCGGGACCACACGGCCCATGCGGCGCGGTTCAGCCATAACGGCATCAGGACCGGGCTTGCGGAAGTTGGTCACAGTAGCAGGAGCCTGGGGCTGCACGCTCTGGATAACCTGAGGAGCTTCAATACCAGTGGCGATAACGGTCAGGCGAATTTCATCACCAATATTATCATCAAAAACAACACCAAAGATGATGTTGGCATCTTCAGGAGTTGCGTCGCCAATGATGTCGCCAATTTCTGCGATTTCTTCAGCGGTAATGTCGTCAGGCGCGGTGATGTTATAAAGAACGGCCTTGGCGCTTTCCAAGGAAACGTCTTCAAGCAGGGGGCTCATAATAGCGCGCTGGGCAGCTTCACGCGCGCGGCTCTCACCAGAGGCTATGCCCGTGCCCATAAGGGCCAGGCCAGCTTCAGACATGGTGGTGCGCACGTCGGCGAAGTCCAGATTGATGAGGCCGTCGCCCACGATCACGTCAGAAATACCCTTGACCGCGTAGTACAAAATGTCGTTGGCCTTTTGCAGCATTTCTGCAAAGGGGGCCTTTTTGGGAGCAAAGGCAAGCAGGCGGTCATTGGGAATGGTGATAAGGCAGTCCACATGCTGCTTGAATTCTTCAAGGCCAGCCTCGGCGGCGCGCTTGCGCTTGGCGCCTTCAAAGCTGAAAGGTTTTGTCACAACACCAACGGTCAGCGCGCCCATTTCCTTTGCAGCCTGTGCAACCACAGGAGCCGCGCCAGTGCCGGTACCGCCGCCCATGCCCGCGGTAACAAAAACCATGTCTGCATCGCCAATGGCTTCGCGGATAGCATTGACGCTTTCCACGGCGGCTTCACGGCCTACCGCGGGGTTAGCGCCAGCGCCAAGGCCCTTGGTAAGCTTTTCGCCCATCTGCACTTTTACAGATGCACCGTTTTTGGCCAGAGCCTGCACATCGGTATTGGCGCAGACAAACTGCACACCGCGCAGACCTGAGGCAATCATATTCTGAACCGCATTGCCGCCGCCGCCGCCAACACCGATGACTTTGATCTTGGCGTTACTTGACAACGAGGTGTCGATATCGTCGACAATAGACTGTGACATAGTTCCTCTCCTGTTTAAACTATCCCCAAATTGCCCGCTTGAGGTTGTTCTGTTTATGAAATATCAGCAAACCACTTTTTCATGCGAGCCAGCACGCCATCAAAGACGCCGCTCTCACTTCTGGTGGTGAACTTTTTTTGTCCGGAAAGTTCTTTCTCTGCCCCGTAGCGCAGCAGGCCCACAGCCGTTGAAAACTTGGGGCTGTTGACCACATCCTTGAGGCCGCCCACATTGCGCGGGTACCCGATACGTGTAGGCAGGTTAAAGATCTGCTCACCCAGTTCCTGGCAGCCTTCCATAAGGGCGGTTCCGCCAGTGAGCACCACGCCCGCGCCGATCATGTCCTTGTAGCCGGAGCGCACAAGTGTTTGATCTACAAGGAAGAGAATTTCTTCCATGCGCGGTTCGCAGATTTCAGCAAGCACCTGACGCGAAAGGCGGCGCGGTTCGCGGCCACCAACGCTGGGCACTTCAATAAATTCGTCATGACGCACCAGGTCAGCCAGTGCGCAGCCGTATTTGAGCTTGATTTTTTCCGCAGAGGCGATGGGGGTGCGCAGACCAAAGGCAATGTCGTTGGAGAGATTCTGGCCGCCCAAGGCAAGAACGGCGGTGTGTTTGATGGCATCATTGGCAAAAACGGCGATATCAGTGGTACCGCCGCCAAGGTCTACAAGAGCCACGCCAATTTCGCGTTCTTCTTCGGTGAGCACCGCTTTGGCCGAAGCCAGTGATTCAAGGGCGATGTCAGACACTTCAAGCTGGCTGCGATGGCAGGAGCGCACGATATTTTGCGCCGAAGACACGGCTCCGGTGACAATGTGCACCTTCACTTCAAGCCGCACGCCAGCCATGCCGAGGGGATCGGCAATCCCGCGCTGATTATCAACAATGTACTCCTGCGGCAGTATATGAATGACCTCGCGGTCAGCAGGAATCGCCACAGCTCTTGCGGCGTCAAGGGCGCGCTCGATATCGCGCTGAGCCACTTCGCCGCCTTTGACGGCAATAACGCCGTGGCTGTTGATGCCCATGATGTGGCTGCCCGCGATGCCAACGTAAACCGAATGGATTTCGCAGCCAGCCATCAGTTCGGCGTCTTCAACAGCCTTGCGAATGGACTGTACGGTCTGTTCGATGTTGACCACTACGCCCTTACGCAAGCCAGTGGAAACACTGGTGCCGATGCCCACCACATCAACCAGGCCCGACTCAGTAAGTTCACCCACCACAGCGCAAATCTTTGTGGTGCCGATGTCGAGACCAACGATGAGCTCGGACTTATTCATGCCATTCTCCTAAGACGCCTGTTCTTCACGCTCTGCAAGTTCATGCCATGTCAGTTTTGCACGGCTTGATTAAGCAAAACCCATACATTTCCATTCACGGCCCGCACCTCGCGCACATTGCGCAGTTCGTGCCTTCGTGCCAGATCGCCCAGGGTGACTCCCAGCCGGGCCAGGTTGCCCTCCCAGTCATCAGTAGCGATGGAGAGGCGCATCTCCCTGTCTTCAAGGTATATTTCAATACCCCGCCCTGGGCTCAGGGTGATGGAGGCTATAGCTCCGGCCTCAACAGGCAGCACCCCGCTTTGAATATCTTTCATAAGCCGTGCGAGAAAGGGGATGGCGTCTTCAGCCCCCGCCTCTACCCGCAGGGTGGGAAGCGACAGAAAATTCTTGCTTTCCACCGGCGCGATGGCAACTCCGCGCTCATTGGCGTAATACAGGGTTCCTTCCCTGTGTACCCAGAATGAGGGCATACGCTCTTTCAATTTTATCACAAACCGATCAGGCAGAAGGCGCTTGACTGAAACCTCTTCAACCCAGGGGGTTTGTCTGAGGTTACGCTCAACCTTGGCAATGCTCACAGCCAGGCTGTTGTCGCCCTCTTTGAGATCGCCGTACTGCAAAACCATATCACGGGAGAGGCGCACGTTACCCGCCACATCCACGTGCCGAGTGGTGAAGAAGTCACTGGTGATAGCCTTGTTGTATAGCCAGAGAGATGTGAAGCACACTCCAGCAAGTATCAACCCCAAGCCCATCAGTAAAACAGCTACGGCTGCAAGACTTTTCAGGCCGCTCAGCCCTCTAATCCTGCCAAAGCCAGAAGCCAGAAAAGCAGGCATTCGCAGTTTTGAGGCTTTTTGCCCCTTCTTGCTTGATACGCTCGCTCTTGTATAAGAGTTGCGCGTCTTGCGGGCATTCTTTTTTAGGGAAAGAGGCATGGAACTATCCTGACTTCCGGTTCCAGCTCAATGCCGAACCTTTCCCGCACAGCCTCTCTGGCCTCTTGCATAAGAGCCAGAGCCGCGTTGGAGCTGCCCCTGCCCTCATTTATCATGAAGTTGGCGTGCACAGTTGAAAAGGCCATGCCGCCCAGTTTTTTACCTTTGAATCCAGCCTGATCCAGAAGTTTACCGGCAGGCATTTCCGGTGAGGGATTTTTGAATACGCAACCAGCGCTCCAGGCCGTCACAGGTTGTTTAGACTTTTTCTCAAAAAAGTTGTGACGCATGCAATTACTGATGCCATCCCTTGCAGCTCTGGTCAAGCCAAATGTGGCTTCCAAGACGATAAAATCATTCTTTTTATCGCCAATGTGCAGATTGCGGTACGAATACTGCAGTGCTTCCGCTGCTATTACTTGGACTTCACCTTTGCTAGCTATGTGAATATTATTAATTTTTGTGCATGTTTCAACACCAAATGACCCTGCGTTCATTGCCACAGCACCGCCAACGGTTCCCGGTATGCCAGTCAATCCTTCAAGACCAGAAAGCCCCTGTTCAACACAAAACCGCAAGAGTCTTGGCAAGGGAACCGCAGCGCCAACACGCACCAGAATTTTTCCGTCCTCTTCACCAACGACTTCTGGCCCCTGCATAAAGTCAGGGCGCACCAGCACCAGAGGCAAATCGCCATCCTGAGCCAGAATATTGCTGCCAGCCCCAATGATGACTGGTTCACCGCCAAGGGCACGCAAGCGCCTGGACAGGCGGGCGACGTCTTCCGCGTTTTCAAGAATCAGCTCTGCTATAGCTGTACCGCCCAAACGCAAAGTAGTGCGCTGGGCCAACTGTGGCGAAGCGATTTCACGCATGGTCGCGTCCTTCCAGCCAGGCAGGGCCAAGGCGCGTTATGCTGCCAGCCCCCAGCGTGAGCAGAACGTCGCCCTCGCGCAGAATTTGAGGCAAGGCCAACATAAGCTCGTCCAGCGTCTGAAAATATTCCACAGGAGTATCAGAAACCTGACGTATTCCCTGAGCCAGACTTTGGCCCGAAACACCAGGAATCGGTTTTTCAGAGGCAGCGTAAATTTCTGTCAGCAACACCTGGTCTACCACGTCAAAAACTTTGCAGAATTCACCAAAGTGGGCTTCTGTGCGGCTGAACCGATGGGGCTGAAAAGCCGCCACAATACGTCTGCCCGCAAAAACTTGCCTGGCCGTGGCAAGGGTAGCAGCAATTTCAGCCGGGTGATGCCCGTAGTCATCCACCACAGTGACGCCCTGCTTTTCGCCCTTGAATTCGAATCGCCGCCCCACTCCCTTAAACCCGGCCAGACCTTCGGCACACTTGTCAAAAGAGATACCTACTTCCATAGCCGCGCCAATGGATGCAAGGGCGTTGAGAATATTGTGCCGTCCCGGCTGCGGCAGACTGACGTCACCCAATTTTTCACCGCGCAGCCACACCTCAAAGCGATTGATTCGTCCACTTTCCAGAGGCATTGCCCGAAGAGCATTGTCCTCGGCAAAACCATACGTCAGCACTGGGCGCTTGACCTTGGGCAACAGCGCCAGCACGCCGGGGTCATCGCCGCACACAATGTTCAATCCATAAAAGGGCACATTGTTCATGAACTGCACAAAGGCGCTGTCGATGGCTTCACGATTCTTGTAGTGATCCAAGTGGTCTTCATCCACATTGGTGACCACATTGATAATGGGCAACAGACAGAGAAATGAACCGTCAGATTCATCAGCTTCGGCAATAAGGTATTCGCCGTGCCCAAGATGGGCATTTGTGCCATAAACATTAAGACGCCCGCCAATGATGACCGTGGGATCAAGTCCCGCCGTATCAAAAATAGAAGCCGTCAACGACGTGGTGGTGGTTTTACCGTGAGTGCCTGCAATGGCGATGCCCTGCCGCAAACGCATAAGCTCTGCGAGCATTTCAGCACGGGGAATGATAGCAATGTTGCGTTTGCGGGCTTCTACCAGCTCTGGATTATCGTCGCTGATTGCTGTGGATTTAACCAGAACCTGCACGTCGCCAACATTTTCAGCGGCATGCCCAACGGCAATATGAGCCCCCAGGCTACGCAGATGACGCACCACAGCAGAATCGCTCATATCAGAACCGGAAATTTCATACTTGAGGTTGAGCAGCACCTCGGCAATACCGCTCATGCCCGCGCCGCCTATGCCCACCATATGAATATGCCGAATTTTACTGTTCATGCTCTACCTTTAAAGAAAGTCTAGATAATTCAAGGACAAAAGTCCGTCGTAAATAATCGCTCTCAAACCTTTATCAGGAACGGGCAATTTCTTCCAGAACTGAAACAACTCGAGCCGCAGCATCCGGCCTGGCAGAAGCCAACGCTGCTGCAGACATGCGGGTGCGTTCGCCGTTTTCATTGAGCAGTTGGATAAGAGTATGTTCCAGATCATCTGTAACCATGCGCGATTCCGGCACAAGAATGGCTGCCCCGCTACGTGCCAGCACCTCGGCATTGCGGGTTTGATGATCGTGTACCGCGTGCGGAAATGGCACAAGAACAGAAGGCAAGCCCGCCGCGCACAATTCGGCCACGGTTGTTGCTCCTGAACGGCACAGGGCCACATCGGCCCAGGCGTAGGCTGCCGCCATATCGTCAATAAAGGCAGACACGCATGAAGGATCAAAACCTGCCGCTGCATAGGCGGCGCGTACAGAATTTTCGTCGGCGCTTCCGGTCTGGTGGCGAATATCCACCCCGGCTTCGCGCAACGAGCTCAGACGTTCCACAATAAAAGAATTGAGCGCGTGGGCTCCCTGGGAGCCCCCCATAACGAGAAGACGACGGGCTCCGCGGGCTCGCGGCAAACGTCCTGCCTCGTTCACTCCTGCGCGCACGGGGTTGCCAGTGAGTACGCACTTGGCGGAGTCAAATCCTTCCGTATCCGGCAGTGAGAGGCAGATGCGCCGCGCCAGCTTTGCCAGCACCCGATTGCTGGCCCCGGCAATGGCATTCTGTTCGTGCAGCATGGTCGGCACGCCAAGCAACCGCCCCGCAAACATAGGGGCAAAGGCTGCATAACTGCCAAAACCCGCCACAACATCAGGCTTAAACCGCCGGACGATGCCGAGAGCTTTTCCCACTGCCCAGGTCATGCGAAAACCGGCTTCAACAGCTTTCACCCCGCGCCCGAGAAAACCACGCACAGGCAACCCTTCAAAAGGAATGCCCGCCAGACGAACCAGGCGCGCTTCCGGTCCATACAGCGAACCCACGAAAAGCAGCTTGGCCTGCGGATGCCTCCGCCGCACTTCTTCGGCTACGGCCAAAGCGGGAAAAATATGACCGCCAGTGCCGCCCGTGGTCAGGATGATGTTGATGTCCATGTGTCCGCCGTTCGTGAAAAGTTCATAAGCAGACCCACGCAAAGCATGGTAGCCATCAGGTTACTGCCGCCGTAGCTCATGAGAGGCATGGGCACACCCTTGGGCGGCGCTACCCCCATAACCACGGCGAGATTCATGACCGAGCCCATAGCAAGAATAGTTGTGATTCCAAACGCGGTGAAACGATCACGCAGATTGCGTTGTCCCTGTATAATCTTATAGCAGCGCCAGAACAACAAACCAAAGAGAATCATGACCACGCTCATGCCCACAAAACCCATTTCTTCGGCCAAGACCGCCATGATAAAGTCGTTATGCGCTTCCGGCAGATAAAACATTTTCTGTTTGCTTGCACCAACGCCAACACCAAAGAAGCTGCCGGACCCGATAGCCAGCAATGACTGCACCAACTGGTAACCCGTGTTATGGGCGTCCTCAAAAGGATCCAGAAACGCCAGCAGGCGACGCAGACGGTACGGAGATGAAATGGCCAGAGCCATTGCACCTGCGCAGGCCAGGGCTATGGAGAAAAAAAGGTAAACAAAACGGGTTCCCCCTGCCACGCACATGAAAAACAGAATGCTTGCCAGAACAACGGCACTGCCGAAGTCCGGTTGCAGAAGCAGCAGAAAACAGAAGAGCGCTGTTACTGCAAAAGGCGGGATGACGCCCCGGCTGAACGTCTTGATAATATCCTGCTTGGAGCTCATGAAATACGCCAGATAGAGAGCCAGGGCGACCTTGACGAATTCCATCGGCTGAACGTTTATCGGCCCCAACGGAATCCAGCGTTTTGCGCCGTTAATGGCGGGGGCCAGCGGCGAAAGCGTCACCAGCAGAAGCAGCAAGGCAACAAAAAGCGCCGGATACTGCATTTTATAGAGCCATTCACGTGGCAGCAGGGCTGCGCCCCACAAAACGATGCCGCCCATCAGCGCAAAAAGCACCTGACGTTTGAAGAAATAGTATTTGTCCCCGTTAACCTGCTCCGCCACAATGCCGCTGGCAGAAAGCACCATCACAAGGCCAATGGACAAGATAACAAGCATGATGGTGAACAGCCACCAGTCAAAGGGAGCAAAGGGGCCTTTCTCCGTAGCCCGCCCCATAGCGCTGTGCGCCTTGCCGGGTTTTGTTCTGGACTTGAAGACATTTTTCATACCAGTTTACCCACTATGCGCTTGAAGTCCTTGCCGCGCTCTTCATAGTTGGCGTAAAGGTCGAAACTTGAAGTGGCTGGAGCCATAAGAATAACATCGCCAGCGTGAGCGCCTGCGGTCAGATGTTTTATTGCCGGCTCCAAAGCCGGGTGCCAGGTCATTGGCACGATTCCTTGCCAGGCTTTTTCAAAATATTCGCGGCTTGCACCAAACAGAGCCACCTCGCAAACCTTGCTCTTCAGCAGATCAGCCAGACCAGCCAGATCCCCGCCCTTGAATTTTCCGCCGCACAAAAGGCGTACCGGACGGTCAAATGCTTCAAGGGCCACTTTGAGCGAAGAGACTGTGGTACACTTGGAATCATTCACATACAGCACGCCATTGTGCTCGCGCACACGTTCAAGACGGTGCGGCAACGGGGCAAACCGGGCCACAGCTCTTGCCGCGTTTTCTTCACTGACGCCAAAGAAACGGCAGGCCTGCCACGCGGCTTCCTCATTGATGCGGTTATGGGAACCTATGAGGCTGCTCGCGGGAAAACGGTCAGTGGCTGTAATGTAGACCTGACGCGCCTTGAGACTGTGCCTGTCAGCCTGATCGCGCAGATTTTCGCCAAGCACTGCCAGATCGCCTTCATCCTGGCAACGGAACAGACGGAATTTGGCTTCCGTGTATTCCTCCATATCTTTGTGATAATCCAGATGATTGGGCGTAATATTGAGCAAAACTCCCACCCTCGGGCAGAAGGTGGTGCATGTCTGCAACTGAAAGCTGGAAATTTCCAGTACCAGAACGTCGGCCTTACGGCCCGAAAGCACATATTCCGACAAGGGCGTGCCAATGTTTCCGCCAAGAAAAACAGCGTATCCCTGCTCGTGCAGCATGGCTGCCGCAAGTGAGGCTGTTGTTGTCTTGCCGCTGGTGCCCGTAATGGCAAGAACAGGCTCGCTGTCCAGATAGCGCCAGGCCAGTTCCATCTCGGCCAGAATCTCTGTTCTTTCTTCGTCTACCAGTCCCACCAGGCGCGACACTGGCATGCCAGGACTTGGCACTACAAAGGCCGCATTTTCAAATTGCGCGGAGCTGTGGGGGCCAAGCTCGATGACAATACCGAGTTGCCCCAGTTCACGGGCCAGATCTTGCCGGGTGGAAAAGGCGTCGGCGTTGCTGTCCAGAAGGTGCACACGTGCGCCCTCACGGTTCAAAAGCCGTGCGGCAGCAAGGCCAGACCGCCCGGCACCGACGACAACGGCCTTCTCGCCAACGCTGATACGTCTGCCACGCATTTTTTCCAGTGCCATAGTATTTCTCCTCAACGCAGCTTCAGGACAGAAAGCGCCATGAGGCCTAACAGAATTGACGTAATCCAGAAGCGGATAATAATCTTGGATTCAGGCACGCCCTTGAGTTCAAAATGGTGATGCAAGGGGGCCATACGAAAAAAACGTTTACCGCCAGTCCAGCGAAAGTAGCCCACCTGCACAATGACAGAGAGGGTTTCAGCCACAAAAAGCCCGCCCACAACCGCAAGTACAAGTTCCTGTTTGCAGAGCAAAGCCAGATAGCCGAGCACACCGCCAATGGAAAGCGAACCCACATCGCCCATAAAAACCTGGGCAGGATAGGCGTTGAACCAGAGAAACCCCAAACCAGCGCCCACAAGAGCAGCGCAAAAAACCGTAACTTCACCTACGCCGGGCATGTACGGAACCAGCAGGTAGCTTGCAAACCGCGCATTGCCTGTAATGTAGATGAAAATGGAAAACACGATGCAGGCGACAATGGATGGCCCAATGGCAAGCCCGTCAAGACCGTCTGTAAGATTGACCGCATTAGAGGCAGCCACCATAACAAAAACACCAAACGGCAGGTAAAACCAGCCGAGGTCAAAGGTCACTTCCTTGAAGAAAGGAATGGTGAGTTTACTGCTGTAGTCGGGATTGGCAAAAAGCAGCAGCATGGCCACACAGGCAACACCAAGCTGCCCTGCCATTTTGGCTTTGCCGGAAATTCCCCGGTTCTTGTGGTGCCGCAGCTTGGTCATATCGTCCCAAAGGCCTATGGCTCCAAACCCAGCAAAAACAAAAAAGGCCTGCCAGATATAGGTATTTGTGAGGTCAGCCCACAAAAGCAGGCTCACAGAAAGGCTGAACAGCATGAGCAGGCCTCCCATAGTGGGAGTACCAGCCTTGCACGCGTGCGCAGCCACATCTTCATGAATGTACTGACCGCATTTCAGACGGCGCAACCACGCGATGAACCGTGGCCCAAGAATTATGGAAATAAGCAGGGCCGTCATAAGCGCAGCCATAGAACGGAAGGTGATGTAACGAAAGACATTGAAAAATGTCCATTCAGAAGCGAGGGGAGAAAGAAAGTTATAAAACATGCACGTGAATCCGTTCGTTTGGCCACACTGCGACCGTTACTGTCTGCGGATGGGATACCCCTTTACACCACTTTGCCACCATTGCTGGAACGACAAAGCAGCTGCTCCGCCAGAGAAAAAACTATTACTCATGCCTGTCGGTCAGGGCGGTCATGAGTGTTTCAAGCTTGTTGCTGCGCGATCCCTTAAACAGAACCACGCCGCCGTTGGCACGGGCTTTGGCCTCAAGGCCATTTTCCTGCACGGCATGCCAGGCTTTTTTGAAATCTTCGGCATCATCCACGGGCTGCCAGGGGCCGGTATAACCAGCCTGGGTCAAGCCTGCACGCACATCCCCGGCATGCGGGCCTTTCCACACGATGGCGGCTGGATTGAGCTTTGCCAGCCGTTGCCCCAGGGCTTCATGCTCCGCTGCGGCCTGCGCGCCCAGTTCGAGCATGGCTCCCAGCACAGCCACAAAGGGGCGCGTGCCTGCCTGTTCGGCGGCTGCTTCCAGCATACGCCGCATGGAGAGGGGGTTGGCATTATACGTGTCGTCAATGATCAGCCAGGAACCTGACTGAACCTGATTAAAACGCTGTGCGGGCATATGGGCGGCGGCAAGCCCCTGCGCGATGGTGCTGGCGTCAACGCCGAGCATGTGGGCCGCAGCTGCCACGGCCACCACATTTTCCGCTCCATACTCTCCCCTGAAGGGGGCTATGACATCAAGTGTAGTGCCCTCAAGCCAAAGCTGAAATTTTCCATACGACTCAGCGGCAGATGCGTCCGCACCCTCAGGGGGCGTAGCAGCCCCAAGGTAGACCGCCTGAAAATCCGCTTCGCGTCCGGTGACGCTGAAAAAACGCACATCAGCCCCGGTAGCCTTGGCCTCGCGTGCCAGATCCGGGTAGTCAGCGCAAACAAGCCCCTTGCCTCCCTTGGCAAGGTAACTGAGCAGCCGGGCTTTGTGCCAGGCTACACCTTTTTCACCAAGGCCTTCTGTATGCCCCGCCCCGGCGTTGAGCACGAGGGCCAGGTCAGGACGCAGCACCTGCCCCAGATCGTCCATATCGCCTTCCTGGCTGATGCCCGCTTCCATAACCCAGAAGTCTTCATCGCCATCCGTGTTCAGAAGAGCACGAGGCATGCCTATCTGGTTATTATGGTTCATAGCGGTGCGGGCAGTTTTGCCCGCGAGAGACAGTATCTGGGCCAAAGCCTCTTTAACTGTGGTTTTGCCTGCCGTACCTGTCACGCCTACAACGCGGGCTCTGGTACGGTTGCGCCATTGGGCAGCCAGACAACCCAGCGCCTTGACAGTGTCGGGCACCACAAAAACGGGCGCAGTAATGTGTGGCAAGGGGCACGAGGCCAGCACTGCGCCAGCGCCCTGCCCCACTGCCACGGCGGCAAAATCGTGCCCATCCACCCTGCATCCCGAAACGCAGACAAAGAGGGACCCCGGTCCAGCCGCCCTGCTGTCTGTCACAACAGACGTCAGAACAGCGTTTGCCGCCGGTTCAGCAGATTGCGGCAGCCCCAGACAGGCCGCAGCTTCATTTACAGTCAGGCGCACCCGAGTATCTCCCGCACCACTTCCTGATCGCTGTAGTGGTGCTTTACGCCCTGAATGATCTGGTAATCTTCGTGCCCTTTGCCGGCAATAAGCAGAGCGTCATTCTTGCCAAGCATTGAAAGAGCCTTGGATGTGGCCTCGCGGCGGTCAACCTCAACAACAACTTCCTTGGCGGAAGCAAGGCCGGGCAACACATCCGTGAGGATGGCTTCCGGCTCTTCAAAACGCGGGTTATCAGAGGTCAGCACAGCCACATCCGACCAGCGGGCCACAGCTTCTCCCATAATGGGGCGCTTGGTGCGGTCGCGGTTGCCGCCGCAGCCAAAGACCGTGACAATACGCTTGAACCCGGCTCCGCGCAAAGCCTTGAGCACATTCTCAAGCGCGTCAGGAGTATGGGCATAGTCTACAAAAACATTGAGTCCCTGGGCGTTATCTACCCGTTCAAGCCTGCCGCTTACGCCAGTGAAGCTTTCAAGAGCCTTGAACGCTTCAGGATTGATGCCCATTTCCAGCGCCACAGCCTGAACGGCAAGCAGGTTGGAAGCGTTG
This sequence comes from Desulfovibrio sp., assembly GCF_047607245.1. Classification (GTDB taxonomy): domain Bacteria; phylum Desulfobacterota; class Desulfovibrionia; order Desulfovibrionales; family Desulfovibrionaceae; genus Desulfovibrio. Next base: position 17,918 of record NZ_JASGDK010000047.1, read on the forward strand.
AACGCCCCCACCAGCGGAGACCGCAACTCCCAGCGCATATCCTCAAGGCTCATCCGCAAGTGGCAGCCTTCCGTCGTGGAAGACAGCAGTTCGCCCCACAGGTGCCGCCTGTTGGGGGCTCCTTTCTGCAATCCAAAAGAAAGGGCCGTGGGGCACAACTCCAGCAAACGGCGTCCCCAGGCATCATCAGCATTTACGGCCATAGCCTTGTCGGCGCGTGGTAACTCAAGAAAAAGCCGGGCTTTGGCCTGGAAGTAGCTTTCCATTCCCTGATGATAATCAAGGTGATCCTGAGTCAGATTTGTGAACGCCGCGCCAGAAAAAGGCACACCGCATACACGCTGCTGATCTATGGCGTGCGAAGATACTTCCATAACGGCCACATCTACTCCGTCTCTGGCCATAGCCGCCAGCATGGAGTGCACACTCAAGGCGTCGGGCGTCGTCAGCGGGGCAGCTTCGCTGTGTCCGGGCCAGCGATAACTCACCGTTCCCATAACACCGAGCTTATGCCCCGCTTGCGCGAAAAGACGCTCAAGCAGATACGTGCAGGTGGTTTTGCCGTTGGTGCCTGTAACACCAACAATGCGGATGGGCAAGGTGTCTGTGTGCCAGCGGGCTTGGGCCAGCCGCCAGAGCGCTTCCCGAGGGTCAGCGTGGTATATGACACGACGTCCGGCGCTGGTTGCAGCGGCAGCCTCTTCGCCTTTGGACGAACAGACTATAACTCCGGCCCCGGCTTCAACTGCGGCAGGAATAAAGTGGGCCCCATCTTCCTTGACTCCGGGTACGGCCACAAAAATATCGCCAGGGCCAACCTGACGCGAATCGGCGCGAACTTCCATTCCGCCACGCCCGCACTCTTCCAAAAGGGCCGTAAATTCCCGATTCATAACTAACCTCTTTGAGTTGCCGGAAGTATCCCGGTGCGACCTGAACTCCGGCGGGCACAAGGGCTAACAAGCTCCACAACTGCGCGCCTGTGCCCGCCGGATATCTGCTGAAACTAGTTTGCTTTGAAACTGACTACAATTTCAGAGCTGGCATTTAGCCGAAAACGCGGTCTTCTGCTAAATCCACGCCGTGTTGCGGCGGGCGGCTCGGTTATTCGCCGCCGGGCATTGCAACATTTTTAACGTTGAAATGCCAAAAATCAGTTTTTTACCTTTCTGAAAGCCACAGAATATATTCAACTTTATTGTCTTCCTCAGGCCATACAGAGCCTGGAGCAGGCGTTTGCTTTACAACCCGGCTGCCCGACCCCTTGAGTTCCGGCACTACGCCAGCCCGGGCAAAAAGCTCTACTGCGTTGCGTACAGACTTGCCCATAACATCGGGCACGCGGCTGCCCGCCTTGGCCAAATGCCCAGGCAAGCGCATGCTGTCATCCTGAGATGGCGCGACATCTTTTTTTGAATCGGCCACATAGGGAACATCAAGGTTGGCCAGTTTGAGCCCGCGCTTGCGCCCGGAAGTGGGTGCTGCTGCGGCAGCAGGACTTTCTTCAACCGAAGCAACCTTGGTGTTTGTCATAATGCCCGAAAATGTGAGGGTACGGCTGGCTATTTCCTTGAACACAGGAGCCGCCACAACGCCGCCGTACTGATTGCGGGTGGGTTCGTCCACCATCACAAGGATGAGATACTTGGGCTTGTCTGCGGGGAAAAACCCTACAAACGAGGCAAGGCGCTTGCTGCCATACGTTCCAGAACGGTGATCGGCCTTCTGGGCGGTGCCGGTCTTGCCTGCCACTTCGACGCCTTCAATACGGGCACGCTTGCCAGTGCCGTCGCTTTCCTCCACCACGTCGCGCATCATGTGCATGACTTCGCGCACAGTGGCCTGAGAAAATACACGCTGGTGCACCTCATCCACATTATTTTCCTCTCGTGTGAGAGTAAGTGGCTTGTACACGCCATTATTCAACAGAGTCAGATAAGCTTGGGCCATTTGCAGCCCGGTGACTGAAATACTCTGCCCGAAAGATGTGGACATGACGTCCACCTCGCTCCAGTCGCGGGGAATGCGCAATATACCGCGGCTGTCGGCCACCGGCACGCTTGTGCGCTGACCAAAACCCAATTCTTTTAAATATTTGTGGAACGTAGGCACGCCAATCATGAGGCCGATCTTGGCCATGCCAATGTTGGACGAATAGCGCAGCACCTTGTTGGCTGGCAGTACACCCTGACGGGATGTATCGCGGATGGTGAAATTCTTTGTTTCCCATCTTCCGCCTTCGCAGTCGATGGCAGTGCTCGCGTTGATCTTTTTTTCCTGAAGCGCGGCAGCCATAACAAAGGGCTTGAAGGTAGAACCCGGCTCCAGCGCGTCAGCCGCCATGCGGTTCCGGTATACAAGCGGGCTGGCGTCCTTGTAGACATTGGGATTGAAAAAAGGATACTGCGCCCAGGCCATAATTTCGCCAGAAGGAACATCTACAACGATGGCTCCCCCCCAGCGGGCATCATATTCTTTTACGGCACGGGCAACGGCTTCTTCGACTATAAACTGCATCTGCACATCAATGGTCAGGGTAAGATCCTGCCCACGGGGCTCGCTTTGCCCCTCTTCATGCAGATAAAAACGGCGGCCCATTGCGTCGCGCTGCACTATCTGCCGGGTGGGGATGCAGCCCAGACGGGCTTCCATAGAGCGTTCAATACCCTCAAGACCCTTGTCGTCCATTCCAACAAATCCAAGAACCTGACCAGCCATATGCTTGAAGGGGTACACTCGGTCGTATTCTTTGGAGAGGCCGATACCGGCAATATTACTTTTGTGTACAGCCTCGGCAGTAAAGTCATCCACCTTGCGCTTGATCCAGACAAAACGGCGCTTGGTCTGCGAAAGATCGTCGTAGAGTTTCTGCGGCTCAATACCCAAGATAGGGCCAAGCGTATTGGCCATAGCCTTAAAGTCTTCTATTTCCTGTGGCCGTGCATACACGGAGCGCGCTTCAATGCTGCGGGCCAGCACTTGCCCATTGCGGTCGAAAATCATGCCGCGGCGGCCCGTGACCAGTTCAGAGGCCGTGTGCTGCCGGCGCGCCCGTTCAGCCAGGCGTGGGCCTTCAATCATTTGGAGATACCAAGCCCGGCCCCACAAGCCCGCCCAAAGCAAACAGAATACGACCACAACCATCTTGATGCGGATGCGGCCCCAGTCAAATTTTTCTGTCCAGGCGAAACGAACCTTGCTCTCAGAAGC
>NZ_JASGDK010000048.1:0-25825 GCF_047607245.1 Desulfovibrio sp.
CAGGAAAAGGAGCGTGCATGTTGTAGCTACGCAAGCCCGCTTCTATATGCCCACAGGGAATCCCCCTGTAAAATGCGCACAGGGATGCGGCCATAACTGTTGTGGTGTCGCCCTGCACCAAAACGATGTCGGGCAAATACCGGGCAAGAACGCCATCAATCGAGGTCATCAACTGGGCTGAAAGCTGGGCCAGACTCTGGTTGGCCGTCATGAGGTCAAGGTTGATGTCGGGCTCCAGTGCAAAGTCTCCCAGGGTCTGCATCAACATTTCCCGGTGCTGCCCGGTGGACAGGAGCGTGACCTCAAACAGATCATCCCGCTCACGCAGAGCCTTTACCACAGGCGCCATTTTTATGGCTTCAGGGCGTGTGCCCACAAAAACAAGAATTTTATGTTTCACAGCTGCTCACCGGCAATAAGTGCGCGAAATCAGAACGGAATGTAAAAAAAGATTCTGGGTAGTATATGCGATCCTTATCCGGGTTCAATTCCTCAATCACAAAAGGCCGCTCAGGCTCAAAGGGGTATGTTTTATTATCAATGGCATCCTGAAGGATTTTCTGGTCGGCAAGATGCCCATAAATATCATTGTGGGCATAGGTTTTGAGCTTAAACAGCATTTGGTCAACCGTCAGTTGCCATGAAAAATGGCATCCTGCCATGAGGGGAAGCCGCCTTCCTTCATACCGCCACTTATGCGGATGTGGCCGATGCTTGTAATAGCCTGCATAGGCTGCCGTTGGAGCCCAGAAGGTTTCATCACGCCACAGATAATTCATCCTGTAAAAAAACTGGTGCAGAGGCAAAAGCAATGGAGCGTCAGGCCGTAGCAGGGCAAAAATCAATGGATAAATTTTGCGGTAGATAACTTCATCCGCATCCGCAGCAATGACGATATCCTCATCGCGCAAATCCACATAATTTTCAAAAGAATCCCACAACACGTTCTCATTTTCGTGCATCTGACTTCCATCACGGCTCTCAGTGCAATCAACAACTTCATTGGCCAGATCCGCCTTGATATATAAAATTTTTTGGCGAAGATTTTGTGGGATATTTGGAATAAATTTTTCAAAAATAAATTCGTGCGGCGCGCCCACATGAGTTCTGTTGCCCTCAACAATAATAAATGTATCTACATAGGGCAAACTCTCAAGCAGATTCATCTTTATGAAAGGAAGCTCCTGTGGCGCATAGAACGTTGTTTTGAAATAGACTTTTCCATAAGGGCGAGCAACGCTGGGTGTACGTTCAGCAGCGGCCCCGCACCTCTGCAAAAAAGAGAGTCGACGAAGACTTTGCCAGACCTTGAAGAACGAAATCTCCAACGATGCAGCACAGGACACTATTTTTTGCTGGCCGCTATGCTGCGCACAATATTTTTCAACTCCAAAGGCTTCTTCCGGGCTGGCCACGAGGTGGCGCATGGCAAGTGACTTCAGTGTTTTAATGTTATGATATAATGCTTTCAACATGAAAAAATCCTTATTAGTGACTCTCATGAGTTTCCAAGCTGAAAACTGACGCTATTTCTGTTTTTCTGAATTGCCCCCGAAAAAAACACTCCGTAAAAAGCTTTGCGTCCTGGCACATATTTTTCTGAATATTGGCCTGAAGACATATAATATATCTTCTTTCACCATCGTCTTATATGCTTGATACTTTGATTTTTTTTCAACCTCTGTCAGATAGCGCAGTCTGAAATAATTCATGGCTGCCATCTTGGCAGAACGGCTTAAGCTATGCGGCTTTTTCCCACAAAAATGGAGCACGGCAGGTGGAAGGGCTTTCTTTTCTGTCAACGCCTGCGGAGAATAGCTTTCACGCAGTTTTTTTTCGCTATGGTCAACAGGAATAACCTGATACTGCTGACTGACAACGTTCAGCCCCAATTTTTGCGCTGAATAAAAGACCAAAAAATTCCACATGCCCATATCAGCCGGGTAAAAAATACTGTCATCCATCTGCTGCAGGGCGTATGTCTGTTTGTACAGCTCCAGATCCAGCGCCCCCCGCCTGGCAAAAAAAGTTCCGTTGCACGCGTAACTGTCGCGATAGGCAACGTAATTGAAGTCTGGGTAGTGGCACAGCAGTTTGTCTGGATCAAAAAACCATCGGCGAATTTCAGCATCAGAATACGAATACTGACGATCAACAATAAAATCATAATCCAGGCTTTTGACTATTTCCAACAAATTGCCCCACGCCAAGGTGTCCGCATCCAGATAAAGAAATCTCTCAAAAGGGCTTTCCCACAGCAGGGCCATCTTGGTATGGCCCCAGCCACGACAGTGTTTGCGCAGCCAAGGATCCCGCAAGTCATTGTTGGACATGACCGTTACGCCAGGTATGCGAGTGGCGGAGGAAAAAACGCCCGTGTCGCCATCGACAAACAGGCAAATAGGCACTTCGCCCCAAAAATGTCGAATACTGCAAACGCAAGCCCTGGCGTAATGAGCATCAGATGCACAACAGGTTATTACAATGCCAAAATCACTCACAGCTTTTCCTTATATGTGGCTGGATGTTGGCATGTTTTGCACACGGCCATAATACTCTTAAGAGCAGTGACAATGCCTCACATCAGCATACGAAATTTTTTTATTATATCAGAGCCGACAAGCCTACTCAAGGCTTTGGTGATGTACCAAAGCGCACACAAAAAAATCCCTTCAGCCTGGCCGCAAACATTATGAATCGGTAGCGGGCGGTCGCAGCCCCTTCCATAGGCATTCGCAGCAACGGATAAGCAATGTTGAACAACTGAAACCACAGGGGAAGATGATGTTTGTGCAACAAATACATGCGGCCAATGGCATATGATGATATTTTTTGGATATTTGCCTTTGCCGCCAACACATCAACCTCATTGTGGCGCACATGAACCGAAGGTACGTGCATTACAGTCAACCCCGCTTCAATCGCCCGCAGCAAATAGTCTGTGTCTTCTCCACACCCGTACGGCAGGCCTGTTCCCGGACCGATACGCGGATCAAAAAGACCTATGCGTTCTACGGCTTGTTTTCTAAAAAAATGCACATACGTCTCGCCCCGTCTGAAAACAGAATACCGGGTTCCCAGATAGGCAGTGTGATGCGCAGAATCCCTGCGACTGCCAGGAGCGGACCAGCTGCCCTGAATAGCATGCACATGCAAACGAGTTGTAAAAAAAGCTTGCACCTCGTACAGGGTGTCAGGTTCGTAGCAGCAGTCATCATCGGGAAAGGCGACATACCTGCCTGTAGCAAGAGGCAGCAGAGCATTACGCGCTTGTGAAACTCCCTTGTTGGGAACCTGTATAACCTTGATACGCAAAAATTGTGCATAGTCGTCAATGATCGGTTGCAAAAATCCCGGCGAATTCTGGTCGGCAACGAGTATCTCGAATGCATCCGTGGGAATCGTCTGTTGCCGCAGACTATCAAAAAGTTTTTCCAGTGGTTCTTTGCGATTAATGGTGGCGATCAATAGAGAAAACATCGGGCGACTATTGCCGTCAAGCGCAGTGTTGGGCAGGCGCATGGCTGGTGGCAAAGGCTGATGCGATGTCCAAACTGGTGGCTTGCCCGACAGTTTGCGGTAAAAGTCTGCGCAGGTGACCGCTAGGCCAGCTCCGCAAACCTTGTTCAACAGGTTGAAGACATAAGAGAAGAGCAAGCGCTTCCACAACGCCCGACGACTGCAACCAGAAAAAAAACGCCGGGACACACGCAGGGCCTCACGGTTTCGTTTGACCATGCCAGCCAGATTACCGCTTACGCCGCCAAGGCTCATGCAGACCACAGCGGGGATATCAAGATAAACGAGATTGCCTGGGGTTAAGGTGCGGCAAAGAAAGTCATAATCCCCTGTAATGCGCAATGAGGCGTCAAAGCGGTTTGCAGTAAAAAGTCTGCGCCTGTGAAACAGCCCCTGATGGGGCAGCGGCATGCCCACGGGCAGGTCGCGTTCAAGATCTCGGGAAGGGAAAAGAGTATCCACAGCAAAGCTTTGCTCATTAACCAGAGTGACAGGGGCTGACGCAAAGTCAACGTGACCCTGGAGCTCAACCAAGGACTTCAGTGTTGTCTCCAAATGCTGTGTTGAACAAATAAAGTCATCCGCACCCAAAAATAGTACCCAAGAGCCCTGTACCGCACCATTCTTGTTAAACACCTGATTCCAAGCATCATAAATGCCTACATCGGGCTGACTTATGAGGCGGATGGGAAGTTTTGAGGCGTAGGATTTTATAATCTCCTGGGTTCCGTCAGTCGAGACGCAATCCTTGATGATAATTTCAATATTTGCGGTATTGCAAGGCAGAAAGGAGTTAAGGCAGCGTTCAATAGTTGATGCAGCATTGTGGGTGGCTATAACCACTGAAAGGATCGGTAAAAGATGGCTCATGAGTATCCCGAATCATTTTTAACTTGTGCTTTGTCCCATCTAGGTTGACTTGGCGACAAACTAGACTCAGTCAACGGCGTAAACAGGGTATATATATTATCTGGGCCGTCAAGTAGGCTACGCTTTCATCAAGAGCTGCTGCTCTTTGCTGACAACACCGGCCAGATTAATAGGTCAAAAAAACAGACGCATAGTTCATACCCATAGTGGGGCTCTATGACGAAAGTACCACGGGCACGCTATTCACAGAAATTGAAGCAGCAAGCCGTTACAGTTATTGAAGACGGTTCCGGCGTAACGAAAATAGAACGCAGCCTGTCGCCCCTCTTGAACCCCCTGGCGAATGGGATACGCAGCAAAGGATCGCATCCAAGCCGCCTGCAGCTTCGCCATGGCCCCTCAAAATCACCTCTCCGCCTCTTTGCCCCCTACATAAAGATCCCAAGGGCGGTTTTTTGTCTGGTGCCTATACTGGGCACAAGCAAAAAAAAGAGTCGTTACAAGCTGTTGCTTATAACGACCCTTAAAACATGGTGCCGAAGGGGAGACTCGAACTCCCATGCCGTTGCCAGCACTAGACCCTGAACCTAGCGTGTCTACCAATTCCACCACTTCGGCGCGAAGATTGATTTACCCGAACGGGCACCCCTTGGCAAGCTTTTTTTGCCTATTGAGCAAAAAATTATGTTTTTGCGGCTTACTAGAAAAAAATAGTCCGTAACCGCCAGTACACATACCCGCTGCGAAGCACCGCACCCAACCCAGATACCTCCAGCCGCTGGCTGTTTCCCATCAGGATACGCAATCTTGGCGCATTGCTTTTTAGGTTGTGAATCCGTACCGCACCTGCTTGCCGCCACGCGCAAACGCATAGCAGTTCATCAGACGCAGCAGGACATACAAATTTTCGACACCCAGAGCAGATTAACAATATGAGTCTACGTTCTCAAATAGGATGCGATCGTTATGGCGTTTACCGCTACTAGTCAATAACGCTGTTTCCCTCGCTACCGCCGTTGCTAGCAAAGAACACGGGCGGCGACTGCTACTGTGATAATCAAACTTTTTCATTACGCATAATGCCTCCATCCGTGGCTTCGGGGTAGCAATTGTTGGCAGACCATACGGATGCCCGTTGCGACTGAATAGAACAAGTCGCGTCGCTACTTGAACTGCCTCCATCCGCGCTTTCTGCAATGACCGTTGGCCGAAAGCTGTACGTATGGCGACAGCGACCGAACAGAGCAAGCCGTATTGCTACTCATACTGCAGCCATCTGTGGCTTCACGATAACCATTGGCCGAAGGGCGAGCGGGTGGCGACAGCGACTGCGTGGAACAAACTGAATTGTTCAGCAGGTTGTCTTAAACGTAGATTCCTGCGCCACAAGCATTCAAACCCGCACTACAACGCCTCAAACCATAAACCCTGCGAAGGAACAGCTAATGCCTGAGTCACGCGATTCAAGCCCACGCCACGACATCCCAAACATCTGCAGCAACATTGTCCTGTTCCGCAAGATTATTCCCCTCGAAATTAAGACTAGCCCCGCGTCATCACATGAAGCGGCCCTAACGCCTCAACGGCATGCGTCTGCTTGTGCAGCGCCTCCAGAGCATTTTCAGGGTAAAACCACTCCGGGGAGCGCCCCGCGTTCCGCCGCAAACGAGGCTCCAAAACAGGCAAGGGCTTTCCGGCAGAAACATATCCTGCTGGAAAGCCCTGATCACAATGTATCTCTGTGTGCTAGAAGGGCCAGACGTTGTCCATAAGCCTCGTGAACCAGCCGGGCTTCTGCTTGTCGGCCAGTACGCCGCGTCCGTAGTATTCGATGCTGGCGTCGGCGATCTGGGTTGAAAGCACGCTGTTGTCTGCGCTTACGTCCTTGGTACGGACCATGCCGCGCACCACCATATACTCTGTTTCTTCGTTGACGCGGATTTCACGTGCGCCCTCAATCTGTAGCAGTCCGCCCGGCAACACGCGAAGCACCCGCGCGGCCAAAGAGGTTGTGACGTAGTTTTCACGCTTGGTCTTGCCAGTGGCTGAAAGGTCGCTGGTTGAAGTAGTGGACAAAGCCGGAACTCCTACCTTGCTGGTGGGGCCTACGTTCAGAAAAGGAATAAACCCGCTTGACGTCTGCCCGAAGAGCGCGCCCACCTGATAATCGTTTGCCCCGCCCTTTTTCGCCGTGGTTTCAGCCTTGTTCTGGGCCTTGGTGTTTTCCACCAGTTTGACCACCACTATATCCCCTACCCTGCGGGCGCGGCTGTCAGAAAAAAGCGTGTCCTGTTCGCTGGCTGCGAAAAGCGAACCGGGATTGTTGGCCGCGTTGGTTTCCTGCCTGTACTCCTGTGGATCGGTGACAGGTGGCTGCAAGGCCGGATGTTTACGCGGCCCGCCGCCGCAGGCGGCGCACAGGGCGAAAACCAGCGCCAGAACGGGTATGATGTGACGTGCCTGCATATGCTCCTCTCCTTCAATAACTGCATTTGGCCGCAGGGGCGGCTGAACGCCTAGTGTATTTCTACCGTATTGCCGTTTTTGACAACGCCGAAGACCTGTTTTTTGGTCTGCAAGTTCCGCAACGGGATGGTGGCTCCGGGTTCACCGTCAGCCATAGCTTGCGCCTGTGTGGCAATTTTCAGATTGCCACGGGAATATACAAGTGAAACCACATCGCCGCGCTTTACCATATGCTGATTGGCCAGGTCGCTCTGCAAAATCGTGTCGCCCGCGTTTATACTTCGGGCAAGTTGCCAGGGGCCGCCGTGCCCGTCCCAGGGCAAATCACGCAACTGCCCGGCGTTGACGCGCATAAAGGTCACGCTCTGGGCTGTCAGGGCATCGCCCTTGTTCATCGACTGGGCCGCCGTGGGAACAGTAAGCCACAAGGAAAGTGTTGCAGTGCCTGCCACCCGCCGCAGCACAGAGCCATCTGCTTCCTGTACGGCAAAGCGCAAGGGCACGCGCCCGGGAGTCAGCTTGCCCGGTTCAAGCTGTACTCGTTGCTGGCTGTGAGCTAGAAAAATATATTCCGGCAACCGAAAATCTGTAAGCTCCGCTTCGCCTGGCATGGCCGCCAATTGCGGGGTCAAGCTTTTGACAACATAGTTGCGCAAATCGTCTTCGCGAAAGACCAAACCGCCGCGCTGGATCACAAGAGAGGTCGGCAAAATGCACCGGCTCGCCACATCCTGTCCCAAGGCCTGCCGTAATGCCTGCGACAACCGGGAGCGGTTGATCTGCAGCGGTTTGCCTTCTTCGGGCGGCGCGTCCCATAGGGGGGTAGCGCGCAACGCGTCCCACTGCGCCTGCTCAATGTGCCCAAGGGGTATGGCGATATCGCCCAACAGCACCATATTGGTATTGGTGACAGCCGCCGGAACAATCTTAAGTCGCCAGTCGCCCTGCTCCAGCAGGCTCAAATTTCCTTCCTGAGCCAAGGGCACAGCATTGGCGGCCAGTTGAGAACTGGTTTTGGCGGCTCTGGCGTCGTGGGCTTCCGGGTCAAGGGGCATTTGTCCAGCCCGAACCTGGGGAGGCCGCAGCTGTGTTTTCACCTGTACGGGCGAGCGTCTGTGGTTACGGTCATTATCCTGCCATACGGCCTGCGGTACGCCGCCTGCCGCCAGCACAGGCTCGGCCCGCCACAGGCAGGCCAGCATCAATGCCAGCAGAAGAGCGAACAACACGAACCAGATCAGCCTGACATGTCGTGCTGCCCCGGGCATTTCTGCCGCTCCTGATAATTGTACCGCCAGTAGCCTCATGATTCTGTTACCGTCCTAGCTGCGCTTGAGCTGAACCGCGATGCCAAGCATGGAGTCCGAAGTCTGGATGGACTTGGAGTTGACCTCATAAGCACGCTGGCCAACGATCATGTTGACCATTTCGTCCACCACTTCCACGTTGGACATTTCCAGAAAGCCCTGCGCCAGGGTGCCCACATTTTCCGTGCCGGGCACGCCTTCAACAGCGTCGCCAGAGGCTTCTGTGGGCGTGAAAAGGTTGCGCCCGCGAGCATCGAGCCCGGCGGAGTTGATGAAGGTATAAAGCGGAATTTCCGCCCCGGCCAGTTCCTGCCCCTGCGAGTCGAGAGCAGCGATATGACCGGACGAGGATATGGAAATGTTCTTGGTTTCAGCGGGTACGGCAAATTCCGGCTGGAGGATATAGCCATTGGCCGTTACCACCGTACCATCCTGATTCAACTTGAAGGAACCGGCGCGGGTGTACATAAGCTCGCCGTTCACATCCACCTGAAAAAAACCGTCGCCTTCAATGGCTACGTCCAGCGTGTTGCCGGTGTTCTGAAAGTCGCCCTGGGTGAAAAACTTGTGCACAGCCGTGGGGCGCGTGCCCATACCCACCTGAATGCCCACAGGCAAACGGTTGTCGCCTTCAGTAATAGACCCGGCCATACGCATGGTCTGGTACATGAGATCTTCAAATTCCGCGCGGCTTTTTTTGAAGCCCGTGGTGTTGACGTTGGCCAGGTTGTTGGAAATGACGTCAATATTGAGTTGCTGCGCCACCATGCCGGTGGCTCCAGTCCAAAGGGAACGCATCATGGGAAATACTCCTTGTTTCAGCCTTTGCTGTCAGCTCTAGCCCTGACGGCGGCCCACTTTTTCCGTGGCGGCGCGGTCCAGCGTATCCGAGGTCTGCATGACCTTCTGATAGGCTTCAAACTGACGCTGCACCTCAATCATGTTCACCATTTCCGGAACCACTTCCACGTTGGCAGCTTCGGTAAAGCCCTGCTCAATGCGGCTGCCGTCCAGATAGGCATTGCCTTCCGCCACCTGCACATTCTCGCGCGGGCGGTAAAGGTTGTTGCCCATTTTTTCAAGATTCTGCGGGTTATCTACATTGACCAGGGCGATCTGCCCCAGCACATCATTATCAGCAATGACCTGTCCGTCGCCGCTCACCTGAATATGCCGCGTACCTGGCGGGATAGTAATGTTTCCGCCGCCCTGCGCCTGCACCGGATAGCCCTGCGGCGTCATGATGGTGCCGTTTTCTGACAGCACAAAAGCGCCGTTACGGGTGAGAAATTCTCCCGTGGGCGTAGCCACCCGGAAAAAGGCGTTCTCACCGTTGATGGCCATATCCAGCGAGTTGCCCGAGTACTGCATGGACCCCTGGGCAAAATCGATCTTTGACACCGCCAACCGTACCCTTGAGGCATTGAGCGGCTCGGGGAACAACGGGTCCGACTTGAGGTTCAAAAGTGGTTCCCGGATTTCGTCAAAGGCATAGCTGACCATGGTATCCTTGAAGGCCACGGTATCTCGCTTGTACCCTCGCGTATTGGCATTCGCCAAATTATTGGCGATATAATTCATGCGGTGCTCTGTGCTGAGTGCGGCAAAAAGTCCGCTAAACATGCCAGCTTGCATGTGCTTCTCCTTGGTTGGTGGGCGCGCTGAAGCGGGTGCGCGGCCATCTCGTCCTCGAGCCCTATGGCCCGTGCCAAAAGCTTTGCAAAGTACGGGCCAAAAAAAGCCCGTCGCACATGCGAACCTATGGAGGTGAAGCGCCTGAGATCAGATAAGCCTAGAAAATGTCTGCCTGATTTTCTCCCTTTCTTACACAAACGCGCACTACGAAATGCTTGGACTATAATTCTATTCAACCGTTGCGGCAAAAAAATTCACGACTAAAGGCAGCAGAAATACTTAGCGTTAAGCAAGTATTTCGAAATGAAATATTCATACTGCTGCAAGGAAATAAATGACTTCAAAAAAACAAAAGCCATGTGTACGGGAGCATACACATGGCTTTTGCATTGACCCGGGGATGGATGCCGGGCACTGGCGTCACAAATAACGTGCGTCAGGGGTTTATGTCTTGAGGTTACTTCATAGCGGCAACCTTTACCGAAGGTAATTATCCAACTGTCCAGTTTTCAATAACGCCTGTATTAACGGCCCTTGATGGTCAAAATAAGCATGGCAATACCACCAACGACGGCGCAGCCCACAAGATACAGCAGTCCCCCAAAGTAACTTCCGGTGACCGAGATCAGAAACCCGATGGCTAAAGGAGCAAGGGCAGAAAAGCCGTTGCCCACACCATTCATAACGCCAGCGGCCGTGGAAATGCCCTCACCTGGTACGATGTCCTGCATCAGGGTCCAGGCGGTAGGACCGCCAAGGCCAATAAAACCAATACCTATAGACAGAAAAATGGCAGAGGTCATGTTGTCTTCAGCCGTTGCCCCAAAATACACACCGAGACCAACACCAATCATGGCCACAAGAATAATGGGAGCTCTTCGCCCAAGTTTGTCGGCAAGAATACCAGACAAAATTTTGGTTACCACGCCCAGAATCCAGGGCAAAGATGAAAGAGCGCCCATAGCAGCCCATGAAAAACCGCGGGCTTCTTTGAGATATGACGGCAGCCATGTCATCGAACCCCAAAGAACCGATGTATGGACCACATAGTACACAACAATAAGCCAAAACTGATAGTTACCTATAAAGGATTTAAGCCCTTCTTTAAATGTCGCCTTGCCCAGGGCCTGCTTGGCTTTTTCCGCAGCAAGCCCATCTTCGATAAGACGCAGCTCCGCCTCATTAATACGCTTGCTTTGCTGCGGCGTATCCGAAGTGTGAAACCAAATAAGATATAACGGAATCAGCCCCATAGCCAGCAGGACAAAGAAACTTTCACGCCAGCCTGAGATATGGATGAGCCATGTAAAGAAAGGCATGGCGATGGCCGGAGCGAGAGCCATGCCCGTCTGCCACACGGCATTGGCCTTACCGCGTTCATAAGGAGGAAACCACTCTTTGATAAACTTGCTTTGCATTGGAAAGTGCATGCCCTCGCCAAGTCCGAGCATTACACGCGATACCAGCATGGTGGTAAACACGCTGGCCAAACCGCCAACTACGAGGGAAATGCCCCATATCACAATTGAAAGAGACATGGCCTTGCGGGGGCCAAGTATATCGCCGAGGGGGCTCAGAATCACGTTACCGACCCCATAAGCGGCCAGAAACAACGTCATCAGAAGCCCTTTCTGTACAGAATCACCTGTAATGCCCATCGCCTCTAAAAATCCCGGATCAACTACCAGAATGGAGACGTTAACGCGGTCAATATAAGAGAAAAATACCACCGCAAGCAAAATGCCCGCAAGCAGCTGCCTTTGATGTGTTGGTTTTTCCACATTAGAAACGTTTTCACTTGTCGCGACTGACATAGTAAGACACTCCTTTACCGAAACTTACGCGTCTTTGAACAGCAACCATGAAGCGACACACGCCAATGACCAAGCACAGCGGTTTTTGCGGACCCTAAGTGCCCACTCTGTCAGATGACGTCGTTCATGCCCGCCCTGTCATCCGGGAGCTTTTGCCGCCCCCGGCAAAAGCTCCCGGAACGCCTGCAGGCCGTGGCTAACCAAATGCAGGCGCATCCAACGAAACAGTTTTACATGTATTTTTTGGATCGGCTCACGGTAATGGTTTCGCAACGCTTGATGGTTTCAGGAGTTAATTCCTGACCAATACCAGGCTTGTCAGGCACTGCGTACCGACCGTTGACGGGCTGATAATCGTACAAGCAGGTTTCACGGCTTTCCATGTTAAGGGCCCGCTGATGGTGCTCATGAATGATAAAGTTGGGTATAACGGCTTCAATCTGAAGTGCTGCAGCCTTGGATATGGGGCTGCCGCAAACATGAATTTGCACGGCGCAATCGTAAGTATGCCCCATGTCACAAATTTTCTTTGCTTCGGTCAGGCCGCCGCACAGGCATATATCTGGCTGGATAACGTGCAAGGCGCGTTTTTCGAAAAATGGACGGTAGCCGTAACGCGTGTAGATACGCTCGCCAGAGGCTATTGGGATATTTACATTATTTTTGATCTCCACCATAGATTCCACATTGAGCGGATGGCAGGGTTCTTCATAATAGAAAATACGCAGATCTTCGAGGGCGCGACCGATCTGGATGGCCGAAATCGTGTCTGTATTGGAATGATTTTCAATAATAATATCCAGATCATCGCCACCGGCCTTGCGCATTGCGGCAATGCGGTCGTAGACGGTCTTGATGACCTTGTGTTCCAGAGGGCCGGTGATCTTCCAAGGTCCCTTACCGTCAGTCTGGTTACTGAAAATCATAGGGTCGACCTTGATGGCATCATAGCCCTCAGCCATAGCTACCCGCGTAACTTCAGCGTATTCTTCAGGCTCAATAAGGCGCTGCTTGGAAAGATTGGTGCCCCAGTTGAATTGCAGCTGACTGGCATAGGTACGCAAGTTGTCGTTTGTTTTGCCGCCCATAAGCTGCCAAACAGGCAAACCCAGCGCCTTGCCCTTGATATCCCACAGGGCGATATCAATACCGCTCATGCCTGCATTAACAACAGTGCCCCCGCCCATGCCCCAGAAAGTTGTACGGAAAATCATCTCCCATATTTTTTCTATCTGCATGGGATCTTCGCCGATGATGACTTCGGCAAAATCCTGAACCATGCCGACTCCGGCACGCCATCCCTTACCGTAGGCAAGGCCCACTTCGCCAAACCCGCTGATGCCTTCGTCTGTATTGATGCGTACAATCACGGGACGCCAATCGCCTCGTGAAGCTCCGGCATTTCCGCTAGGAACCTGCATAACATCTACACTGACAATCTTCATTGCGAGCATCCTTTCTCACTGATGTGAGCGTTACAAGTTAAATATACATCTATATATTTATTATGAATCACTTAAACTTATCTCAATATATTTTTATAGTATCTTTCTTTCTCTAAACATATAAATAGACACTGCTCCAATTATCAGACCTGCCGCCGCTGCCACAAAGACCATTCTATAGGCATCTGCTCCATAGCTACCGCCATCTGTCTTACCACAAAGGGCAAGAATCCAACCCAAAACGTATTGGAAAAATGCGGCTCCAAAAGCCAGCAACATGTTCAGCGCGCCGATGGAGGTGCCTGCAAAAGCAGGATGGGAAATTTCTTTGGCACAAGCGAAACAGGAGACAAAAAACCCGCCAGAAATGCCAAAGTAAAGAAACAGAAGATAGAGCACACCTGTTGGCATGCTGCTGGTGAACAGTATGAAAGGAATATAGGCCAACAGATGCAAAACACATCCGTAGAGCAACACGCTCCGGCGAGACCGCAAAACCTTGTCGGAAAGATACCCGCTGAGGGGGCAGCCGATGGTCATTCCAATGGGAAAGAACATGAGTACTGCAGCGGCAGCCTGGCGCGACAACCCATAAACATCCTGCAGATAAGGCCCAGCCCACAGGGCCCCCACGCCCATGAAGGTGCCGTAATACATAAATGAAAGCAGGCTGAGCAGGCAAAAATTCCTGTTCGTCAGCAAGGTCCCCAGCGCTTTAAAAACCGTAGGCCTTTCAGACTCCACGGCAATGTCTTGGGGCACAGGGCTGAACCCAAGTTCACTCGGTGTATTGCGGATAAGGAGATAAGAAACACCCCCCATAACCAATGTGTACCACCCCATCCCCACAAAGGTTTCGCGCCATCCAAACTGGGCTATAAGCAGAACGAGCGGCGCGGTGGAAAGCAATGCTCCCACATTGCCCACTGCGAGCAACGCTCCGGAGCAAGTGGCAAGTTCATCCTTTTTGTACCAGTCAGAAAAAATTTTCATGGCAGCAATATAAACGGCGCTCACACCAAGGCCGATACAAAAGCGGCCGCCACCCAGCAAAGCTACGCTGTCTGCTGCCGCAAAAAGCAGCGTTCCGCCGGCTGCAACACACAAAAATACAGCAATTGTTTTACGCGCCCCAATTGCATCAGTCAGCAAGCCGGAAGGAATGCATGCAAGGGCATAAGCCCAAAAGTACATGGAACCGACAATCCCCAAATCTGTGGAAGAAATTTTCAGGTCTTCCATAAGAACAGGGCCTATTACTGCTGTAGACGATCTGTGAAAGTATGATATTATATAACTTAGTGAAATTACTATAAAAATTAGAGCCCTGTAGCGACGCATTGCTCGTTCGCAAGTGCCCCATTTGGTATCATTAGCGATACTGGAATTCTGGCATTCCACCTTGGACAAAAAAAACACGCCTATTTACCTCTTCCGTTTGTGGAATTCCGGAATTCCATGAGCTTCAAAAAAAACACCCTACCCGTTTTCAACCATAATTTCATGATGCGTAGGCAATACACGCAGATGTTCACGCATCAGTAGCCCGGCCTTTTCACTGTTTTGCTCCGCCACGGCCTGAAGAATTCCACGGTGCTGCTCAATGGCCAAATCCAGCTGCGCTTTTTCACGCAGTGTTTCAAGGCGCGAACTGCGCAACAATTCGAGCAGAAAATCATTCACCTTCACAAGAACTTCATTGTGCGAAGCCCGAACAAGCGCCCCGTGAAATCTCAGCGATGCCTCGGCCACGTTATCCCCATGCCCGCCCCTGGCTTCCATTTCAGCCAAGGCTCCAGCAGCTTCTGCTAAATCTTCATCAGTGCGGCGCGTCGCAGCCAAGGTGGCGGCTTGTACTTCTATACCTTCCCGCGCTTCCTGAATGTCATTAATACCATCCTGAGCGGGAAGAACCATAAACCCGATGCAGTTAATTATGTGGTGCAGGTCAATGTTTTTTACGCAAAATCCCTTTCCCCTGACAAAACACACTACACCAAGAAATTCCAAAATTTTCAGAGCCTGGGTAACAGGCATGCGGCTCACATCAAAAAGTGCCGCCAATTCACGCTCGGAAGGAAGATACTCGCCTTCTTTTACGTAGCCATTAAGAATCCATAAGCGGATCTTTTCAAGAACCTGAATATACAAGACCCCGGAGTTTTGATCCGAGAGTTTGTTCAGTTTTCTGCATTCTTCAGGAATTGAGATCATTGCTTACCTTGATGGGATTTTTTCTTTCACTAAGCCATGTGAGGCAGCTCGTCAAGTGGAATTCCAGAATTCTGGAATTCTAATTTTATTATCACCCTGTCATAAAAGATAATATTTCTCATCCAGCTCTTATTGTTTTCTAAAAGAGTTTTGCCAAAGGAATTTTCAGTCGAAAAATCCTTTGGCAAAATTTGGTAAATCGCAGTTATCAACTCGTCAGCCTGACTCTAATATTGCCTTATGCGAGCCAGGTAACTGAAGCATCCTTGCGCACGGGGCGAACCTTGGCCTTGAAGAGCGGGTAGCCCATCATCTGTGCGGCAAAACCCATTTCATCAGGCCCAATACCAAGAAAATCTCGCACAGGCTGCGCCGCTGGGTGCTCAAAGGCCATGCAGAGGTAGCCCCCCCAACAGCAGCCTATACCCTGCGCCTGCGCCAGCAATTCCAGATAGGTTGCGGCAATGACCGCATCCGCCTGTCCCCAGCGCCACTTGGGGGCCACAACAACTGCCAGCTGGGGCGCAGTGCGGGTAATGACATCAACACCCCGCTCCCAGGCGCGCACAAGGCCGCTGGCATGCATCGACTCGTCTACTTCAGGGTCGACCTGGGGCAAAAGACGCATCCAGTCCACCACCAGTTCCGCAAGCTTCAGCACCTGCTCGCGCGATTCCAGCACGATCCAGCGCAGATTTTGTGAGTTCTTCGCTGTAGGAGCAAACCGCGCCGCGGCAAGAAGACGCTCGAACTGCTCTCTGGAAATATTTTTGTTTTTGAAATTGCGAACAGACCGGCGCGAAAACACCAGTTCTTCAGTCTGCTCCGCCGTAGGCATCTGCTCTGGTTGCCTCGGCTGACAATCTTTCTGGTCAAGACCGGGGGCTGAACAGGCCTGCGTGGGACAAAACGCCATACACTGCCCACAGCCTATGCAATAGACCGCCTTATGCTTGTCCAAAGTGGGATAGGAACCAACTTCAGCGTCAATAATATGCACTGGACACACCAGAGCGCAGATGCCGTCTTTGCGGCACAAATCATGATCAACGGTAAATACGTTCATATTCTTCTCCGATGGCAATGCCTTTTTGCGGCTTGCCCTTGTATGCAAAAAGCCTCTTGCACCAGCAAGAGGCCCAGACAACATCGTAACAAAAAGAATTTCCCCGTTATATCCTGAAGCAGATCAGCGTTGAAATTGACTATAATTTCAAACTGGCTTTTGGCAGAAAACGCGGTTTCAGCCAAATCCATCACGCATTGCGGCGGACGGCTCGGTCTGCTCGCCGCCGGGCATTGCAACATTTTCAGCGTTGAAATGCTTCTGAGAATAAACCTTTTATGCTGGAAGTGTATTCTTGTACTACTCAACCGAAATAAAAGGTGAAGCTCGACGGAGAGATAACAGGAAAGACCCTTTGGACGACACTGTCCAAAAAATGCTGGATGGCAGATTCGCCCTACATGCCCAGCTGACTGAGCATGTCGTCAATGGCGCTCTGCGAGACGCCGTCTTTGTCCGGCCCTTTGAGGCTGTCGCCCTTTTTGCGCTGCTGACGAAAATCTTCGACAGCCTGCCGGGCCTCGGTCTGAAGAGATGCCGCATTCTTTTGCGGATCTTTTTCCGCCCCATCCATGATGAGCCCAGACGAGATATAAAGCTCCACCACGGTATTTTCTATCTTGTTCAGCGCCGTCACTACACGTTTGATGCGCTGCCCTGTGATGTCCTGAAAGCTCAGGTCCGTCAGCAGGCCGGTAAGATCATCACCCAACCGGGCATTATTTTCCTCAAGCATGGAAATCTGAACCTGAGACGCATTGCCCTCGCGCACAGCCGCCAGCAGTTCTGCATTCTGGGCCTGCAAATCAAGATGACGTTCCACGACTTCCATGATGGACATCGTTGCGCTTTCCGTAGCCTTGAGTACTTCTGCCAGCTGGGCCGTTGCTTCATGAAAGAGCGCATCCGTGCCGGAATCAGCCAGAGGCTTGTTCTGGGAGGCAGTGGAAATCTGCTGATAGATATCCTTGAGTCCCTCGCGCATGTCCGCGCTCAACTGCCTGTACACGGTGGGTTCGGCCTTTTCGTCGCTCATGCATGTGCCTTTGCGCCAGGGGCGCTGTTGAAAAGACGGCAATAAAGTACCGCCGCGCCAAACTGCGGCGCGGCGGTACAGGGGAGCTTACTTGTTGGTCTTGAGGAAGGTCTTGGCGCGCGCCGCCTCGGGCGAATTGGGGTACTTCTTGATAAGCTCTTCCAGGCGGGCCTTTGAAGCCGCGCCCTGATTGAGCTTGCTGAAGCTGATGCCCTGCTTGAGGTAGGCTCCGGGAGCACTGTTGGACTTGGGATAGTCTTTGATAACCTTGTCATAGGCCAGGGCTGCGTCCGCAAACTGATTGCGCTGGAAGTAGCATTCGGCCATATAGAACTGCGCTTCAGGAGCCAGGTTATGGTTCTTGTAGTTTTTCAGAAAGTCTGAAAAAGAGCGCTGGGCCTCGTCATACTTACGGGCATTATAGGCATTGACGCCAGCATCAAAGAGCGCCAGCGAAATATCCTTTTGCGGGGCCTGCACCTGAGGCTGGGGCGAAGGCTGCCCCCAGTTGCTGCCGTCGGGAGCCTGGGCAGGAACATGCGCGGAATTTGCGGCGGCCGCCTGACCGCCGTAAGGCTGCACGCCTTCAGGCACGGCAGCGGCATACGCGGTAGAGCCCGCAGCCACAGACCCGGCGGCTCCAGCCTGGCCATAGGCAGGCTGCCCATAATTGGGCGTCTGCAGTGCCGTCTGGGTAGAAGGCGCCTGACTCACAGGTGCGACCGGAGTGGCAGCCCCTGGTTCACCAAGGTTCAGATTCAGCGCCATGCTGCGTTCCACCTGGCGCAGAGCCTCGTCATGCCGATTCACACGATCCACAAGGGCACGCGCGCCGCCAGCATTGTTGAGGTCATCCATCTGCCCTTTCATTGTGTTCAGTTCCTGACGCAGGGCCTGAATCTGATTCCAGGCATCTGCCTGCGAAGGCTGCATTTGACGCAACTGCACATCGTGCTGCTGCACTTGCTGTTCAAGGCTGAGGCTGCCCCCGCTGGAGCTGCCGCCGGATACGCAGGCGCTCAGCGGCAGAGCAGCGCAAGCCAGCGTTACAAGGTACAATGTACGGAATGTGCGCATAATATCCTCTTTTTCAAATTTGCACTTTTCCCAGGGCTTTTTTGCGCCCTGTGAAAATATAGATGATACCGCCGATAACCGGCAAAAAAACCACCAGCACGAGCCACAGTGCCCGTTGCTGGGGCGTGGGAAACTCATGCCCCCAGATGTGGATTATACTCCACAGCGTAGGAAGCATAGGAATCATGACCAAAGCCACATGCCACCAGTGAAACATCATGCGGCACTTCCCCCTTTGCCGGAGGCTTTTCCGGCTTTGCTGCCTTTATTGTCCCCGGCTTTTTTCGGCGACTGACGCCACATGATAAAGCAAGCCAGGGCAGCCCCCACAAAAATGGCCGAATCTGCCACATTAAAGGCAGGCCAGTGCCAGTCGCCCCAGTAGACATCCAGAAAGTCCACCACCGCCCGAAAACGGATGCGGTCTATCAGATTCCCCAGAGCGCCGCCCATAACCAGCCCCAGCCCCGCAAAGAGCCAGGGTTCCTCATCCGAGTTGCGAACAAGCATGATTATGGCCCACGCGGCCACCACTGTGGCCCCAAGGAACAGCCAGAACTGCCACTCAATGTCGGAACGGTTCAAGAAACCAAAGGCCGCTCCGCGGTTACGTATGTTGATCAGGTCAAACAGGCCTTCAATGACCGGCACGGACCGGTGCTCCGGTATGGTCTGCATGACAATATACTTGCTCAGCTGATCGAGCGCCAGTGCCAACAGGGCCATACCCCCGAGAATGCGGTAACGTCTGCGCATGATCCTCAGGATTCCATACCTTTGATAACCGCTGTGCAACGCGGGCACAAGGCGGGGTGCTCGGGGTCAGTGCCAAGATCGGTGCTGTAAATCCAGCAGCGTTCGCATTTTTCGCCTCGCGCCTTTTCAACGCCGATGGCAAGCCCCGCGATTTCTTCATCCTGATACGCCGCCTGCGGGGCGCGGTCCAAAGCTTCCAGTTGCAGCTGGGACACAATGCACACCGCCCGCAGGTCGGTGTGCAGCCCTTCCAGCCGCTGACGCAGTTCGTCAGCCACAAAGAGGGTGATGCGCGTGTCCAGCGAATGCCCGATGATACCTTCACGCCGCATGGGCTCGATGGCCTTTGTTACAGCGCCGCGCACGGCCAGCAGCACGTTCCAGTCGTCGCGCGTGCCTTCGTCAAAAAGGTAGGGCGCTGCTTCCAGAGCAGGCAGGGCAAACACCGTGGGTTCGGGACCACGCAGGCTTTCAGGCAGATGACTGAAGATTTCTTCAGCCGTGAAGGACAGCACCGGAGCCATATCGCGCAGCAACAGACACAGAATGTGCCACAGGGCGGTCTGGGCTGAACGGCGCTCTTCGCTGGCCGGGGCCGAAGCGTAGAGACGGTCTTTGAGAATATCCAGATACACGGACGAAAGGTCGGTGACGCAATAGTTATGCAGGGTATGGTAGACCTTGTGGAAATCAAAATCCATATAAGCCTGCTGCACACGCTCGTGCACGCGTCCGGCCACGTCCAGGGCAAAGCGGTCCAGAGGTTCCAGCTTGTCCAGAGGCAGCAGATCCTGAGCGGAAATATCGTTCAGGTTGCCGAGGATAAAACGGCAGGTATTACGGATACGGCGATAAGCATCCACCAGACGGCCAAGAATTTCGTCCGAAATGCGGATGTCTTCGCGGTATTCCACCGAGGACACCCACAAGCGCACGATTTCAGCGCCGAACTTTTCAATAAGTTCCTGGGGCGCAATGACGTTGCCGATGGATTTGGACATCTTGCGGCCATCGCCGTCCACCACATAGCCGTGCGTGAGCACGGAGCGGTACGGGGCGCAGTTGCGCGTACCTTCACTGACCAGAAGCGAACTGTGGAACCAGCCACGGTGCTGGTCTGATCCTTCCAGATAAAGATCAGCCGGAAAGCCCAGTTCAGGACGCTTTTCGAGCACGGCGGCAAAGCTTGTGCCGGAGTCGAACCACACGTCCAGAATGTCGGTTTCACGCTTCCAGTGGTTGCCGCCGCAGTGCGGGCAGGCAAGCCCCTCGGGCACGATGTCTTTCAGTTCGGCTTCGTACCAGTAGTCGCAGCCAGTGGGGTGATTGGCAAAACGCGCGGCCATTTCGTGCATCCAGGCCGGGTCGTTCCAGGCCTCGCCGCAGTCTTCACACAGCAGGGCCATGATGGGCACGCCCCACTGCCGCTGACGCGAGATGCACCAGTCAGGCCGGAATTCCACCATATTGTGTATGCGTTCGCGGCCCCATGCGGGAATCCAGCGAACCTCGTCGTCAATAGCCTTGAGGGCGCGGCCACGCAGGTCGTTCTTTTCCATGCTGATAAACCACTGGGTAGTGGCGCGGAAAATGACGGGCTCTTTGCAGCGCCAGCAGTGCGGGTACGAATGCTTGATCTTGGATTTTTGCAGCAGTGCGCCAACTTCTTCAAGCTTTTCGATAACCTTGGGGTTAGCTTCAAAAACATTCAACCCCGCAAAAAATTCCACGCTGGGCAAAAAACGGCCTGCATCGTCCATTGGCGAATAGACTTCCAGCCCGTACTTGAGGCCCACGTCATAGTCTTCGCGACCGTGGCCGGGCGCGGTGTGCACGCAGCCCGTGCCTGCTTCCAGAGTTACATGCTGGCCAAGAATAACCAGTGAATCCCTGTCATAGAAGGGATGGCGGGCTTTAAGACCTTCAAGCTTCGCGCCGGGAGCGCGGTCCAGAATAGTGTAGTCGCTCCAGCCAAATGCGGCCGCGCAGGATTCCAGCAGCTCTTCGGCAAGAATATACTGGCTGCCAGCGGCTTCCACCAGAACGTAGGTGAATTCGGGGTGCAGGCAGACGCCCATATTGTCGGGAAGGGTCCAGGGCGTTGTGGTCCAGATCACCACGTAGGCGCGCGACGGATCAGCGGCGGCAAAAACCTTTTTCAGGCCCTCGTCAGACAAGGGAAAACGCACATAAACGGAGGGCGAGGTGTGGTCATAGTATTCCACCTCCGCCTCGGCCAAGGCCGTGTGGCAGGAGCAGCACCAGTAAATGGGCTTTTTGGAACGAACCACGCCGCCCGTGGCCACAAAATTGGCCAGTTCGTCAGCTGTGGCGGCTTCATAGGCAGGCTTCATGCTCATGTAGGGATCTTCCCAGTTGCCGAGCACGCCCAGTCGCTTGAATTCCTTGCGCTGCACGTCAATCCACTTTGAAGCGTATTCACGGCAGAGCTTGCGCACCACATGGGCCGGAAGGGTTTTCTTCTTTTCCTTGAGTTCCTGCTCAACCTTGTGCTCGATGGGCAGGCCGTGGCAGTCCCAGCCGGGCACATAGCGCGACGTATAGCCCGCCATATTGCGGGATTTGACGATAATATCCTTGAGAATCTTGTTCAGCGCCGTGCCCATGTGAATGTGCCCGTTGGCGTAAGGCGGGCCGTCATGCAGGATGTAGCTCCCCTTGCTGCCCGAAGCTTCCACCATAATGCCACAGGCATTCATAGCTTCCCACTTCTTGAGGGTTTCCGGCTCGCGCTGGGCCAGATTGGCCTTCATCGGAAAGGCGGTTTGGGGCAAATTCAGCGTTTTCTTATAATCACTCATTGGGGCTCCCGGCACTGATGTCGCAAGAAAAATATGTAATAAGCGGTGAGAAAAATCACTGTAGTTTGGGCAAAGAGACGCTTAAAGTCAAGGATTCGCAAGCCCTCGCGCTTCCGTTCTTATCTGCGCAGACAAGCAAAACTTACTCCAATAAAAAGATCTTCCGCCGCAGCTGCTTGCCTACGCCCGTCAGGGCTGATAAGCTGTATCTTATCCATCTTGCGGCAATTCATGACCACTTCAGGACTTGCCGAAACTGCTATGATGTTTATTTGCCTGACAAGAGGTAACTATGTGTCTTGCCATTCCCGCCCGTATTGAAGAATTGTTTGGTGAAGGTATGGCCCGCGTGCGCGTGGGTGAAAGTTCAACGTATTTGAACGCTTCTGTCATGCTTTTGCCCGAAGAACCCAATATTGGGGACTATGTTATCGTGCATGCGGGCTTTGCCCTGCACACAATGACCCCCACGGAAGCAGAAGAAAGTCTTTCTGCCTTGCGCGAAATGGCCAAGGCTCTGGACGACGGCCCACCGCAGTTCTAGCAGTAAGCTTTTTCTACCAGCCTTGCACTTTCCAGTCAGTTGAGTGTGACTTTAGCACGGGATGCTAACGACAAGGACACTGGCTTACTGAAATAGCGCAATAAAAACTGCCATACATTTTAAAAAGTCCCCTGAACTACAGGGGACTTTTTTTATATGTAGCGCTAAAGCATAATAGGAACGGGCCTGTGCAAAATGGCCTTGAATGATAGACACTGAAACCAATACAGCACACCAAATTCATAAACATCAATATAAATAGTATACCACTGAAATTATAAATAAATTTTATTAAAAAACATTATCATCAACAGCGTCACCATTGTGATTATTTCTCAAAAATATTTATCAAGTAAAAAATGAACACCAATAACGTTGATAATTCTATATAATATATTAGAATACTGCTCTGTGAAAATATTAATCCAAACAGTTTTATGTTGCGTTTGAATTCATAATTTAAAATTAAATCACAGAATCGCCTTGATATGCAATATTTAACGTATTCTACTATTAATATAAACTAAAACGGCATTCACTCTTGCCATATAACCATTCAAAAGGAATTTAACCTTGGACATACCACGCATATTCAACATCACTGAAAGTGCTCACCGTATTCATAATCCCTATACACCGGAGAAGCTTGCTACTCTGGGTGCGGCGTTGCGCCTGAAACCGGGAGATCATGTACTCGACCTTGGTAGTGGCTCGGGCGAAATGCTGTGTACTTGGGCACGGGATTACGGAATCACCGGAACTGGCATTGACATGAGCCAGCTGTTTTTCAAACAGGCAGAACTACGTGCAGACGAACTTGGAGTTGTTGATAAAATCAGGTTTATACACGGTGATGCTGCTGGCTACATCGCCGACAAAAAGGTTGATGTGGCAGCCTGTGTCGGCGCCACATGGATCGGCGGTGGCGTTGCGGGTACCATTAAGCTTCTTGCACAGAGCCTTCGCACCGGGGGAATCATCCTCATTGGCGAACCCTACTGGCTCCAACTGCCGCCCACAGAAACCATTGCCAAAGGGTGCCTTGCCAACGCAATCGCTGATTTTTGCACGCTTCCTGAACTTGTCGCGTCTTTTGGTGAACTCAACTACGATGTTGTAGAGATGGTGCTGGCCGATCAGGACGGCTGGGACAGATACGAAGCCGCAAAATGGCTGACCATGCGGCGATGGCTTGAGGACAACCCGAACGACGAATTTTCAAAAGAAGTTCGCGACCTGTTGACTACGGAGCCCAAACGCTACGTTACCTATACCCGCGACTATCTGGGCTGGGGCGCGTTTGCCCTGATGGCGCGACAGGAGTGACATTTATATGCCACTGCTGATTGCCCCGGCGCCAAGCGATAGTGCAAAAGGGGTATGGCATAGTATGGCCTGCCATTGTCTGGCCTTAAGTTTAATTGCCCACGCCAGCAATATAGAATTGGGTTTAGTTTATTGCGCGAAGGCGGTCGCTTTACACAAAGGATGCACCAAGCGCCATATTCTTCAAACTTCTGCGGCGTGAAATTGCAACGTACCAGCAAGGAAAGCCCGTCAGGGCAGTATAGACGCACAGAGTTTGAAGGCATTTCTTGCGTGTATTTCATGCGCAAAAGATCAAAAACTATCAGGCGGTTTTTCATGTAACGGGCGCAAAACCCTCTACATGAAAAAAACGCCTTAGCGTTACATACGGCCAGTATACCCACACGAATCGCTGTTTGCCATCAATCATTTCTTGACGCGACTCGCAAAACCTCCGGCAAATATCGTACATTGTCAGCCCAAATGTTGTGCCAACCAGATGGTGTGGCCGCCACAACTTTGATCTTCGACCACATGCTCCACCAGTGCAAAGCCGTGTGAAGCCAGCAGAGTGCCATACTCCGTTGCGTCAAGGCTGGCGTGGTACAACTCCTCCCCCTGAAATTCACCAATGGCTTCGCCATAGCAGGGGCCAGAGGTAAACATCAGTGCCGCGCCAGGTGCAGCATGACGCTTAAATACGACGAACATGCCCCGCTGATCATCAGGCGGAAGATGGAAGAAGCTGTCCCAGGCCAGAATGCCATTGAACACCTTGCTCACCTTGCAGTGCCTCATGTCGCCAAGAAGCCATTCTTGACCAGGAAACCGCGCTTTGCACAAATCCAACATTGGTGATGATCCGTCGACGCCGGTCACGCGATAGCCGTTTGCAATGCAATAGGCTGCCAACGGCTCTCCCGAACCGCAGCCCAAATCCAGAATATTCGCCTTGCAGCCTGCTATGGCAAAAAATTTGCCCATCCACGCCTGTTCGAACAGTTTTTTGCCCCTAGTCCGGTCAAAATAGTCAGCATGCCGCTCATAAAGAGAAGTAATGTTTTCCCATGATGGATGAATCTTGTCTGAATTCACGTGTGTAACCTCAAGGTCTCGTGCCTCTTTTGCCCAATGTCGTTTTTTTCCTGCCAAGTCATTGTGCTGTCTTAACAGAATGTCACTGCGAAATTGCCATCAACCTGAGCAGCCGCCCTCAGGCGCTGGACTACCAGGCACGCCTTACAGCTGGCCGCAAACTTGGTCCTGTGTTTCTTTCTGGCAATCGCCTGATTGCATCTGATATTTTGCAGCATGCCATATCAGTGTAGATGTAACATTGCCAACGGCGCGCATCAAGTAACCTCACGATTTGGTCATACAAAGAGACTGCCCTAAAATCATTCCCTAAGGACTTTATTTGGCAAAGATAACCACGCCAGCCATCAGGAACTCGTGTTTGCTGATCAAGTGCTATTACCTCAATTAGCTAATAAATCGTTGGGTTTTAGTTTTGGCTAGCCACACACCACGCAGATCTTCTTCACCAGCCAATGATCACTCGGGAGTTGCATCGCGTGTCGCAGCAACGAAGAAGGTTAAGGGATGCATGTGACAGTAGCCTGCTAGAGAAGGAAGGAATTTAGGGATTGTCAGATGTCGGGCATCCTAGCAGAAATGACACTGGTCAGAGCAAGAGGGGAAAGAGGTTGTAGAGGTAAGACGGAGGGGTTTAGGAAAGGACTCGTTGAGGTTCAAAGTTGTCCAGACGCCAGAACAGCAACAGCGCTTAGCTCAGCAGTCAGGCAGTGATGGAGGGGATATTGGGGTGATGATGAGGAGGATGGTGAGGCAAGAAGTAGAGAGGAGGAGCATAGGGTACGTTTTGTTCAGGGGCCAGAACAGTAAAAAGCCCTTCGCGCTTTAGCAGCGAAGGGCTTTTTAAAAGA
>NZ_JASGDK010000049.1:0-3605 GCF_047607245.1 Desulfovibrio sp.
GCCGAATGCGACATCTCGGATATGATGCGTGGAATCACCGGAACCTGAAGTTCATACAGCTCGTGAGCAATGCGGTGATGCAGCATAGCCTGCATTGACGGATAGCAAAAAATGGTCTCGCCCGGGCTTGTGGCAGCGGGGTCGCCTTCATAGGCGGCCTTGGCGTCACCTGCCAGCAGCCTGCGAATTTCGGGCAGCCGGTCCATAAAAGCCCCGGCGGCTTTTTCGCCATCCGACTCGCAAGACGTACAGGGGTTGCTGTCGCCCGCGCAGCCAAAGCAGAAACCGCGCACTATCTGTTCGCACAGCATGCGGTAAATGGTGTCGAGATTGGCCGAAAGATGGTAGCGCATGGACTCGCGCCATACCCGCGCGGAACCGAAGTAGCCCGGAAAAATAGCCGCCCGCAGGCGTTCCATAATTTCGGTAAGGTCCTTCAGCGAAGGCATGGCCGCGCCCTGTGCCGGACGGTGCCACACCGCGTCCAGAGACGAAGGATGGCAAAGGCGTTCAACCACGCTATCCAGCAGGGGCATGGTTGTTGCCTTGAGGTCACGCAATTCACTCATAGTAACATCCTGTGTTTTTCTTTTCTTGTATACCGAACGGCATGCTGCCGCAACACCGGTACAGCGGCGGCCAGAACTGCTAGAAACACAGACACTAAGACACACTGGCCGCGCCAATCAGGCCTGCGGGTAAACTTTTTTGCCAAGCCGCCGATAAGTACAGTGTAGCGGGATTAGCCCCCGCTGCAAAGGAGCATGCCATGAATGAAGTACAAATGGGCATGAGCGTTGCCATCAGCCGTGAAGCCCTGGATTTTCAGGCCAGCATGTCTGCTGCCGTTATCACCGGCAGCATCGGCAAGGGCCAGGAAATGCAGGCAGCTCTGGACAAGAATGCCGGATTGGCGGCTCAGGGCATTGGCGGCAAGGTCAATATCGAGGTGTAGAGCATTTTACGTTTGAAATGCCGCAAGGGTTTGCTCTCAAATTCTTGCGCGGGATGTGTACGGCAGACGTTGCTTGCCGTTATGCGCCCGCTTCACGCATATTTGCTCCAAAGCAGATTGATTTTGAGAATATAATTCTCAAAGTTTACGACACGCTCGCTACGGCGTTTAGCCGCGCAAATAAATCGCGCTTGGGTCTCCAAGGCGGGCGCCTGTTCAAGCAACCGCCTGAGCATTTCAAACTAAAAAAGTTCTGACCGCCAGCAACGCGCCAGTATGAAGGCCGCAGGTAGCAGCCTGCGGCCTTCATACGTCACCAACACTCTGCGTTGACAATTTCCGCTCTTGGAGTAAGCCTGTACGCCACCGACCCGGATGTTTTTATGGGCCCCGCCCAGGCCGGACGGCCACTCCGCCCCCAAGAGGTATCGCTGTGAAAATTCTTGTTACTCCCCGCTCTTTTGGCAAAACCAATCCCGAACTGTTCGACCGCCTGGCGCAAGCCGGGCTTGAAGTTGTACGCAACGACAGCGGTGGCATCCTTTCCGCCGATCTGATGCGTGAAAAACTGGCCTCCTGCCAGGGCGTCATTCTGGGTGTGGACCCTATGGATGCCTCGGTGCTGGCCGCCGCGCCGGAACTTAAAGCCATCGCCAAGTATGGCGTCGGGCTGGACAATATCGATCTTGAAGCCTGCAAGCAGCGCGGCATTGCCGTATCGCGCACGGTTGGTGCCAACAGCAACGCCGTAGCCGACTACGCCCTTACTCTTATGCTGATGGTGGCGCGCAAAGCCGGGCTTATCGACCGCCGCTGCCGCCAGAAAGACTGGAGCAAGATCACCAGTATCGACCTTTTCGGCAAAACCTTGGGCATCGTTGGCCTGGGAGCCATTGGCCGTTGCGTTGTCAAACGCGCTCAGGGCTTTGGCATGAAAATTCTGGCGCACGACATCGCGTGGGACGAAGCCTGGGCCAAGAGCGAAGGCGTTGAACGCGCGGATGTGGACCGCATCTGCCGTGAAGCGGATTTCATCACCTTGCACACGGTGCTGACGGACGAAACCCGCAACCTCATCAATGCCCAGCGTCTTGCCAACATGAAAAAAACGGCCGTTATCATCAATACCGCACGCGGTGGCCTTATTGATGAAACTGCCCTGCTGGCCGCTCTTCAGGCAGGCAGCATTTACGGTGCCGGCCTGGACGTGTTTGAACAGGAACCCCCGGCTGATCCTGCATGGTACGAGCTGGACAATCTGGTCATGGGTTCGCACTGCTCTTCCTCCACAGCGGGGGCCACAGAAACTATGGGCCATATGGCCGTGGATAATCTTTTGCGGGATTTGGGGTTGAGCCGCTAACACCGTTTCGCAGGGCGTAAACCACCTGCCGAAAGTTTGCGGACATGCACTTCACAAAAAGCCCGCTCTCTTTGCAGAGAGCGGGCTTTTTGTGTGAGATTTCAGAAGAATATGAAGTGCATTATTTTGCAAGAAACTCCAGAGCAGATGCTCTGGAGTTTCTTTTTTTCAAACCTATCGTTCTGCGAAAATCATTTTCCGGCAGGGTTCACGTGCGGTGCAGCGGGCGGCCAGGTTTATAGGCAGCCACGCTTACAGCCGCTTCAGTATTATATTCTCTATCCGTTGGCTGTCGTCATCTGAATAGTGGCCTTGCTTACTGCATCGTCATCCGTATGCGTGCTTATGGAGTATTCTCCGTTGGACCATACATTGCTGTCGGCGCTCTGGTGCCAGTCATGACTGAGCGTGACGGACTTGTCCGCATCATTGATAGTCACGCCTATTTCTGCCAGCGCCTTCAGATTGGTAAGGCTGGAAACGTCGTCACCGCTGATGACAACTTCAACCCCGGTGGCATTTTTGCTGTCGGCAAAGGCTCCCATATCGGCAGTCGCCACCAGCAGCACGTCTATGCTGTCGTCCACCACGGTTCCGTCACTGGCCACCGAACCGCCAAAGATCACATCATTGGCGTGGAAGACAAAGATATCGTTGCCAGAGCCGCCATAGAGGTGATTGGAGCCTTCCCCGCCGTCCAGAAAGTCATTGCCAGCGCCGCCGTAAAGATGATCGTTACCCGCATCACCATAAAGGGCATCATCGCCCCGGCCGCCGTAAAGGATGTCGTGACCAGCACCGCCGTTGAGGACATCGTGCCCGGCATTGCCGAGCGAGTCAGAATCTGCGCCAAAGATCAGCTTGCCGCCGTGTCCGTCCCAGTCGTGCACATTGATGTTGAGATGCAGATCTCCTGCCACAGGAGTACCACCCTCGGCATTGTCAGTGACAGAAAAGCTGAAGGTTTCCTTAAGGACCCCCTGCTCCTGATACGCGGCACCCATTTTTGCAATGGAGGCTTCGTCTGTATGCAGCGAGTAGGAGTATTCGCCGTCTGCCCCCACGTGCAGTGTGCCAAAATCCAGCTCTTTGTCGCCAGCGGCATTGAAATGCAGCACGCTGCTGTCGGCATCCGTAGCGAGGGTACCTGACCATGCGTGAAAACCGTCTGGCCCGAGCGACAAAAGCACTGGCGCTTCGTTGGTGCCCAGAATGTTCACGTTCAGGTCATGATACACGGTTGCGGCATGACCGTCGTTGACGCCCAAAGACAACCCGAAGGTCTGA
>NZ_JASGDK010000050.1:0-13627 GCF_047607245.1 Desulfovibrio sp.
AAAGGCCATTTTTTACTCCAGTCATGTACCATAAAAGTACACTCCTTTCGTAAAAAAGACCTTTTTCCTTGCCGTTGGGTCAAAATCATTTATTTAGAAACATCACCTAGAGCATGTAAACTTTTTCAGAGTAAAAATGCTCTGCGGGCTGGCAGTCCACTGAGCGGCACATGATGCAAACTCCTCTGCTGTACGGATGGTCTAGCAGAAGGTGTTGAGGGTCAGAATCTGTTCGAGCACGCCAGCGTCGGCGGGCAGAAAACCCAGCGCTGGCGCTTCGTCCGGGCTGATCCAGCGCAGATTTTGCCCTTCGGCGGCGCAAGGTTCGCCCACGAAGTCGGTAACGTGAAAAAAGTACAGGCGCACGTTGAGGTTCCGGTCTGCATAGCGGTGTTCAACGCACTGCCAGTAACTGGCTTCGCGCACGCCTATGCCCAGTTCTTCAGCCAGTTCACGCTTAAGCGCTTCTTCCGGGCTTTCATTGCCTTCGAGCTTGCCGCCGGGAAATTCCCAGTAGCCTTCCATTATCTTGTTCGTGGGACGTTGGGAGGCAAGAAAATGCCCACCGCGCCATATGATGCCCGCCGCCACGTCAATTGTTTGCGTGTAATCCATCCCCGATGCTTTCCTTTGATCTCTAGAGCAGATTAACCTTGAAATGCTTCACACTTCAAAGTTGTCATTCTGCCGAAGATGTGGTTTCCGGCAGAATCCATACCGCATTGCGGCTGGCGGTCTGGTTAATTGACCGCCGGGCAGCCCGGCGTTTTCAGCCTGAAACTGCCCAAAAGAGTTTGGCCACGTGAAGTTGGCGCTAAAATTGGCGCCGCGTACAAGCAGGGTTCCGTTATGATAACCGTGCTTTGTAGTGACATGCTTCGCTGACCAGAGCTGTTGGAGATAGTTGGCTCAAAGGCTTGTGCTTTGCGCCGCTGCTGTGAAGCTGCATATCCCCGCTGCTCACGGCCCGTATTTCTGAAAATATACAAATGCGGTATTTTCAGCGTGACTTTGCCTTGGCTTGCGGCGTAACGCCGCTCCCCCAACCTTGGCCTAGCCTTCCGTATTCCACCGTGCGCGCACGGCTTCCATGTGCTCTTCAAGAGCAGTCATTTCTTCAAAAAGATCTTCACCGCGTTTTTTGCAGGCTTCAAACGTCTTCAGCAGTTCAGAGGAACGGGCGTGATCGGCATATACTTCAGGGTCAGCCAGTTGAGCCTCGGTTGTGCCCTGCTCGTCCAGCACCTTGGCCAGTTCCTTTTCCATAGCGTCATAGCGGGTTTGCAAGGGCTTCATTTCCTTGTGCATCGCATTACGCTTTTCGGCCTGCTCACGTTTGAGACGCTTTTGTTCGTCGCGCGAAAGCCCCTGGGCGTCTCCCGTCAATGAACTGTCTTGCGCGGCACCAGTGCTCCGCCCCGAATCCGCGTTGCCAGATGTGCCCGTCATACGGGCTCGGCGCACTGCGTCATAGGAGGCAAAGTCGGAGAACACGGTAAGGCCCTTCTTGTCAAGTTCCCAGGCTTCCGCCCCTACCTGCGAGAGCAGCCAGCGGTCGTGGGCGACCATAAGCAGAGTGCCATTGAATTTTTGCAGGGCCGACACAAGAGCTTCACGGCTTTCAAGATCAAGATGGTTGGTAGGTTCGTCCAACAGCAGGAAATTGCAGCGTTTCAGGAACAGACTTGCCAGCACAAGCCGGCTTTTTTCACCGCCGGAAAGGGCGCTGACCTGACGGTCAAAGTAGTCCTGCCCGAGAAGGAAGAGGCCGAGCACGCTCATAAGCTCTTCTTCCGTAGTGCGGGGGTCGGACAGACGGCGTATTTCGCCGAGCACCGTTGTGTCTTCGCGCAGGGTGTCCATCTGGTGCTGGGTGTAATATCCCATGCGCAGCTGTGTAGCTGTGGCGAGATTGCCGCCGCAGCGCTCAAGTGTGCCTGCCAGCAGTTTGAGCAGCGTTGATTTGCCGCAGCCATTGTGCCCCACCAGAGCCACGCGCTGGCCGCGGTACAGGGTAAAGGTCAGGGGCGGCCACATAACCTTGCCGTCGCCAAAATGAAAATCCAGATCAGCAGCGGCCAGAACGATTTTTTCAGAGTGCGGCGCTTCGGGCCAGGAAAAATTCAGTTCTTTGCGCTTGGGTTCCGGTCTGTAATCCTCAAGTTCTTTTTCAAGCTTTTTTGCTATTTTTTGCCGGGAACCTGCCTGGCGCGCCTTGGTGGCCTTGGCGCGAAAACGCTCCACAAAGGCCATTTTTTTATCAAGGTCTTCCCTGAGGGCACGGGCTTCACGCTCGCGCTGGGCGTTGTATTCGTCTTGCAGGGTCAGAAACTGGGTATAGGTGGCCTTGCGGAAAACCGGACGCGCCAGACCGAGGTAAAGCACATGGGTGCCCACCGTGTCCATAAAACGGCGGTCATGCGCCACAAAAACCAGAGCGCCCTTGAAGTCCAGCAAAAAGGACTCCAGCCATTCCACGGCTTCCATGTCCAGATGGTTGGTTGGTTCGTCCAGCAGCAGCACGTCGGCTCCTGCGGTGAGTACGCGGGCAAGCTTGGCGCGCTCGCGCCAGCCGCCAGAAAGTTCGCGCAGGGTGCGGCCCCACTTGTGCTCGGCAAAGCCCAGGCCCGAAAGCACGGCCTTGGCCCTGTGCTCTGGATTATACCCATAGAGAGATTCCAGCTCGCCCTGGCGGTGCATGAGTTCGGTAAGGCGCGATTCGTCCTTGTCTGCGGCGGCTTCTTCCCATTGGGTCCAGAAGTCGCTCCAGTCGTGCAGCACGTCCAGCACATAGGTGAGCAGGGGGGTATTAAGGGCGTCTTCTGAAAGTTCCTGTTCCACATAGCCCATGCGGCAGCCGCGCGGCAGGATGACCCGCCCGCCGTCAGCGGAATCCGCCCCGGCCAGCAAGCGCAAGAATGTGGATTTACCCGTGCCGTTGGGGCCGCATACGCACAGGCGCACGCCGGAATCCACCTCCAGCGAGAAATTGTTGAAGATGTCCCGTCCGCCAAATGATTTGGAAAGTTCCTGAATCGTTATTTTCACAGCCAACCCTCACGGCGGTAGCCTTCCACGGCTTCAGCCATGCCAGCCTCAAGGCTCATGCACGGGGTAAAGCCAAGTTCGCGCCGAATGCGGCTGCCATCGCAAAGCCAGCCAGCCTGACGGGCTTCGCGGTATTTATCCAGATTCCAGTTGGGCGCGCGGTGCAGACGGCCCCCAAAAGCTGCGGGCAAGTGGGACAGCAGAGCGTCGGCAGTGATGCCGAAAGCTGATGAAAGCGCGGCTGTCAGGGCCATGACGGGCAAAGGCATGCGGATGATGCGCACCTTGCGCGGTTCGCGTGCCAGTGCGGCATCAATGGCAGAACCCATGCCGCGGCAAAAGCCGCCCATTGTGTGCGCGCGTCCGTCACTGAGGTGATAGACTCCCTGCGCCTCGGCGTGGCAGGCACAAATAACGGCCTGCCCCATATCGCGCGCGTGTATGACGCTGACGGGAAAATCTCGCCCAAAGCCGGGGCTTACGGCCACACCGCGCATGACGCCCTTGAACACGGGCAGAAGGCCCTTGTCGCCCGAACCGTAGATAATGGGGGGACGGAGCGTGACCATGCGATCGCCCAAAATGCGGCCCAGAATCTGCTCTGTAAGTACCTTGGACCAGCCGTAGGCCGACACTGGCGCGGGCAACGTTGTATCACTTACGCCGGGGGCCGTACCGCCGGGGCCAGTGGCCGCCTGGCTGGACACCAGCACCAGCCGCTGTAGGCCTGCTTGCCCGTTTGTTGCGGCGGTAAGATCAGACTGACGTATTGCCTCCGCCAGAGAGGCGGCGGCTTGGGCATTGGCGCGCAGATAGTCCTGCCAGCCAAGCCCGAAAAGAAGGGCGGCCATATGAATGACCATATCCTGCCCGGCAAGGGCTTCGGCAAGGCCGCGCCCGCTGGCAAGATCGGCCTGGGCCACAGCTACGCCTTCAGGCAGGCCGCGCGTGCTTGAGCTTGCCCGGGTGAGGCAGGTAACGTGCGCGCCAGCTTCCAGCAACTGCGGCAGCAGATGCCGCCCCACAAAACCGGTGCCGCCCGTAAGCAGAACCTTGACGCCCTTGAGGTGTGCAGCAGCGTCAGGGGCAGGCGTGCTGGAGGTTGCAAGAGATGAGGCGTCTGTCTGTTTCATGTCAGTGCCGGGAGCCGGAATACTCATGCTTCGATGTTCCTGCGGTAAATGCGGTAGCGCTTGTTGAGGCGGCCTGAAAAATCTTCAAGAAGATCGTTGACGGCCACGTTGTCCTCAAGCACCCACGAGCCTTCGACCCACTGGAAGTCAGGCCGGTGCTGGGCTTTTTCCATCATGAAGTCCAACAGAAGCAGGGGCAGGCCCATAAGCCGGAATTCTTCGCGAATACCGAAAAGAATGGTGCGGTAGCCGCCGCGTATCTCGGGCCGCGCGCGCCACCAGTGCCACAGGGCGGAAAGGCCGAGCTTGCCGTTGAGCCGCCGGAGCAGGGGAGCCATGTCGGGCAAGGCCACCATACCCGCCGCCGGTTTGCCATTGTGGAAAAAGAGCACAAAAAATTCCGGGTCCAGCACGCTTTTCAGTTCTTTGACGTGCTGTTCGGCTTCGCCGTCCGAAAGGGGAGAAAAGCCCCAGTTGTTCGCCCACGAATCCTTGTACAGGGCCAGCATGTCGCGGATGTCTTCGGTCAGCGTGGCCTTGCTGGAGGTGCGGCAGGTAAAGTGCCCTTCGGCCTTGAGGCGGGCCACTTCGTCGTGGAGCCATTCGGGCGGATTGAAGCTGCTTCTCTCGATAAGGTAGGCGAAAAGATCCTGCTCTTTGCGGAAGTGCCAGCTTTCCAGCAGTTCCGGGTAGTAGGGCGGGTTCCAGGGCATCATGATGGTGGGGGCAAGTTCAAAGCCGTCCACCAGCAGGCCGCAGGTATAGTTTGCAGACGGATTCAGCGGCCCACGTATGAAGGTCATGCCCTGCGCGGCCAGCCAGTTTCTGGCGGCGTCAAACAGGGCATGGGCAGCTTCCTTGTCGTCTTCGCATTCAAAGAAACCAAAGCTTCCGCAGGTCTCGTTGGCGTAGGTATTGTATTTTTCGTCTACAATGGCGGCAATGCGGCCCACAAGGCGTCCGTCACGCACGGCAAGAAAGAGTTCACGCCGGGCGCTTTCCCAGAAGGGATGTTGCCCTGGCGTAAGCAGTTCGCGTTCCTGACTCTTGATGGGGGGCGTCCACAAGGGGCTTTGGGCGTAAATGGTCCAGGGAAATTCAAGAAATCTGGTGAGTTCCGATTCCGACCGGGCTGCGATGATATCAAGACTCATAACTAGCCCAACTGCAAGCTGCCGCGCAGCTCGTCCAGAGAGGATATGCCCAGGCGCTCGCAGGCGGCGGGAAGTTCCTGCACCAGATCAAAGGCGCAGTCTGGCCGCATGAAACTTGCTGTGCCCACCTGCACGGCATGTGCGCCGACCAGAATGAACTCCAGCGCATCTTCAACGCAGGATATGCCGCCCACACCCACCACAGGAATTTTTACCGCCTGGGCCACCTGCCACACGCAGCGCAGCGCTACGGGCTTGATGGCCGGGCCGGAAAGCCCGCCGACCACATTGGCGAGAGACGGGCGGCGCCTTTGCAGATCAACTGCCATGCCCAGCAGGGTATTGATGCAGGATATGCTGTCTGCCCCTGCTTCTTCCGCAGCGCGGGCCATAACAGTGATGTCGGTGACGTTGGGCGAAAGCTTGATCATGATGTGCTTGTCCGGCGCGGATTTGCGCACGGTGGACGTGACCTGCGCAAGCATGCCGGGGTCCTGGCCGAAAGCAATGCCGCCTTCACGCACATTGGGGCAGGACACGTTGACCTCAAGCGCGGCTACGCCTTCTTCATCATTGAGGCGGGCTGCCAACTGACCGAAATCTTCAACCGAGGCGGCGTAGATATTGGCGATAACAGGGGTTTCTTGCCAGGGCAGCATGGGAAGCTTCTGCGCGCAGAAAACGTCGACCCCGTCATTTTGCAGCCCCACGGCATTGAGCATGCCCGCAGTGGTTTCCACAATGCGGGGGGTGGGGTTGCCTTCGCGGGCCTGAAGGGAAAGCCCCTTGACCACCATGCCGCCAAGGCTGGCAAGATCGCCATACGTGGCAAATTCCAGGCCGTACCCGAAGGTGCCGGAAGCTGTAAGTATGGGATTTTTGAGGGACAGATCATGCGTCTGGCCGCTCAGCGTAACGGAAAGATCCATGCCGCGTTCTCCAGTAACCACGCAGACCCGCCGTAGCGCAAACCTTTGCGCCGGGGCGGGGCGGTGAGGGGTTGTGTGCCCGCCTGAGGTGAGCCGTCACGGGCTTTTGCCGAATTGGCAGCAAAGCTGTGCCGCCAGACGGCACGGTGCGCTGCATCAGCTTTGGCCCGCTGCTCTACCTGCCGTTCATGCACCCTGGCATTTCTGCAAGGAGCAATTTGAACGGCAAAGGCGGAACGCGTGTTTTCGGCGCAGCCTGCCTTGCTGGATAGAAAGCAGGTGTACCTGTGCCGACGCCCTCAGGGGGCTAAAGTTCTATCTGGTCAGACCAGAATACGGGGCCGTGGTTGCACACCTGCACCTGACCGCCGCGTTTGGCGGGCACGGGCCATTTTTCCGTGGTCTTGCTCACGCAGCCAAGGCACGCGCCCACACCGCAGGCCATGCGGTTTTCAAGCGAAAGCTGGCAGCGCACGCCCAGTTCAGCGGCAAATTTTTGCACGGTCTGCATAAAGGGGGTGGGGCCGCAGGCCAACACAAGTCCTTTTTGCTCGGCGTATTCAGCCATGCGTTCCTGAATGGAAAATATGAAGTTGTCCAGATCGCCGGGCACGGTTTCACGCAGGCTGTCCAGCGGCACATGCTCATTGATGCTGTCTACCGGGTAGCAGCTTATGGGCTCGCGGTGGCCGAAAAGCATGCTGATGTTCCAGGGCTTGGGGTGTTCACTCACATAGCCCACAAAAGGAACGATGCCCATGCCACCGGCCAGCAGCAGGGTGGGAGTGTCGGGTTCGATGACGAATCCGTTGCCCAGGGGGCCCCATACGCGCACCTTTTCACCGGGGCGCAGTTCGGACATGCGTTTGGTGCCCTTGCCCACGACCTGAAAGAAACAGATCATGTGCCGGGCCGTCATATGGCATATGCCAAGGGGCCGCGCCCAGGGAATTTCAAGGCCGAAAGACTGGGGGCGTATCATGACAAACTGGCCAGGCCGCCACTTGGTCCATTCAGGGCGGGTAAGGCGCAGCGCGAAGAAGCGGCTTTCGTTGCCGGTCTGCCCAAAGGGCACGAGGTCCAGAACACTCAGCTCGCATGATGATGATTGCGACATGCAAAAAGTATAGGCGCACTTGGTCAGGTGGTCAACCGGGTGGATCCGGATAAGTGGATAATTAAATACTCTTTTTTGGTGTGGATTTTTGGCGGTGTTCCGGCATGGCCCGGTAAGCCGCTGATTGTACCAAGTGTGCGGCGTATGGCCTGATTTGAGTTTTTCAGTTTGTCTGCCGTTTTCGGGCGCTTGTCGGGGGCTTGCCTGCGCCTGTTGAATTTTGTTGCATTGCTGCTGCATCTAAGCCACGGCATTTTTCAACTTTTCAGGTTCGGGCACTCGCGCTACACTGCTTGCAGGAGAACTGACATGAACCACATTTACGCCAACCGTCGGGAAAAATTGCGTGAGGCCATGCGTGCCCGTGGTCTTGATGCGCTGCTTGTCAGCCAGGCTGCCAACCGTTTTTATCTTTCGGGTTTTGAACTTCACGATCCGCAGTACAATGAAAGCGCCGGGCGGCTGGTCATCACCGCAGACGGGCGCGACTGGCTGGCCACGGATGCGCGTTATCTGGACGCTGCCGCCCGCCTGTGGGACGAGGAGCGCATTTTTATTTACGGCGGCTATGCGGCCAGGGATATTTACGGTCTGCTGCGGCGCTGCGGCGGGCGCATCGGGGTTGAGGCACAGGGCGTGAGCCTTGCCTTTGCCCGTGATCTGCGCAAAGCCGGGCCGGGGTTGTACTGCGAAGCCGCTGACGGTCTTGTGGAGCATCTGCGCCGTATCAAGGAACCCTGCGAAGTGGCTGCGCTGGAAAAATCCTTTGCCCTCAACCACAAAATGTTGCAATGGGTGGAAAGCCAGTTGGAGCCGGGGCGTACAGAAGCACAGATAAGCTGGTTCATCGAAAGGTTTTTCCGTGAAAACGGCGCTTCGGAACTGGCTTTTTCCAACATTGTGGCTGTAGGCAAAAACGCGGCATTGCCCCACGCCATCCCCGGTGAAGACCTCATTACAGACAATTGCCCGGTACTCATTGATGTGGGCTGCCGTGTAGACAGTTATTGCTCGGACCAGACCCGCACCTTCTGGGTGGGGGAACAGCCCACCGACGAATTTCGCCGTACCTATGATCTGGTGCGTCAGGCGCAGACGGCGGCCATTGAGAGGATGCGCCCGGGGCAACCCATGTGTGATGCCTACGGATATGCGCGGGCTGTTTTTGAAAAGGCCGGAACCGCAGACGCCTTCACCCACGGTCTCGGACACGGCGTTGGCCTTGAAACCCACGAAGCGCCAAGTCTTTCGCCCCGTTCTGAAGGCGTGCTTGAACCGGGTATGGTGGTCACCGTTGAGCCTGGCCTCTATTATAATAAATGGGGCGGCGTGCGCTGGGAATACACGGTGCTTGTGGAAGAGGACGGCGTTAGAATTCTGTAACCTGCCCGGAAAATGGCGCAGTGGCGAGTATTCCCCTTGTTGCGCCGTCAGATTTCACCGTCGCGCAAGTCAGAAAAGTGCCAGCAAAACAGCATGCTGTTGCGTGATGGGCAATAGATTGAAACACAGAAAGCCGGAGGCAATCCCGGCTTTCTGTGTTTTTGTGTGGGGTGTGGGTATGGAGAGGGGATTTTTATGTAA
Organism: Desulfovibrio sp.; assembly: GCF_047607245.1. Classification (GTDB taxonomy): domain Bacteria; phylum Desulfobacterota; class Desulfovibrionia; order Desulfovibrionales; family Desulfovibrionaceae; genus Desulfovibrio. Next base: position 8,966 of record NZ_JASGDK010000050.1, read on the forward strand.
AAGAGTCTCTTTTCCGTAAGCATCTCAAAGTGAAAATGCTTTGAAAGCGGCTGCTATGCTTCGCTATATTTTGCGAACCTCTGTGTACCACGCGGCTGCTTCTTCCAGCAGTTTGTTGGTGCGCGCCGCCAGGGCCTGCGGGTCCTTGAGGTAGCCGTCCAGCAGCAAACTGGCGTCAAAGACACCCTGAGTCATTTCAGCCAGGGTCTTGTCGTCCCTGTCAGCCTTGAACATGCGCAGCATGCTGCGGAGCAGGGGATGATCGCGGTTGACCTCCAGAACCTTGACTGGCAGGGAGTCGTCCTTTTGCATGACCTTGAGCAGCTTTTCCATAGAAGAGGACATGCCGCCGTCGGGCGAAACCAGCACCGCGGGGCTGTCGGCCAGGCGGTGCGAAATTCGCACGTCTGTAACCTTGTCGCCAAGAAGTTCCTTCATTTTGGCCATCAGGTCTTCAAAGCTGGTCGAGTCCTCGTCCGAAAGGGGAGCAGCGCTTTCACGGGCGGCTTCCTCCTTGTCGGCAAAATCCTTGAGGGCATCGTCTGCCGCAGCTTCAACGGACTTGAATTCCCACTCTTTGTAGCGGCCAAGGCCGTCCATGACGAATTCGTCAATGGGTTCAAAGAGGTAAAGAACTTCAATGCCTTTCTGGCGGAAGCGTTCCATGTGCGGATTCAGGCGGGCGGCCTCACGGTTGGGCGCGGCCACATACCAGAAGGTTTTTTGCCCTTCAGGCGCACGGCTCATGTAATCGTCAAGGCTGGTCAGGGCTTCTGCGTCGGCCTGCGTTGACGAATTGAAGCGCAACAGGGCCGTGACGCGTTCGCGGTTGGCAAAGTCGTGGTAGCCAAGCTTGAATATCTTGCCGTGCAAGCGCCAGAAGTCATTATATTTTTCCGCATCATTGTGGGCCAGTTTGTCCAGATGGCTCAGGGTCTGCTTGACGATAACCTGATTGATCTTGCGCAGGACTACATTTTCCTGAAGGGTCTCGCGCGAAATGTTCAGGGGCAGGTCTTCGGTATCCACAACGCCTTTGAGGAAGGCAAGATACTCGGGGATCAGCTCTTTGTTGCGGTGCTGGATAAGCACGCGCCGGGCATAGAGATCAAGCCCCCAAAAATCACGGTCAGAGCCAAAGAAATCTTGGGCGCTGGCGGGTATGAAGAACAGCGCGTTGAACTGCACTGGCGCGTCGACCGAGAAATGCAGCTCATCCAGCGGATCAGCATTGTCGTAGGTAAGGGCTTTGTAGAACTCAGCGTACTGTTCCTTGGTGATGGAAAACTTGGGTTCGCGCCAAAGGGCAGGCTGGGTATTGGCCTGCTCCCCATCCACAAAGACAGGAAAGGGCACAAAGGCAGAATGTTTGCGAATGGCCGATTCCACACGGAATTTTTCAAGAAATTCTTCGGCATCATCTTTGAGCCATGCCTTGATGACCGTGCCGCGTGCGGGCTCCGCGTCTTCAGACGGGGTCACTGTGTATGTGCCAAGGCCATCGCTGGTCCAGGTGTGTGCGGAACGGTCTTCGCCAAAGGCTGGCCGGGATGTGACCGTAACCTTGTTTGCCACCATAAATACAGAATAGAAGCCTATGCCGAAACGCCCGATGATGTTGGCAGCGTCTGCCACAGCCTCTTCGCCTTCAGCGTCGTCCTCATGGGCCCGGCCATTGCCGGATTTGGCCTTTGCGGCGTTTTCGGCAGCAATGTCAGCCAAAAACTGTTCTGAGCCTGACTTGGCAATGGTGCCAAGATTTTCGGCCAGATCTTCCGCGGTCATGCCCAGGCCAGTGTCTGCAATGGTGAGGGTTTTTGCGTCTTTGTCGATGGTTATGCGTATTTCCAGCGGCAGATCGGGCAAGCTTGGGCTTTCGCCGCGATTGATGCGAAAGCGCAGTTTGTCCAACGCATCCGAAGCATTGGAAATAAGTTCACGCAAAAAAATTTCACGGTTGGTGTACAGGGAGTTGGTCAGGATATGTAAAACCTTACGCACCTCTGCACGGAACTGGCGGGGTTTTTTACCAGCCTCTGCCATGACAAACCTCCTGAAAAGTTATATCCTTAAAGGTAATGCGGCTTTTGAATTTTTCAAGTGCCGAAGCGGTGCAGTTTTGAAAAAACTTTGGCGGCGTTGTAGATAAGAGCGTGTATAGATACAGTGATAAAATGGTTTAACCCATCATCATCCAAGGATATTGAGCCATATTAATATTCATAATCACTTGCCTTCAATGAGCGAAAATAGTAAGAAAAAAGAGGATATTTAAGGAGGGCCTAATGGACGTCGTAATGCTTTCACGTCTGCAATTTGCTGTGGCCGTGTTTTTTCACTTCATTTTCGTGCCTCTCACGCTGGGTCTCTCGGTGATCATCGCCTTGATGGAGACCCGCTATGTACGCACCGGAGACGAATTCTGGAAAAAACAGGCCAAATTCTGGGGAAAACTTTTTGTCATCAACTTCACCCTGGGTGTGGTGACCGGTATTACGCTGGAGTTCCAGTTCGGCACCAACTGGTCGCGCTATTCAGAATATGTGGGCGATATTTTTGGTTCGCTCCTTGCCATTGAGGCCACGGTGGCCTTCTTCCTCGAATCTACCTTTCTTGCGGTCTGGCATTTTGGTTGGAACCGCGTGGGCAAGAAGATGCACTTGGCCAGCATCTGGTTTGTAGCCATTGCGGGCAACCTTTCCGCCCTGTGGATCATTCTTGCCAACGGTTTCATGCAGAACCCCGTGGGTTACTACATCAATGAAGCCACTAACCGCGCCGAACTGGCGAGCTTTTACGATGTTGTCACCAACCCCTATGGTTGGGGCATGTTCGTGCATACGGTGCTTGCGGCGTGGGTGCTCGGCGGCTTTTTTGTTCTGGGTGTTTCTTCGTGGCATTTGCTGCGCGGCAGCAATACCGATTTTTTCCGCCGTTCGTTCAAAATGGTGGCTCCGTTTACCCTCATTTTTGCGCTGCTGCTGGCCCTTTCGGGCGACCAGCAAGGCAAGACTGTGGCCAAGTATCAGCCCGCCAAGCTGGCTGCTATGGAAGCCCACTGGGAAACGCAGGCCGACGTGCCTTTCTATCTGCTTGTGTGGCCTGACCCCGAAAATGAAACCAATACCGTGCAGGCCATCGGCATTCCCGGCCTTTTGAGCTGGATCGCCTATGATGATGTGCATGCCGAAGTTAAGGGGCTCAAGGATTTTGCCAAGGAAGACAGGCCGCCTGTGCTGCCGACCTTCCTTACATTCCGCACAATGGTGGCCCTTGGCGGCATATTCCTGGCGCTTTCTCTCTGGGCTTTCTTTCAGCGCAAAAAGGAGCTGCCCAACAAGGTACTTCTCAAGCTGCTTGTCTTCAATATTCCGCTGCCCTACATCGGCCTGATGGTGGGCTGGGCCGTGACGGAAATTGGCCGTCAGCCCTGGATCGTCTATAATCTCATGCGTACAACGGATGCCGTTTCTCCGGTTCCGGCCGATAACGTGCTCATCTCGCTTATCGCCTTTATCGGCGTGTACTCACTGCTCGGCATTCTGGACATCTATCTGTTGCGCAAATTTGCCATCAAGGGCCCGGACGCCCAGGAGGTGTAGCCATGCTGGAAACCATCTGGTTTGTGCTGTGGGCATTGTTGTGGGCCATGTACTTTATCCTGGACGGTTTTGATCTTGGCATGGGCTCTCTTTTGCCCTTTTTGGGCAAAAACGAAGAAGAACGCCGTATCATGTACAACGCTGCCGGACCTTTTTGGGACGGTAACGAAGTGTGGCTCATCGCCGCTGGCGGCGTGACTTTTGCGGCTTTTCCCAAGGTTTACGCTGTCATGTTCAGCGCGCTTTATGCGCCTTTGCTGATGCTGCTCTTCGCCCTGATTTTCCGGGCGGTATCGTTTGAGTTTCGCAGCAAGGTCGAACACGATGCGTGGCGCAGCGCGTGGGACTGTGTACATTTTGTATCCAACCTTGTGCCCTGCATCCTGCTTGGCGTTGCCTTTGCCAACCTTTTCATGGGCATTCCTGTGGATGCGCAGGGCGTGTATCACGGCAACCTGCTTTCCCTGCTCAATGTCTATGGTTTGGCTGGCGGGGTGTTCTTCCTTTGCATGTTCGTGCTGCACGGGTCGCTGTGGCTGTCCATCAAGAGCCGCGGCGAACTGCAAATCCGCGCGGTAGCCACGGCCAGCTTTGTGTGGCCCATCATGCTCATCCTGCTGGTGGCCTTCCTTATTCTTACGGCTTTTTACACCAAGCTGTATGATAATTATCTGGCCATGCCCGTTCTGCTGATTCTGCCACTGCTGGCCCTTGCCGGGCTGGTGGGCGCGCGCATCATGCTGCACGCGGGCAAGCTCTGGTGCGCGTGGGCATTCAGTGCCCTGTTCATTCTGGGCGTCACCTTCTTCGGTGTTGTGGGCATGTTCCCCGGCATGATCATTTCTTCCATTGATCCTGCCGCCACGGTAACAGCCTTTAATGGCTCTTCAAGCCAGCTCACGCTCAAGATCATGCTTGGCGTGGCTCTGGTTATGGTGCCCATCGTGCTGCTGTACCAGTTCTGGATGTACCGCTTGTTCTCCGCGCCGGTGCTGCCCAAGGATCTGGACGACGACCACGCCTATTAGGCGCTACGTCAGCACTTCAGTGATAAATCAAG
>NZ_JASGDK010000051.1:0-24258 GCF_047607245.1 Desulfovibrio sp.
CACCAGCACAATAAGCGCCAGCAGCACAGGAATATCAAACATTTTTCAGCACCGCTTCTTCAATGGTTTCCGCCAGGGCATTGACCTGCTCAAGCAAGATGCTCATGCGTTCGTAAGCCTGACTCCATTTAAGCGTCTGCATGATCTGGGGCACGGTGATTTCCTGCTGTTCATCCAGCAATTCCGCCAATCCAACAGCCAGCAGCATATCGCATTCGCCGCGCAGATTGCGGAAGGCGCGGGTTTTATGGCAGTCACGCCGATGGGTCAGCCCCTCAAGCATGAGCCGGCTCATATCCAGCATGGCGCTGATGGTGCGGGCCATCTGAAGAGCGGGAAAGCGTATGCGCGTGAATTCAAAAATGTGCAACCGTGTGCTCAGGCTATGCAGGCAGTCCATGCACTCTTCTTGCTCCTGATTGATGCGCAGGATGTCTTCGCGGTCAATGGGAGTAATGAATGTTTGCGAGAGATCACGGATGATCTGACTGTGCAGCACGTCCGCCTCTTCTTCCAGAAAGGCGATTTCCTTATGGATATGGTCCATATTGGCCACATCGTCCAGCATTTCAACCAGCAGACCAGCCATGCGGCGCAGAAGGCTGTTCTGCTCTTCAAGCATGGCAAAAAATGGTGCGGATTTAGGCAACAGCGCTGGAAACATCCTTTCTCCTTGAATCGGTTACACGTACATGGCACTGCCATGCGCCTAACGGTTGATGTTCCGGCGGTTGACGTTCCGGCGGTTGCCCGCCTGACGGGCCATCCTGGCAGGCCGCCGTCTTTTGACTCAATAAATGTATACTCACTAGGGGCACGTGCCAAGAGGCCACGAGCAAAACAAATAAAAGTTTTAATCCCTGGCCGCGGATTTACAGTATCTTCGAACTGTTGGGAATATTTTTTTTGAGCATAAAAAACTGTTTGCGCACTCAACATCTCATGACATTGAATGTGTTTGCGCGGGCATAACCCCGGCAAACCATGTGCGCACAAGGCTCATCAGGTCGTCCGGCAACGGCCATGAAAGGTCGTCAACACAGGCCGTGCCAGGCAGGCGCAGGCCGCCGTGGTGCAAAAAAAATCGGGGCATCGAAGGCTGCTGCAAAGAGCTTTCTGCATCTGGATGCAGCAAATCTTCACTCTCTGTGTACAAAGCGTCTCCCCACAAGGCGTGCCCCAGCCCGGCGGCGTGTACCCGTATCTGGTGACGCGCCCCCCGCCGTATGCGGCAGGCTGCCAGCGTAAGCCCTTGGGGTGGAAGGTGTAGCGGAAGGCGCAGCGGCAAATTATGGTCAGAGCTTGCCTCACTTGCCAACGGGCAGTCGGCCCCGGAGGGCTGGTCAGCTCCCCTGCTGGCGTCTGCGCCTGAAAAATTATGCGCAAGCAGCGCCCGCAGGTCTTCGGTATCAGTCTCACCGGGATGCCACACATGCAACGGCCAGAAATCTGTCCAGCGTGTTTTGTCGGCTTGCGCTTCCCGCAGACGTGTTTTGCGGCGGCCATTGGCGTTCAGGACCTGACGCGCTGTCACCGGGCCGGAAAGCACGCCCGTCAGCAGGGCCACATATCGCTTTTCGCTGTAGCCTTCGGCCTCAGCGGCACGAAATTTCGCGGCAGATTCAGGCGTCAGGGCCGCGCAAAGCAGACCGGAGGTCCCAAAATCCAGCCGTTGCAGCAACATCAGCTTTTCAGATTGCACTGCCCTGCCGCTTTTGCCGCTAACGTCCAAGCCAGAGGAAGCGCCGGAGGCGCACGCAGCTTGCCCGCAGTGAAGCGCAGCCCATTGCTCCACAAGGGCAGGGGCAAGAGCTTCCACACTGGGTTCAGAACTTCCAGCCAGCGCGGCGCTGTGCATATAGGCAGGTTTGCTGAAAAAGCAGTATCCATTCCGCGCGGTGAGCATACGCAGCCCAAGGGCGGCTGCAAGTGAGCAGGGATCAGGAGCGTCAGAATTCTTATTTGAATCCAACGCAGGCCGCGCGCCGGGCATTGATGGGACAGTGTTGGCAGCCGCTTGCGCTGGCGCTTCCGCTTCAAGCAGGGTCACCAAATCCCCTTCTCGCATACGGCGTGAAGCAGGTGCGGAGCGGCCGTTGACGAGAACAATGCCTTTCTCGATACAGCGCTTGCGTCCCCGTATTCCCATATGCGGCAAAAGCGCCTCCAGAGCCTGGTCGAGCCGTTGCCCCGCCTGCTGGTCCACGCAGAATTCCTGCACGCCCTCTGCGGTATCAGGGTTAACGCTGCTCTGTTCAGACCCCTGCGGGCCAGTATATTCGGATTTCACTCAGATCTCCGCAGTTTTGCCCGGCAGAAGATCAAGGATGGCGCGGGCCGTCAGTTCCGGCTCATGATGCTGGGGGTCGTTTACGCACACCATGAGGCGGTCCACAAGGTTGAGCCCCATATCTTCAAGAGCGCGGCGTACCTCGGGTCCAAGCCCACCTTCGTAGCATCCGTGACGTGAATCCACCAACACGTGGTGCAAAAGCCTGTCTGTGGGCGCGTCCGGTGCGTCTTCACGCAGATGACGCAGGATCATAGCGGCTTGTTCAGCCACGCTGAGGCCGAACAATTCGGCGTCGTTGCCAGAGTTTGGAATAAAAATCTTGGGGCAGTCCGCTTCGGCCACAGTGCGCCCAACGCCCTGCGGCAGCAGATTTGCCAGCACACTGGTGTAGAAACTGCCCATAGGATAGCAGATGGCCCCGGCTGAACTCAGGTAGACGTTGGCGGCTGGCGCCAGCGGCGGACGGCAGGGTGTGGTGGGAAGATCACGAAAGTTCTGATCATTGAGCCTCTCCGGCTCATGCACAGTGAGAAAAAGCCGCCGCACGGGGCGGGGCAAATCTCTGAAGCGGTGCTGCCCCACGATCACAGATCCGTCATCCAGCTCAGCTGCCAGATGCAGGCTTTCTCTTACGATGGGGCGAATTACGCCTCTTGTCTGCAACAAACGGCTGAAGAAGGCCAGCACAGGATCAAAATCACGCTTGTGGTGCAGGTAGCCCCCGGCAAGTACGAGATTGCCGAGGCAGGCCCGATAAGGATCAAAATCTGAGGGCATGCGGTCCAGAAAAAAATTCAGGTGCAGCCGCAAGGCGTCAGCAAAAACGCGGGGCATGGTCTTCCATACCCGGTGCCCTGGCCTGCCCATGCCTGTGAGTTGCTGGCGCAAAAAAACCGCAGGATCTTTTTTGCCAGACAAGGAGACATTGGAACCCGCAATATTCACGCTCTCCGCCATTGCTTCATCTTCGGAGGGCAGACGACTGGCACAAAAATCAAGAACCGCGGCGGGCACCACTGTACTGTCGGCCAGAGCCAACAGACGGTTGCGTATGTCACCCACGGCTGGCATGGCAAAAGCCCGCCGCAAAGCCGCCGAGCTGCCGCCGGAATCAAATGTGGTGACCAGATGAACAGAATTGTGCGTGTGGCGGGTCAACTCTCGGCTCAGGCCACGCAGTGCTGTACCGCCTGTAAAGAATGTCAGGCGCGGACCAAGGGCCGGGAAGGCCGTTGGGGCCGGAGAGGCCTTCACGCGCTGCCCCCGCAATCTCCAACAGGCCAAGCCGCAGGGCGCGCCGTGGGGATCAATCCGAGCTCGCACATACGCACGAAAATAAGGCGTCCAATCCAGGCGTCGGTGGCGGCATAGGCTATCTGACGGGTGCTGAGTTCTGGCAGGCTCCAGTTGGAGCACTGCGACCCTTTGGAAATGCGCCAGCCAAAAAAATTGGCGGCCAGGGTGCGCAAGCCCTGGCTGGGCATTCTGTGGGCTCTTGCCACGCCCCCCAGATCAACCAGCCCGGCTGGCTCAAAATCGTACAATTTGGCCAGATCGCGCATGTCATCCCTGATGCCCACCCCGGCCTTGACCTGGGCAGGATTTGCCAGCAGCTCCGCCAGCTCAGGGCCAAAAGGCATCCAGGCCAACTGGATCAGATACACAGCCTGCGCCGTGGCCAGCTGAATAAGTGCGGGTGAATTGCGTCTTCCCTTGCGGAAAGAAGGCCGCGTTTCTGTGTCAAAGCCGAGAATGCTTTCTTCAAGCAGCTGCGGCCGCACGCGCTGCCAGTCTTCTTCACTGCGCACCACATGCACATGCCCCTCATAATGGCACAAGGGCAGAGCATTTACTTCCTCACTGCTCAAACGGCGTCGTAAAAAATCAATATCCATAATTAATTTACCAGACTACTTGCCAATGCAGAATTGAGAAAAGACCTTGTCCAGAACTTCAGCAGGGCTGCTCAGCCCAGTTACTTCCGCCAAATGGGCAGCAGCAACATCCAGACGCACGGCGCAACAGTCATAGGGCCGCCCGGCATCCACATCTTCACGCAGGGCGGTCAGTTCGGCCAGGCTCGCTTCAAGGGCCAACGTTTGCCGGGCATTGGGCGCAAGCCCCTCTTCCCCGGCAGTTTCACCCTCTGACAACAACAGCGTCCGCAGGTGTTCGGCCATGTCCTCCACCTGTGTATCGGAAAAAGCGCTTGTTGCGCAACAGGTTTGGCCCTGAACCCAACGGGGGGGAAATTTTTGTGGCATGCACAGGTCGCATTTATTCCATACCACCAGCACAGGCGTACTGCCCGCAGAATCCAGCACTTCACGCGCTGCCGGGTCAGGGCATACTTCGGCATTGGCCCCGGCCTCTCCAAGAGCGCCACCGTCCACAACCAGAACAATGGCATCAGCTTCGGCCAGTTTTTGACGGCTGCGCTCGACGCCAAGTTCTTCAATACTTTCAGCGGCCTTGCGCAGCCCTGCGGTGTCTGTCAGGCGCACAGGCAACCCGCTAAGATCGCAGGCTTCTTCAAGAAAATCTCTGGTTGTGCCGGGAATATCCGTAACAAGTGCCCTGTTGCGTCCGAGCAGCGCATTCATGAGGCTGGATTTGCCCGCGTTGACGGCGCCAGCCAGCACTACTACCGCGCCCTGCTGCATGACACGCGCCCGGCGGCTGCCCTGAAGCAGGTGCTGCAACGCTTTGGACACCTTTGCAACAGTAGCGCTGAACGTGGGAGCGTCCATGCCCTCCACCTCATCCTCGGGAAAATCCACGGCCACACAAACTTGCATGCGCAACACTTCAAGCTCGTTGCGCAGCGCTTCGGTGCGGCGGGCGAGCAGCCCGTCCAAACGGTTGAGCCCATAGCGCAGGGCTTCACGCGAGGGCGCGGCAATCAGCTCGGCCACGGCCTCGGCCTGGCTCAGGTCCATACGGCCATTAACAAACGCGCGCCTCGAAAATTCACCTTTCAGGGCTTGGCGCGCACCTTGGCGCAACGCGCTCTCCAGAACGGCCTGTACGATGAAGGCCCCGCCGTGACAATGAATCTCGGCCACGTCTTCACCAGTAAAACTGCGCGGGCCAGGCATAAACACGGCCAGCACATCATCCAGAGCTTCGCTATTCCAGTCCAGAACGCGGCCTCTGTGCATGAGCCAGGGGCGAAAATTATCGAACTTGGGCGACAGTGGCAAAAACATACGCGAGAGCACCTGCTTGGCTTCCGGGCCTGAAATGCGCACAATGCCTACCCCGCCAGAACCGGGAGGAGTGGCAATGGCCGCAATGGTGTCATTGGTGCTGGTGCTGCTCATGATCGCGCCGCAAGCCTCTGTTCCTTGCCGTGAGCCGTAAGGCGGCTCGGCTTTTCAGGGTTCAGGAAAATGCGGCTCCCGCCTCTTCGCCCAAGGCGAAAATACGGAAGCCGCTATAGAATGGTAGCACAGTCCGGTAGTTTTGAAGTGCTGCCCTTGCGGGCGCAACAGCCGGATTTTCACTGAAAGAACCTAATTCTTTTCAGCCTTCCTGCGCAGTATCACAACTCTCTTCATGGGACCATCGCCCGTGCTGCGCGTCTGCACATCCGTGGCTTCCTGCAAACAGACGTGCACGATGCGGCGGTGGTAGGACGACAGGGGCCGCGTGGAATAAGAGCGGCCGCTCAAGCGTACCTTTTCGGCCAGCGAAAGCGCCATTTCGCGCAGTTTTTCATCCTGACGGCTGCGGTATTCGCCAGCGTCAAGCTGCACGCGTACGGCCGCGTTCATGCCGCGCGATACAATCCGCGAAATCATGTACTGAAGCGCTGCCAGGGTTTGGCCTTCACGACCGATAAGCAGGCCGGAATCTTCTTCACTATCAATGCCTACCTGTACCCTGTCGCCGCCCAGTTTTACCTCAAGCTGCACAGCGTCACCCACGATGGGGCGCACAAGCTGGCGTACGGTTTCGCGCACCAGAGCCTCAAGCCGCTCCTGATCGAGCTGCTCCATCGGCATTGCAGGCAGGCCTTCAGCGACTTCTTCAAAATCATCGTCCAGAGCGTCTGCAGACTTGGCCTGACGGGCAACCTCGCGGCCACCTTCTTTCACGGCGCTGCGATTCTCGCGATTGTCATGCGCTTCTCCGCGGCGGCCACGGCCCTCGGCCCGGCGGTTTTCGTCGCCGTTCTGGCCGTTCTGACCACGCCCGCCGTTTTTGGGAGCTCTGTCTCTGGAGCGTTCTGCCCGCCCATCGGTTTCAGTTTTTTCAACTGATTTTTCAGGGCTTTTATCGGAGACCTTGTCAGCAGCTTTGTCACCGTTGCGCATGTTGCTTTTTTCAGCACTACGCTCGGCGTTTTTATCGCCAGGCTTTTCAGTACGCGGCCCAGAGCCCTTGCCAGACCGGGCTTCGCGGCCCTGTGCGGCTTCAGGCTGACTGGCAGTTCCAGCTTCGGCGGCAGGCTTGCGGCCGCGGGAACGGCCATTGCGCTTTTCCTGCTGGCCAGCGGTGGCCTGACCATTTTCTTCACGCTGGCTACGGTTTTTTTCCGGGGCTTCAGCCAAAGCGGCGTCGCTTGCTGCGGCGGGGGCAGTTTGCCCCCCCTTGCGGCCTAGCACGCTTTCAACAGCTTCGCGCAGTTGCACCCGGCGCGCGCGCACCTTGGCTTTGCGCGCACCGACGATCCCAAATATACCGGACTTGGAATCTTGCACGATTTCAATTTCCAGCTTTTCACGCGCCGAATCAAAGTAGCTGCAAGCCTCTTCGATGGCGCTGTCCAGGTCCTTCCCCTGGAATTCTTTAAACCCTTCCATACTCGTCCTCGTTCCAATAGGCGGTACAGGCCGCCGTTGCGGCTATTTCGCGGCGGCGTGGGCCTTGAACTTACGGATCATCATCTGCTGCTGGGCAATGGAAAGCACGTTGTTAACCAGCCAGTACAGCACAAGCCCTGAGGGGAAGTTCAGGAAAAGCACGGTGAAGATAATGGGCAAAAACATCATGATCTTCTGCTGGGTGGGGTCAGTGGCAGGAGGACTCATCTTCTGCTGCAAAAACATGGTTATGCCCATGATGACAGGAGTAATATACAGCGGGTCTTTGGTAGACAAGTCGGCCAGCCAGAGCATGTCCGTTCCCGGCAGGTACTTGATAAAGGGCGCATGGCGCAGCTCAATGGAGGTCAGCAGGGCCTGATACAGTCCAAAGAACACGGGCATCTGAATAAGGATGGGCACGCAACCGCTGGCTGGATTAACGCCGTAGGTCTTGTAGAGGGACATGACCTCCTTGTTCATCTGCTCCTTGTTGTCCTTGTACTTTTCACGCAGCTCCGTCATATGGGGCTGCAACTTTTTCATCTTTTCCATTGAGGCGTAGCTCTTGGCCGTAAGGGGCCAGAACACGGCCTTGATGAGCACAGTCAGCAGAATGATGGACAGGCCCCAGTTGTGAACATACTTCTGAAAAAATTCCAGCAGCCACAACAGACCTTTGGCGATGATGTGGAAAAAGCCCAGATCGACGCTCTTGGCAAGCTGGGGTGAAACAGCCTGAAGTTCGGAACGCACCTTGGGGCCAACCCAGTAAGAAACAGACAGTTCCTTTTCCTGACCGGGGCCAAGCAGGGTTTCCTGCTCTTCCACAGCTGCGCGGTACACGTTCTGCTGCATGACGCCCTTGACGGTCACGTTATTGACATCGCCGGGCAGTACAGCTGTAAGAAAATAGGTGCTCATGGCACCAGCCCAGTAAATCTTGCCTACAGCCTGCACACCTGTGGTTTCAAGAGTGCTGGAAGAGCTTTCTTCCTTGAGGCTGCCGTCATTATCCCAGGCAATGCGCATTGCGTCGTAACGATCGCCAGAGGCGTTGCTTGCATCAGCGGCGGCAGTATAGCTCACGCGCACGCTGCGGGCCTGCTCGCCCTGGTTCGTCACACGAACTTTTTCACTGATGAGGTAGTTTGAAGAGTTGAAGGTCAACTCACGAACCACCCGCAAATTGTCTACTTCGCCGATCAGGCGCAGGGTGCCGCGTTGGTCTTCACTAAGGCTGAGACCTTTTTCGTCGGTATCCATAGACCATTGGCCGGTGCTCCACGAAGGCTGGCTGTTGATAACCAGTCCAAGAGGGGCCACCTGGGCCGTCTGGGGATCAACCATGTTGACCAGCGGCGAATCAGCCACCAGACCAACCTGATACTTCTTGAGTTTGAACGAGCGCAACGCGCCGCCGCCGCTGTAAATAACGGCTTCATAAAGGGGAGTGTCCACAGTGAGGTCGCGCCCGGCTGAAGGCGCAAAAACAGGCAGGCTGGCCTGCGTTGATACAGGCGCTGATTGCGCTTGCTGCGGCTGCGGAGCCTGCTGATTCTGATTTTGCTGCGCCACCGGGGCGGGCTTGGAGGTCCAGCCCATATGCTCGGCCAGATAACCCCAGCCGACAATGACAATAAGACAAAGAACAATGGCGATGATAAGATTTTTACCGTCTTGCATGAGGGCGCTCACTCCTGGGACAATGGCGGAACGTCATGACGACGTCGTGCTGGTGGTGGAACCGGGTCATAGCCCGAACCGCCCCAAGGGTGACAGCTGGCCAGGCGCTTGAGCGCCAGCCAGCCGCCCCGCAGCACGCCGTGGGTCATGACGGCCTCTACGGCATAGGCGGAACAGGTGGGATAATAACGGCAGGCAGGGGGCAATACGGGCGAGATGCAGCGCTGGTATACCCGAATGGGAAATACGCAGAAAGTACGCAACAACTTGCTCATGGCATATCCGCCAATGCCGAAGAGCCCGACTGGTGTCGGGCCGCTCGCTGCAACAGTGGCAAAAGCTCCGCAGCCACACGGGCATAATCCAGTGCGGCTTCTCCGGTATGCTTTTTGGCTATGGTTACGATGTCAGCCTCCACGGGCAGCTCCTCTCTGTGTAGGCGGTAGAATTCCCGCAAGAGTCTCTTGACGCGATTTCGGACCACGGCGTTGCCTACCTTACGGGAGACAGCCATGCCTGTACGCGCGCGAAGACCGGGACAGGCTCCCGGCAACACAAAGACAAGGAAATGCTCGGTGTGGTAGCGCCTGCCCCGCTCGTAGCAGGCTGTAAACTCCACCCGGCGGCGGATGCGCAACTGCCGGGGCAGGAGGTACCGGCACATGGAAGCTCCCGGACGACGAACAGGGGCTGCCCCCTGTTCAATCAGGCGCTGAGGCGTTTGCGGCCCTTGGCGCGACTACGACGCAGAATAGCACGGCCGCCAGGGGTGGCCATACGAGCGCGAAAACCGTGGGTGCGGGCCCTTCTGATTTTGCTAGGCTGATAAGTTCTCTTCATGACTGACTCCTTAAAAATTTCCGGTATGGCCAGCGCCCGAACCGGGACTTTGCGGTACGCCGGGCTTTTAGCGGTTGGGGTGCCATCCACCGCGTTGCGGTAAGGGACGGCAAGGCCCTGGCGTTAAAATATATGGAAGAAGCTACATACACGCACGCAGCCCCCCCGTCAAGCGCAGACTGGGTCTGCCCTGCACTACATATTCGCACAGTTGCCGAAAATCTACGGCACAGAACCGCCGGAGCCCTTGAGTACCTTGTAAAAAAACTGCACCGTCACGCCAGACAAGAAATGGCGTAACTGATATTAGGGCATTGGTGCTCGCACGGGGGCGGCTCCACTCGAGCTGGAACTTGAACCAGAACCGTAGCCCGCCCCGTTGGAAGGCGGAAGCAGGTCGTCGGCGGTGAGAGCTGGCACGGGAGGAGGAATGGGAACATCCGCACGGGAATTGGCATTGGCCTGCCGTGCAGAGTCAGCCGCTGTCTGTCCCAGCGCGCCGGCTGCTGGCCCAGTTCCCGTCAGCGACATTGCGGGGGAGGACGACGCAGCTGCAGGTATGGCAGCAGGCGTGGCTGCTGGTATGCCTCCGCTGGAAGCAGATGCGGCGGATGAGCCGCTTGCCCGGCCGCTTCCTGATCCGGCGGCCGCCTGTGGTACAGAAGTTGCGCTGCTGGACTGACCGTTTGCCGTTGCTGCCGTACCCCCACGGGCTCCGTTTTTACCCGAAGCCGGAGTTGCTGTTGCAGCTGACGCAGCAGGCACAGCCTTGCCGTTACCCTGCTGTGACGCGGGCGCCGTAGGGGTGGGGCTGGTCGACACAGGTTTTTGCGCTGCCGGGGTTTTAGTCTGCTGCATGGTGGCGGCTGCGTCCTTTTTTGCAGAACGTGAGGCGCCACCGGGCCAGGGGCGCACCGGAGCATTGGGATCTACCGTTACACTATGGGGTGCAGCGCTACGGCTGCCCTTGCCCACAGACTTGCCCGCAGGTTGCCCCTGAGGGCTGGACATGAGTTCAGGCACGGCAGCCGGATCGGCAAATGCAGCGCCCGCCATGCGAATCTGGCGCGGTTGCGTCAGCGTATTCCAGTACAGGCGCGCACCGCCATTGCGCATCCAGGCCTCATTCAGATTTGCCCCGCCGTCTGGCAAGGTTTGCGGCAGTGAGGACTCCGCGGCCTGCGCTGGAAACACGTCAAGCGGTCCAGGCGCAGCGCTCAAACACAAAACAGCCGCGCTCAGGACCGTGCGGCACAACGCGCGGGCAATCACTGTTTTTTTGCATACTGTCATGGGCATGATACCACCTCTACAACGTTTATCGGCCAGCGGCCTTCAAACTTTAGGTTCGAGCCCGTCAGGCTCGCCTTGGCTTGACAGCAACCCGCCCCTTGGGCACATTTCAAATGTCTTTCCCACTGGTCAAGGAGCCACAATGCCTGCTTCCTCATCTACTGCCGTCGCCACAGATTGCTCTGGCCCTTCTTCCATAACAGCTCCGGTGAGGCCATCTCCGTGCATAATCCTGATTGGAATGGCGGGAGCAGGAAAGTCCACTATTGGTGAAGCGCTTGCCCGCCGCCTGGGCTGGGCCTTTATGGACAGCGATCATCTGATTGAAGCCATCTATGCAGCACGCCTGCAAGACGTTACTGACGCTCTGAGCAAAGATGCTTTTCTTGATGTGGAAGCCAGCGTGGTCAGCTCCATAAAAGCCAACCGCACTGTTATCGCCACTGGCGGCAGCGTTGTTTACCGTGAAAAGGCCATGCGCCACCTTGCCACACTTGGCCCCCTGGTGCATCTGGCAGTGCCTTTACAGACGGTTGAAGAACGCATAGCCCGCAACCCGCAGCGTGGCCTGGCCATTGCCCCCGGGCAGACGCTGCGCGATATTTTTCTGGAGCGGCAGGACCTGTATACGCGTTATGCCACCCTGTGCTGTGAGGCGTCTTGCAAAACACCGCAGGAATGCGTGAACTGGATTATGGGCAACCTTCCGCCAGAGACCATCGCCAGCGACAATACCGCTGCCGGGTAACACTCACTCCATTCTCTTTTCTACAGTAGCTCTTGTACAGGCTTAAGTTCAAGCAGTCACAATTTTTCGGCACTGCACGAACTCGGCTCATTCACGTACTGATCACAATCTTGATCAGCCCTTTCCTCTTATCCGCCCACTTTTTTGCCAACCACTTCAGCACCAGCACATTCTAGCTTTAAAAAAAGCTAAATGCACCAACACAGCAAGCCCGTATTATTTACCTAAAACTGCACGAATTCTGCCGGAAACCACTTTTCCCGTCAGAATGACTATGCCAAAATCTGACGTATTTCAAAATAGTAGGCTCTAGCAGGTGCTTAAGCGCCATGCTCATTATAATAATGACGCCGCGCGCCGATATTCATTCGTGAATAGGCTTCAATACAATTTTCATCGCAATTTTTACAACAATCTTTACCACGGCTCTTGGCGTAATCAAAAAAGCCACGGGCGCACTTTGCCGCGCTGTCTGTAATTTCAACCAAAGCATGCTGGAACGCACAGACGACAGCCCACACGAAAAAAGCGGGGCCGAAGCCCCGCTGAAAAACCTTATGCCTGACGCTTTTCAAGCGGCCTAGTACTGCCAGCTTGACCCGTCATACCTGATCAATTCGTTGATCCTGCGGGCTTTTACCTGCTCGCAGGCTGCGGTAAGGGCAGCCTGACGGCTGGCGCCGTGGCATTCGTAAACATTTTCCTTGTAGCGCACAAAGCCTACATACTGACCGGAAGCACCGGGGCGCAGTTCTGTGGAGATGGTGCTTTCGTCCACTTCAACATAGCTTGCAACAAAATCTTTACCGACCTGACGCACGTCCTTCTTGGCCTTGGAAGGCACCACGGTTCTACCAGCCTGAGCGACCAGCTTGCGTCCCACTGTTTCCAGTTCGGCGGCAATTTGGGCTTCGGTTTTGGCACCCTTGGCAGAAGGCTTTTTATCCGGAGTTTTGGCGGCTTTCTTATCGGCCTTGGCTGCTGCTTTGGTTGCGGCTTTGCCCGTGGCCGGGGGAGCCGGCGCAGGTGCTGGCTCAGTGGCCGCTTCGGGCTGAGCGGGTGTGATCGCCGCTTCAGTAGAAGAAGTGTCGCCGCCAAACCAGGCGCAGCCGCTTGCAGTCAGACCAAAAGTCAGCAGAAGAGCCAAAAATATTTGTTTACGCATAGCACCTCACACATTAAAGCCGGGCGGCATGGGCCACCCGGCTTTTTGCATGTTATTCCAGTAGTAACCGACCTTCGATTATTCGAAGGAGATTTCGGTGCGCCGGTTCATGGCGCGACCTTCATCGGTTTCGTTGTTGTACTTGAAGGACTTGCCACGACCAATGGCGGTCATGCGGCTGGCGGGGATGCCCTGCTTCACGAGGTAGTTCTTCACGCTGTTGGCGCGTTCCTGCGAAAGCTTCATGTTGTAAGCGTCAGAACCAACCCAGTCGGTCCAGCCAGCAAGCACTACGCGCTTGTTGGGGCTGGCCTTGATCAGGCCGGCGGCTTCGTTCAGGATGCCCATGGCCTTGCTGTCAAGAGCATAGGAATTGAAAGCGAAGTGCACGCCACGCAGCACGATCACGTCTTCGTCCTGGCAGAACACGGACAGAACGAAGCGCTCAACGGCGGCGTCGCTGGTGGCCAGTTCTTCACCACGCACCACGATGGTGGCGGGGTTCAGAGCAGCAACCTGCTTGATGGTGTCTTCACCGTTCTTGTTGTCGGCGAAAGAAACGATGTGGATAACCAGGTTACGCTGGCTGGCGTACAGCTGACGGGCAACTTCCACCAGATTGGAACCACGGTTGTTGTCGCCGTCGGTCACAAGGATAACGGCGGCGTCGCGCTTCATGCTGGACAGGAAGGGTTCGTAAGCCTGCAGGCCGGTGCCCATGCTGGTCATACGACCAAAGATGTCAAAACCGGAACGCAGCTTGTTGATGCCAGCGGCCATGGTGTTGCGGTTCCAGGGACCCTGAGCAACGATAGCGCCGTTGGGGGAAATGGTGTGCAAGCCACCGTTATAGTCCAGAGCAGGGATAGCGGCGTTGATGCGCTGCAGCACATTTTTGGCCACAAGGATCTTGTCCTGCTTCAATTGAGCGTTCTTCATCATCATGGAACCAGAGTAGTCCACAACGAAGTCAAAGCTGTCGATTTTCTTGGTGCAGGCCGGAGCGGCCGCAGCGGCCACAGCGTAGCTCAGTACAAGAGCAGCGGCCAGAACAAGAAGACGAAACGATTTCATACTGCCTCCCAAACGTTGATAAGTTCGTCGAATTACCGTCAACCAACAGTAAATCGCGGTGTGCCCGCCACGTTGCCAGCTCACTCCAGGCTTAGCCTTTGGAGACGGCAACTGCCTTATTCATAACCGCCTTTATGAAAAACCGCAAGTTTTAAATAGGAAACTGTTTCTAATAAGTGCTTTTTGCGCCTCCACTTCCTCAAGACGAGGATTCCCGTATTCCTCACGCTGAAAGCATAGTATTTTACTCCGCTGGACAGCATGCCGCGCCTGAGGCATACTTTAAAGAAGAGTCAAAGGAATATCCCTATGCCCACACTCATTTTTTCCAAATGGAGCCCTGGCGGAAACACCACACTTCTGTTTCCGTCGAGCGGCCTTGCTCCGTCCCTGCAAAGTCACCTCGCCAGACAGGCCCTGAGCGAATCCTGCCTTGGCGGTGAACAGGCAGGTTATGTAGATGTCAGCGGCCCCAGCCTGCGCATGGCGGGCGGCGAGTTTTGCGTCAACGCCAGCCGTGCTATGGGCGCGATGCTGGCATGCGACGAAGCCTGCCTGGAGCAGCCCGGCGATATTTCCTGCCACTGTCCAGACTGCGAGCAGCAGGTGCAGGCCACAGACGACAGCGCAGGCGCGACGGCTTCTGCCGGATCTTCGGCAATGCAACGGCTCTATGAAGTCAGCGTTTCCGGCTGGCCGAGCCTTGTACAGCTTTATGTACGAGGCCGCGCCCCCCACTGGCTCGTGGAGGCCCGGTTGCGCCTCCCCGAAATCACCATACAGCGCAAGGCCGAAGGTATACATCTGGTACGCCTTCCCGGCATCTGCCACTTGTTGCTGGACGGACACATCCACAATCAGCCCGAAGACTGCCACGCCGCAGCGGCCCTGCTGCGTGAGCGGCACGAGCTTGAGCAGGAAGAGGCTGTTGGCGTCATATGGTGGCGCGTGCTGCAAGGTCAGCTCAACATGCTGCCCATTGTGCACGTGCGTGATACGCGCACCGACTACCTTGAAAGCGCTTGCGGGTCCGGCGCGCTGGCCCTGGCCTTGAGCCGCTCGCAGGCTGGCGGGGGCAATGCCTTCAGCATCATGCAGCCCAGCGGCTCTTCTTTGGATGTACGTCTTTTTTCTGAGAACGGCGTGTCAATGGCTGGAGTGGACGGCCCCGTCACTCTGGTGGCCAAAGGGCAGGTTTGGCTGCCTGATATGACAGACTGACTATGACCGCAAAACTGCGCGAAGGATTTACCACAGGTTCTGCGGCTACGGGCGCGGCCTTGGCCGCCTTGCACCTCTTGAGGACAGGGCATGCAGTGAGCCATGTGGATGTGCCCCTGCCTCCTTTCAGCTTTCCGCCTGCCCCAACGCCCGAAGAACACCTTGCGGCGACAGATTGCGCGATTGCCAGCAACGTTGCTTCTGGCGGCTTTGATGGCGAGGAAATTCCTGAACCCAGAGGCATGCTGCGGCTTGAAGTGGCGGCCTGCCAGCACGGGCCAGCCCCGGAACTGGCTTCATGCCCCGAGTTTGCAGCGCTTTTTGCTCAAAAAACGCCTTCTGCGCAGGCAGCGCATCCCGCTACAGCCGCCACTGGTCCCAGCGGGCGCAACAGCGCGGACGACGGTTTGCGCGTGGCCCACGCATCCATACGCAAGGATGGCGGCGACGACCCGGACGCGACCTCCGGAGCGCTTATTACGGTCACAGTGGTTGAAAATTTTCCTGTAGCCGAACAGCCTGCTATCAGTCATACTACAGAAGCGGTCGCAGCCTCTGGCTTGGCGCACCCTTTTACCGTCAGCATTGAAGGCGGCCCCGGCGTGGGCCGCGTGACCCTGCCGGGTTTGCCTGTTCCGGTGGGAGAAGCCGCAGTTAATCCGACGCCGCGCCAGCAGATCACCATTGCCCTGCACCGTGCGGTTTTCCAGTTGGGTGAAAGGCCACGCCTGCCATTGCGCGTAATAATCAGTGTTCCTGAAGGCGAACGCCTGGCCCGGCAGACATTCAACCCGCGCCTTGGCATTGTAGGCGGCATTTCCATTCTCGGCACGCAAGGCACGGTGCGCCCCTACAGCCATCAGGCGTGGAAAGCCACCATCGAGCAAGGTCTGGCCGTGGCGCTGGCGACCGGCTGCCGCGACATGGGCCTGACCACAGGCAGACGCTCCGAACGCCTGCTTATGGACAAATATCCGCAGATGCCGCAAAGAAGTTTCATCCAAGTGGCAGACTTTGCAGCATTTTCGCTTAAGGCTGCGGGAGCCATGCCTTTTGAAAATCTTATATGGGGCTGTTTTTTCGGTAAACTGGTCAAACTGGCTCAGGGGCACGCCTACACACATGCCCGCCACGCAGATCTGGATATGGAAGACCTCGCGCGCCTGTGCCGCCAATGCGGCGCGGCCTGCGCAGATGAGGTACGCAACTGCGTTACCGCCGCTCACGCACTGGAGCTGCTGTTGCAGGACAAAGCCGGAAACGACGTCATTGCCCTTACAGGCGAAAGAGCCGCTGCTGTAGCGGCAAATTTCGCAGGCCGCCACGTGCGCCTGCACCTTTTTCACACAGACGGCAGGGAATTACTGGCATTATGAAACATCAGGTCGCACTGCCCGGCATCGCCGTGCCCGCACAGAGCGGAACCGAAACCGGAAGCGAACATCGGGCGGATTCCTTGTCCGAAAAGACGCCCCGCGCGCTTTCTCGCGTTTCTGACGTCATTTCCGGCATAAATTCTGACGCCGTTTCTGGCGCAGACTATGGGGTTGCCTCTGGCGCGGTTTCTGACGACGGGCCTGCTGACGCGCCCGACACATCACATGCTCCGCTTGAAGATTCTAGCGAAAACACTGCCTCTGCAGCGGCCCCTTCACCAAATCTGCCCACTTCTGCCCCCGATGCGGCACAAACGCCATCGCCATCTCCTGTTGCGCAGGAATCTCCTGAAACGCAAAAGCCTTCTGTCCTGCCGGGAACGCCTGTGGACGCGACTGTGGACACCTGCACAGCTGCCGAAGCCGAAAAATCAGAAATCGTCAGTCCTGGCATTACTTCTGAACCAGCAAAAACAGCTTCGTCTGCCCGCCCTGCCAAAAAGCAGCACAAGACCGCGCCGCAACCACAGGAAGAACAATCCGCAGAATCATCGGCTGACGACTGGCCGCCCATGTCAGATATTTTGCAGTCTTTCTTCATTTTTGAGCCAACCACAGCCGAACCGTCGCCCATTACGGTGCTTGGGCTGGATTGCGCCCGCCCGCGCGGCCTGCCGCTACTCACAGCCGGGCAGCGCACCCTGTTGCAGGGGGCGGATGTTATTTGCGGGGGCAAACAGCTGTTGCGTGAATTGACGGGCGCAGCGCCTGAAGAAAGCACCCCGGCGCGTGCTGCGGACCCCTCAAATCTGTCCGCTCCCTCCTCTCTTGATGTTTACGAAGACAATGCGGCCCAGGATGTGCTCAAGGCGCGCCTGCTGCCCCTGAGCACCCCCTTGGAACCAGTGCTCACCAGACTGAGCCAGATGCGCGCAGCCGGAGAACGCGTCGTCATGCTGGCCGACGGCGACCCGCTGCTTTTCGGCATTGGGGCTACCCTCGTGCGCCTGCTCGGGCAAGAGGCAGTGCGCCTCATGCCTGCCGTCAGTTCTCTGCAACAGGCCTGCGCCCGCCTGGCCCTGCCCTGGCACAAGGTTATCTGCCTTTCCCTGCACGGACGGGACGACCTCGGCCCCCTCAATGCTGCAGTAAGTAAAAACGCGCCCCTCTGCATACTCACCGATGCCCGCATGACGCCCGACTTGTTGGCGCGGCACCTTCTGGACCGAGGTGTTGACTGGTTCACTGCCCACATTTTTGAGCGTATGGGCGCACCAGACGAAATTTGCCACACTATGGAGCTGGCCCAGGCTGCCGGAACATCCTTCGGCCCGGCCTGCACCTTTATTCTCGTGCCCGGCGATGCGCCACGCCGCGCCCGGCTGGGCCTGAACGCGCATGAACTGGCTGTGGACAGAGGGTTGATCAGTAAAAAACCTGTGCGGGCCGCGGCACTGGCCCTGCTACAGATTGAACCGCATCATGTGGTGTGGGACGTTGGTTCCGGCTCAGGGGCCGTAGCGCTTGAAGCCACCGTATTGGCCCACGAAGGACGCGTGGTGGCAGTTGAAAGATCCGTGGGACGGGCCATGAGCATTCAGGAGAACCGCCGCCGCTTCGGCGCGGCCATTCTGGACGTACGCCTGGGAGAAGCACCGGAGTGCCTGCCCTCGCTGCCTGATCCACACCGCGTCTTCATTGGCGGCGGGCTTTCTGGCGAAGACGGCGAGGACATTCTTGGGCATGTTTGCCTTCGCCTGCCTGTGGGTGGTCGCGTGGTGGCAAGCTGTGTTCTGCTGGACACTTTTTGCCTGTGCCGCAGCTTTTTCGAACGGCTTGGCTGGCCGGTGGAAATCTGCCAGATTCAGGCTTCAGAAGGCAGAGAACTGGGGGGCGATATACATCTGGCGGCCATGAATCCTGTATTTTTGGTGACGGCCCAAAAACCCGCCCCCGAAGGCGTGGCGCAGAAGCGTAGTCATGAATAGCAGCAAAGCAACTCTCCGTCCTGATGTCGGTGCTGATGTCAATTCCAACGAATGTCCCGGCGCAGGGTTCGACGCCAGCCCCAATGTCTGCCCAAATGTCTGTCCCGACGCCGCCCCCGGCATGGCTAAGAGTACAAAAAGCACAGCCCCAGGTCTTGTCAGTTTTGTGGGGGCAGGCCCGGGCGATCCCGAACTGCTGACCATCAAAGGCCGTAAGGCCATTGAACAGGCCAGTCTGGTAATTTATGCCGGGTCGCTGGTGCCGCCAGATGTGGTGGCCTGCGCGGCCCCCGGAGTGCCCGTAGTGGACTCTGCCCCCCTGACGCTCGAGCAATGTCATGATCTGGTGCGGCGCACGGCCCTTTCAGGCGGCGCAGTGGCGCGCGTGCATACTGGCGACCCTTCGTTGTACGGGGCGCTGCGCGAGCAGGCCCGGTTGCTGGACAAGGACGGCATTCCCTGGCTCGTCATACCGGGTGTTACCGCTGCCTGTGCGGCAGCCGCAGCCGCAGGCGTGACCTTTACCGTGCCCGAAGTGACCCAGAGCCTCATCATTACCCGTATGGAAGGCCGCACTCCCGTGCCGGAACGCGAGGCCCTGCGCCTGCTGGCAGCCCACGGCACATCCCTGGCTGTTTACCTGTCAGCCGGAGCCAGCGAAAACCTGCAGGCTGAACTGCTGGCCCACACTCCGCCAGAGACGCCCATTCTGTGCGCCTACCGCGTGGGCTGGCCTGACCAGCGCCTTGTCTGGACCACTGCCGGAACTCTGGCTCAGTGCGTGGAAGAAAACGGCCTTGTTCGGCAGACCGTTTTTCTGGTGCTGCCGGGTCAAAATGCGGCGGATACAGCCTCACTGCTTTACGCAGCCAAGTTCAGCCACGGTTACAGGCAGGCAGACTAAAACAACGCCGCAGAAGGTGCTGCCGCCACTCACAGATTCTTGTGTCACAACGGCTGCCTGCAAGAGCAGCACTGCTATTTATTTGTGGAGCCAGGCGACCTTACGGGCCTGTCGTTGCCATCAACTCTGTGTATCTGCAAATGAATCTATATCTGAATGCGCCACGTAAAGTCTTACCGCGACAACGGTATCGCCCCAATCACCACTCATGAAGAAGAACCTGCCCATATGCCTGTCAGGGCATTCTGCCTGAAACTGGCAGTATGCCGATGACAAACTGCGCACCTTCCCGCCATAATGCGGCCTTGCTTTTCTTTATCAAGCCTTTCGGCATAGCGCCGTTGCTGCCATAAAAACCCAGCATTGCGCCTTATGCTTATGCTCATAAAGTAACCTTGCTATTTTGCTTTTTTTTACTCCCTATATTGAGTGATTGACCAACCTAACCCACTGAAATACATAGATGCTGATACAGATAGCGTGACCTGCTGCTCATCTTGCTTGAATTGCAGACAATTTATTCACGGTCTGTCCTGATAATCATGCAGAGCGTGACTCTGTTGCCGATTTTTCTCTTTTAGCGTTTAGCTTACAATGCGCTCGGAGATATGTTGAGAATGTATCATTCTTGAACATACTGCCGCCAGGTTGATACTTTTTTCACAACTAAAGTTTATTTTCTAACTTTTCATGCCGTTAAGCATGAAGTATACTGAATAAGGAGTTATTACACTAACACAACAGAATGAATACTGCGAATGCCAACCTTTAACCAAAGGATGTGTCATGAAAAAGCCAAACTTGCAGGACAAATATTCCCTCTTCATTGACGGTCAGTGGAAGGATGCTTCTGACGGTGCAACTTACGACACTTTCTGCCCCGCCAACGGCGAACGCCTTGCCACCTGCGCTGAAGCCACCAAGGAAGATGTTGACGCCGCTGTCAAAGCCGCAACACGCGCATGGGAAAGCTGGAGAAAAACAGATCCCATCGAGCGCGCCAACCTGCTTTTGAAGATCGCGGATATAATTGACGCCAACAAGGAACACCTCGCGATGGTGGAAACGCTGGACAACGGCAAGCCCATCCGCGAAACAATGAATGTGGACATTCCCTTTGCCGCCGACCACTTCCGCTACTTTGCGGGAGTAGTGCGCGCCGACGAAGGTACAGCCACCATGCTTGACGGCAACACGCTTTCTCTGGTGCTGCGTGAACCCATCGGCGTTGTGGGCCAGATCGTACCCTGGAACTTCCCCTTCCTCATGGCCGCGTGGAAGCTGGCCCCGGTGCTGGCTGCCGGTTGCTGCACCGTGTTCAAGCCCTCAAACCACACTTCTCTTTCCGTTCTTGAACTGGCACGCCTTGTAGGCCAGGTGCTGCCCAAGGGCGTATTCAACGTCATAACAGGGCGCGGCTCCCGCTCGGGCCAGTATATTCTGGACCATCCCGGCTTCAACAAACTGGCCTTCACGGGTTCCACCGACGTGGGCCGCAGCGTGGGGCTGGCCGCTGCCAAGCGCCTTATTCCCTCTACTCTGGAGCTGGGCGGCAAGTCGGCCAATATATTCTTCCCCGACTGCCAGTGGGATCTGGCCATGGACGGCCTGCAACTGGGCATCCTGTTCAATCAGGGCCAGGTATGTTGCGCCGGATCACGCGTTTTTGTGCATGAAGATATTTACGACAAGTTTGTGGCTGAAGCAGTTGAGCGCTTCAACCGCGTCAAGGTCGGCCTGCCCTGGGAAGCAAAAACCCAGATGGGTGCGCAGATATATGAATCGCACCTCAAGGCCATACTGCTTTGCATCGAACAGGCCAAGGGCGAAGGCGCCAAGGTGCTTTGCGGTGGTGAACGCGTCACTGAAGGCGAACTGGGCAAGGGCTGCTTCATGCGTCCCACCCTGCTCGGCAATGTCACCAACGACATGCGTGTGGCCCAGGATGAAATTTTCGGCCCCGTGGCCGTCATCATCAAGTTCAAGACTGAAGAAGAAGTGGTCAAGATGGCCAACGACAGCGTCTTTGGTCTGGGCGGCGCAGTGTGGACGCGCGACATCAACCGCGCCATCCGCGTGAGCAGGGCCGTTGAAACCGGGCGCATGTGGGTAAACTGCTACAACAGCATCCCGGCGGGCGCTCCCTTTGGCGGTTACAAGGAATCAGGTATCGGGCGCGAAACCCACAAGGTGATCCTTGAGCACTACACCCAGCAAAAGAACATCATGATCAACCTGGCGGAAAAGCCCACCGGCTTTTACCCCTAGGCTGTGTAGTTACGAGGTGGATTTCCTGTTATATCAGCGTTTCCAGGGGGCTCTTTAATCAGTGATTCCCCAGGGTTTTAGCAGGAAGTGTGTTCTAGAGCAGATTAACTTTGAAAGGCATCACACTTCAAAGTTAATCTGCTGCAAGCAGGCTTTTGTCAGAATGTACGTCGCATTGCGGCGAGCGGCCCAAGCTGCTCGCCGCAGAACATTTTACCGTCTTCAATGGTAAAAGGCCCCAGAGACTGCAAGGCTGTCACTATGGCATCGCCCACACTGGCAAGCCGTGCAGAAGCTCTCGCTCCGTCACGGCTGCCACTGCCATGCTATTCAGACTATCCGGCCTCTGCCCCTCGGCGGTCAGCCTGACCCGGCCAGCCCTTTACGAAGCATCGGCGTATGACGGCCTCACGGCCACCATCACCCTCTGGTGCAAATCCATAAAAGAAGGGGAGAGCCCCCACGGCCCTCCCCTTCACATGAGTGGAGAATTGTTCATGGACTGCGAACCGGCCACGCACCCGTTCATGTCACGGAAAAGTGATGCTTTTCATTTAACATCGGCATTACAGTGTTACACTGCCTGCCCAGGTTGCGTTTTTTCAGGTTCCGCGGCGTCTCGCCCACAAGGGCAAAAAACGCCGGTTTACTGTTGTGGCCCGTCAGGTATCTTCTGCACCAGGGCCAAAGCCATAAGGGCAGATGATATTCGGGGCCGCTGCGCGGGCTTTTGCAGCTGTTGCCGCACAAATCCCGCCATGTCCATTGCCATTCCCGCGTCGGTTATACCCGAGCGGCTGGCCTTCTTATTGTCTTCCAGTACGGCAAGGTACCGTTGTATCAGGGCAAGATCATGCTCCTCGTAATAAGGAGCGGGCCTGTCCTGCGGTCCGTTTTCCGACAGGAATGCGTCATTGATGCGTTGCGACATGACCATTCCTCCCTGAATGGATCACTGCTTCCCTGCATCGGGGGGGCTGGTTCGCTTCCTTGTTAGCGACACATGTCTCCCCTTCCCCACTCATCATTAGCCTTATCGGTACACGGAATTAAAACCTTTAGCGAAAAGACCAAGTTTCTAGAAAAATACGCAGAACAAAATAAAGGTGTTTATACATAAATAGTTATACAGCCAGCCCGTGCGGGTTGCGCTTGCAAGGGTTCGTGATCACAGATACCATCGCCACATCAAGCCAGAAGAGGAGAGCCTATGCCAACACCCATATTGCACAAGGAAAGCCTGATCCCGGGCAAAACCAGCAAGCTGGTGCTCGATGCGCCGGAAATCGCCCGAAAAGCAAAACCCGGGCATTTTGTCATGCTGCGTATGACTCCCAATGGAGAGCGCATTCCCCTTACCATTGCAGATACCGATGCCGAAAACGGCACCATTACCATTGTGTATCTGGTCATGGGCAAAAGCACGGCCCTGCTTGAAGCTCTTAATGTGGGCGACGCCATTCTTGACGTTTGCGGCCCCCTGGGGCACCCCACCCATATTGAAAAGAAAGGCACCGTCATCTGTGTGGGCGGCGGCACGGGCATTGCCGCCATGCACCACATCGCCAAGGGCCACGCGCGTGCTGGCAACAAGGTTGTGGGCGTTATCGGCGCACGTAGCAAAGATCTGCTGCTGTTTGAAAAAGAGCTGAAATCCTTTGTGGACGAACTGCTTATTTCTACAGATGACGGCAGCTACGGCCACAAGGGCCTTGTGACCGATCTTCTGCGCGACAGGCTTGAAAAAGACAAAACCGTCTTTGAAGTCGTGGCCGTCGGCCCCGTACCGATGATGGCCGCCGTAGCCGAAACCACACGTCCCTTCGGCGTAAGAACCACTGTCAGCCTCAACCCCATCATGGTTGACGGCATTGGCATGTGCGGCGCCTGCCGCGTCAGCGTTGGCGGCAAAACCAAATTCGCCTGTGTGGACGGCCCCGAATTTGACGGGCACGAAGTAGATTTTCCCGAACTGCGCCGCCGCCTGGCTGCCTATCGTGAACAGGAAAAAGTCTCCATTGATGACTATCAGAGGACTGCTCATGGAAACTAAGACCCCAAAAAAGACGCCCCTTGCCCCCAGGGTGGATATGCCCTGCCAGCCTGCCGAAGTAAGGCGTGCAAATTTTGAAGAAGTCGCCCTGGGATACACCAGAGAAATGGCTATTGAAGAGGCCAAGCGCTGCCTTCAGTGTAAAAAGCCCCTCTGCGTCAGCGGTTGCCCCGTGGAAGTTCCCATCCGCGACTTTATCCGTGAAGTTTCTCTTGGCAATATGGACGCCGCCTACCGCATAATCAAGAGCACCAACAGCCTGCCCGCCGTGTGCGGCCGCGTTTGCCCGCAGGAACACCAGTGCGAAGGCAAATGCGTTCTTACAGCCAAGGGGCAGCCTGTGGCCATTGGCCGTCTTGAACGCTTTGTGGCCGACACCTATATTGCCACATCAGCCTGCGAGCAGGTTACCGGCACCAACTCCTGCGCTTTGCCGCGCGGCGACCTCAAGGTGGCCTGTATTGGCTCCGGCCCCTCTTCGCTGACCTGCGCGGGCGTCTGTGCCGCTGCGGGCATCAAGGTAGACGTGTACGAAGCCCTG
>NZ_JASGDK010000052.1:0-9739 GCF_047607245.1 Desulfovibrio sp.
CCCGAGGCTAAAAGCACCTATGCCTTCCTGCTCTACTCGCAGGCGCTTAATGACGAGGACGAAGCCGCTCTTTTGCAGGCCGCGCCTCTCATGGCCGCAGCTAAACTTCCCGCCAGCATATGGCTTGAAGGCGGCGTCTGGCTGGTAAGCAGAAAGTCGGCTGAAGCCGCGCCCTATCTGGAGCAAGGACTTGCCGTCGCACCGGACGACATGTCTCTCAATCTGCTTTATGCCGAAGCGCTTATGGAACAGGGCACGCCGGAACGCGGCGTGCAGCTTATGCGGGCGTTCCTTGCCAAGCATCCCGGCTCACTGGATGCCCGTCTGGAACTGGCTTTGCTGCTGGTAAAAAGCAAGGAATACGCCGAGGCTGAAACCCTGCTTAACAGCGTAAGCTCCAAAGAGCGCACGCCTCTGGTCGACTACTACCACGCCCGTGCCCTCATTGGCATGGACCGTAGCGCCGAGGCCATTCCTTTCCTCCAGAAGGCCATCAAGGAAATGCCCGATTTTGTGGAGGCAATGGCCGAACTGGCCTTTATCTACGAGCAGCGCTCGGAATTCAAGCCCGCCCGTACCCTCTATGAAAAGCTGCTCAAACTCAATTTTTCGCCTCAGGACGTGCTGCTGCGCCTCATCAGCCTTTCGCTGCGCATGAACCAGCCTGAAAAGGCTTTGAAGTACATGCGTCAGGGGCCAGACACAATCCCCTTCAAGCTTACCGTGGCCGGGCTGTTCATTGATTCGCGCCATTACCTTCAGGGTGAGACCCTGCTCAAGCAGATTGCCGCCAGAGACGATGCCCCGGTTGACGTCTACCTGCTGCTGGCCGACCTGAACTACGAGCAACGCCGCGACCTGCCGATGGCGCTTTCGTGGCTGGACAAAGTCCCGCCGCAAAGCAAGGCTGCCCCCAGGGCTGCCCTGCTGCGCATACAGCTGCTTGGCGAGGCTGGCAAGGAACAGGAAGCCCTGACCGTAACCAGACAGGCCCAAAAACAGTTTGAAGACGCTCCCCAGTTCTGGGAACTGGAAATTCGTCTGCTGGCGCGTCAGCAACAGATGCCGCAGGCTCTTGAAATTGCCCGCAAAGCCGCAAAAAAGTGGCCGGACAACGTCGACATGGCCTTTCTTCTCGGTTCGCTGCTTGACGAATCTGGAGACAAAAAAGAAGCCTTCAAGGTTATGGAGCACATACTCACCCTGCATCCAGAAAACTATCAGGCGCTGAACTATGTGGGCTATACCCTGGCGGAAGAAAACCGCGATCTGGAAAAAGCCCTGAGCCTGCTTGTCAAGGCTGATGAGCTTTCGCCCAATCAGTCCTATATTGTGGATTCCCTGGCCTGGGTTCTCTATAAGCTGGGCAGAAACGAAGAAGCTCTCAAGGAAATACGCCGTGCCGTCAAACTCGACGAGCATGTAGACGCTTCCATATGGGAGCATTACGGTGACATAGCCTCTAAAATGGGGCTCAAAGACGAGGCCCGCACCGCCTATCAGAAGGCGCTGGACCTCAAACCCGCCAATGCAGACGCATTGCGGCAGAGGCTTTCACAGTTATGAAAAAATTTCTCGCGCTTTGCTGCCTTTGCAGTCTGGCTTTGCTGACCGCCTGCGCAAAGCAGCCGTCTTTGGAAATGACGCCTGAGAATCAGGCCAGACTTGAAGAACGCTGGCAAAAATTTGCAGCCAGGGGACAGGACATGGCCCTGACGCCTTACCGTCTGCAAATGAGCCTGCGCTTTGGCACCGAGGGTGATACCCGGCGTGTCACGGCCCTTTTCTGGGGCAACAGCCAGCGCAAGCTGCGTCTGGACGTTATGGCCGGAGTGGGGGCCACTGTGGCTAAAATTCTGGAAGACGGCCAGCATTTCCTCGTCTACAGCCCCACCGACAACAAAGCATACTTCTATCAGGGCGCTTCCAAACCCCTGCTTCAGGTCGGCGTGCCGGTGCCCTTCAACCTCGGGCATCTGGCCGATCTGCTCAACGGACGCTACAGTCAGGTTTTCGGCAAAAGCTTCGCCTCTGGGACGTTCATCCCCGGCGACCTTGCCCAGTACACGCTTGAGGGCAACCCCGCCGGCGTGCTGACCCTTGATGCCGCTGGCCTGCCTGTGGCCTGGAGCGAAAAGGGCGACAGCGGCAAGGGCTGGAAGATGGAGGTGGTTTTTGATGAATCACAGCCTCCCCTGCCCCAGCGCCTTAACCTGACGCACGGCAATGGCAAGCGCGCCATCGTGCTCGTCAAGGAAAGAGAAAAGCCCGCCACGGCCTTTACAGAAGAGCAAATGACCTTATCCATACCAGAAGGTGTTCCTCTGCTGCCTCTGGCAAAATACCAGCAGCGCTAGGGGCAACGGGCGCCGGATTTCATCGGTTTCGGGCAATTGGGTTTAGCTTTTCCAGACGGGCGCTTTGTCTTGTCTGCAAATGAAAAGCTGACTTCTTGAGCCAAGTCTATGACCTGCGCATTGCTGACGGGTCAGGGAACAACCGTAGAAATCCGGCACTGGAAATTCTTCAGCATATTGAAAATACGCATTTCTGATGCGAAACTGCTTTGGCAGGCTGACCGGCCTATCAGGTCAGCCTGCCCTCACCCTTGCAGGAGTTGTTATGCAATCCATCCATCTGGCTTCGGACCATACCGGCGTTGACCTCAAAACCACTCTGGCCGAACATTTGGGAAAAATGGGCATCAATGTCATAAATCACGGCACTGACTCCAGAGACAGCTGCGACTACCCTGTGCTGGCGCACAAGCTTTGCGCCGCTGTGGAAGCATCCGGCGAACTGGGTATTCTCATCTGCGGCACCGGCATTGGTGTTTCCATTGCAGCCAACCGCCATTCAGGCATCCGCGCCGCCCTCTGCACCACAGAACTGCACGCCCGCATGTCGCGCCTGCACAATAACGCCAACGTGCTTTGCCTCGGTGCGCGCGTCACGGGCGTGGAGCTGGCAAAGGCCATTGTGGATGCTTTTATGGAAAACAGCTTTGAAGGCGGGCGTCACCAGCGCCGTCTGGATATGATCAACCTCCCCGCGTAAAGGAAGACCATGCAGCTCTACAACACCCTGGGCCGCCAGAAAGAAACTTTCGTTCCGGCACGCCCCGGCAAGGTCAACATGTACGTCTGCGGCATCACCGCATACGACTATTGCCATATTGGCCACGCCCGCTCTGCCCTGGTTTTTGACGTGCTAGTGCGCCAGTTGCAGCACCTGGGTCTGGACGTGACCTTCGTGCGTAACTTCACTGACGTGGACGACAAGATCATCAACCGCGCCAACAAGGAAAACCGCGACTGGCGCGAAGTGGCCCAGACGTATATCAACGCCTTTTACGAAGATATGGATCGGTTGGGTGTGCTGCGGGCAGACTTTGAACCGCGAGCCACGGATCACATCAAAGAAATTCAGGATCTTTGCTCCAAGCTGATCGCGGCTGGCAAAGCCTACGCCACGCCTTCGGGCGATGTGTACTTCAGGGTGCGTTCTTACGAGGCCTACGGCAAACTCTCTGGCCGCAGCCTTGACGAACTGCTTTCCGGTGCGCGCGTGGCCCCGGGCGAAGAAAAGGAAGATCCTTTGGACTTTGCTCTGTGGAAGGCCGCCAAACCCGGCGAACCCTCATGGGAAAGCCCCTGGGGCCAGGGCAGGCCCGGCTGGCACATTGAGTGCTCTGCCATGAGCGAATCATTTCTGCCTCTGGACATACACGGTGGTGGCCAGGACCTCATATTCCCGCATCACGAAAACGAAATTGCCCAGACAGAAGCTGTCTGCCATTGCCACCTGGCCCGTTACTGGGTGCATAACGGCTTTGTGCAGGTCAACGCGGAAAAGATGTCCAAGTCGCTTGGCAACTTCAAAACCATCCGCGACATTCTTGAAAGCTATTTGCCGGAAACCCTGCGGTTCTTTTTGCTGGGCAAGCACTACCGCAGCCCCATTGATTTCACGGCAGACAGTATGGACGAAACGGAGAAAGCACAGCACCGCGTGTACACCGCCCTGAGTGAGGCAGAAAAAGCCCTTACAAGGGAAAAATGGAAGAAAGTCCCCCTGCCCCAGCAGATTGCCGATGAGTGGGCCGCACAGCCCAAGGCGCTGAACGAGGCAATGGATGACGACCTTAATACCGCGCAGGCTCTGGGGCACATCTTCACCCAGGTACGCATCATAAACCGCCTGCTGGAAGACAAAAACCTGCGTGCCAGCGAAGCGGGCCGGGATGTTCTGCAAGAATTTCTTGCCCGTGCGCAACAGTGGAACACACGCCTGGGTCTTTTCGGCCAGAAACCTGAAACCTTTTTGGCTGCTTTGCGCACGATGCGCGCCAGCCGTAAAAATATTGATATGCCCCGCGTTGAAAGCCTGCTGCGTGAGCGGCAGGAAGCCCGCGCCAACAAGGATTTTGCCAGCTCTGACGCACTGCGTCAGGCTTTGCAGGATCTGGGCGTGAGCGTGCGCGATACCCCTGAAGGGCAGGACTGGGATCTGGAGTAGACCCAGCCACGGGCACTCGGGAGAACCTATGTTGCATTACTGCGCCCCCCGTCGATGGACGGCCCTGATAGTACTGCTGGCCTTTCTGCTGCCGCAGATATGCCCGGCGCCCGCGCAAGCCTTCTTTTTTGGCGGCGTGACCATCAAGGACGAAAAAGAGATGGGGCAGAAGTTCGACATTATGGTGCGTTCCAATCTGCCGGTCATTGAAGATCCTGAAGTCAAACAGTATGTGGACTACATGCTGTCCAGGCTGGTAAAGGCCATTCCGCCCCAGCCATTCAGCTTCAAGGCCACCACCATACTGCACAACTCCCTCAATGCCTTTGCTGTGCCCGGTGGATATGTTTACGTATTCACCGGCCTGATCATGAATCTGGAAAAAGAAGAAGAGCTGGCGGGTGTTTTGGCCCACGAACTGGCCCATGTCACGCAGCGTCACGTAGCCTCACGTTTGCAAAAGGCCCAGTTTATAACCCTTGGCTCCCTGCTGCTGGCCGTGGCTGGTGTGGCAGCAGGCGGTGCGGGCGGCGGTGCTCTGGCCGTTGGCGCGATGGGGGCCGGGCAGTCGGCCATGCTCAACTATAGCCGCATGGATGAAAATGAGGCCGACCACATTGGTCTGCAATACCTCATTGCCGCAGGCTATCCCCCAGATGGCATGGTAGGAGGCTTCAAGGTGCTGCGCCAGAAAAGCTGGATGAGCGGCATCAGCGTGCCCACCTATCTTTCCACACACCCTGACCTGGGTGACCGTATCAACGGACTTCAGGCGCGTATTCAGACCATGTCCAAATCTGTTCAGGACCGCAATCAGGACAACAAACGCTTCACACGTGTAAAAACCCTGCTGTGGGCCAGATACGGCGACGAACAGGCCGCCCTGCAACGGTTTTCAGCCAATGACGGCCTTTCAAGCATGGGCCGGGGCATTGTACTTGCGCGTCAGAACCGCATCAATGACGCCAGCGCTGCCTTTGATCAGGCCCTCAAGGTCGCGCCCGACGATCCGCTGGTATTGCGCGAGGCAGGAGCCTTCCATTACCGCAAAGGTGACATGAGCCGTGCTGACGGCCTGCTGTCCAAAGCCATGCGCATTGATCCCAAGGATTACATGGCCTCTTTCTTTTATGCGCGCATGCTGGACGAAACTGGCAGGCAGGCTCAAGCGGCCAACCACTACAAGGATGTGCTGCGGTATGTGCCAGAGGACGCCGAGGTACACGAGGCCTACGCCCGTTCTCTGGGCAAGGCTGGCAATACGCCCGAGGCCTACATCCATATGGCTTACAGTGCCCTGTACTCCAACAACAAAAAACTTGCCGAGCGTTACTTCAACGAAGCCAAAAGCATGTCGTCCCGCAGCGCGGACAAGCGAACTTTTCAACGTCTTGAGGCC
Source organism: Desulfovibrio sp. (assembly GCF_047607245.1). GTDB lineage: Bacteria > Desulfobacterota > Desulfovibrionia > Desulfovibrionales > Desulfovibrionaceae > Desulfovibrio. The sequence continues at coordinate 5,918 of NZ_JASGDK010000052.1, forward strand.
GCCTACAAGGAACGCAAGGAAATATGGGACAAGAATTGATGGAAACGCACGCCACAACTATTCTCGCTGTTCGCAAGGACGGTCTGGTGGCCCTGGCCGGTGACGGACAGGTGACCATGGGGCAGACAATGATCATGAAGCATGCTGCCCAAAAGGTGCGCCGCCTGCACGACGGCAAAATTCTGGCTGGCTTCGCCGGAGCCACTGCCGACGCATTTACCCTGTTCGAGCTGTTCGAGGCCAAACTCAAGGAAGTGCGCGGCCATATGGTGCGCGCTGCCGTTGAAATGACCAAAGACTGGCGCAAGGATAAATACCTGCGCAAGCTTGAGGCCATGCTGCTTCTGGCCGACAGTGAACACATACTGGTGCTTTCGGGCACGGGCGACGTCATTGAACCGGACGACAATGTGGCTGCCATAGGCAGTGGCGGCCCCTACGCTCTTGCAGCGGCCAGGGCGCTTTCACGCCACAGTGATCTGGACGCCGAAACCATAGCACGCGAATCTATGCGCATTGCCGCTGAAATCTGCGTGTACACCAACGACCACGTAACTCTTGAAACCCTGTAAACCTGCGGTATGAGAACAAGGATACGGCCATGAGCGTTCTCACCGCAGGCTGCAAGGTGAATCTGGGGTTGCGTATTACCGGAGTTCGCCCGGACGGCTACCACGAGATAGATTCCCTCTTTTATCCCTTGTCACGCCCCTGTGATCATCTCAAGTTGCAGGTTACGGACAACACTGGCATTGTGGTGCGCTGCGACGAGGCAGGCCAAGCGGTTCTGGATGAAGGCAACAACACCCTGACCAGGGCCTACGCGGCCTTTACCGCAGCTGTTGATTGCCCGGTGCCCGGCCTGGACGTTCATCTGCGCAAGGGCGTCCCTTCCGGCGCGGGTCTTGGCGGCGGCAGCAGCGATGCAGCTGCCCTGCTGCGCTGGCTTAACAATGCTGTACCTGCCCCACTGGACGCTCCGGCGCTTGCCGCAACCGCTCTTGCTGTTGGAGCAGATGTGCCCTTTTTTCTTCATGAAGGCCCTTGCCGGGTACGTGGCATAGGCGAAATTATCGAGCCTGCCGAACTGGATTTATCCGGCATGCGCATGGTGCTGGTGTGCCCGCAAATCCATGTGAGCACGCCGCAAGCCTTCGCTGATTACGATGCGTGGCTGGCGTTGCAAGACGGCAAAGAAGGTCAAAACAACTTGACAAGAGGCCCAAGCAAGGCTAATGGAACTTTTCTCTCCCGAGGGCGGTTTGACGCTGACCTGGACAACGACCTCGAAACAGTTGTCTTTACGCGTCACCCCGAGCTTGCCGACATCAAGGCCACCCTGTTGCGCTGCGGCGCGGCAAAGGCCTGCATGAGCGGCAGCGGCTCCAGCGTGCTGGGGCTTTTTGATCGTGAGGCGCTTGTGGAAACACAGGCGGCCACGGCCACACTACAGGGAGAGAACAGGCGCGTTTACGCGCATGTGCTGTAACAATACTGGGATGTAGCCAAGTGGTAAGGCAACGGACTTTGACTCCGTCATTCGAAGGTTCGAACCCTTCCATCCCAGCCACAGCATACTGCGGATCGCGCTTTGACTGCCGGAGCGAATGTTATCGGAAATATCCGGGCGCTCCGGTTGCCGCGCGGGAAAAATCCCGCATCCGGCGCCACAAGGGCGGTTGTCTGACAGTCAGCACCGCCTGGGGCTGGCGGCAGGCAAAGGTGTATAACCTAAATTGCTCTTTGACGCGCACAAGGCAGGGCGGTTCATGTTCAGCGATCTGAAGATCGTCACCGGTTCTTCCAATCCGGAATTGGCCAAGGCCATTTGCAACCATCTGGGCTGTCAGCTCACCCCAACGTTGTCCACAACGTTCAGCGACGGGGAGTTGCGAATTGAAATCGGCGATAATGTCCGTGGCGACGACGTTTTTGTGGTACAACCCACATGTCCGCCCACAGTCAATCGCAACCTGGTGCAGCTCTGCCTTATGCTGGACGCCCTCAAGAGGGCCAGCGCCGGGCGCATCACCGCCGTAATACCCTACTACGGCTATGCCCGACAGGACCGCAAGGTCAGCCCCCGTGCGCCCATAAGCGCCAAGATGGTGGCGGACTTCATCAGCGTGGCCGGGGCTGAACGCGTAGTTACAATAGATTTGCATGCGGGTCAGATTCAGGGCTACTTTGACTGCCCGGTAGACAACCTTTTTGCCGTACCCGTTATGCTGGATGCCCTGCGCAAGCTCGGCGACGAAAAAATGGTCATTGTTTCACCCGATGCTGGCGGTGTGGAGAGAGCCAGGGCTTATGCCAAGCGCCTCAATGCTCCTCTGGCCATCGTGGATAAAAGACGCGACAAACCCAATCAGGCCCAGGCCATGCACGTCATCGGCGACGTGGAAGACCGCCTGGCTATTGTGGTTGACGACATGATCGACACTGCGGGCACCCTGTGCGCCGGAGCCGAAGTTCTGATGAAAAACGGGGCCAGAAAAATTGTGGCCTGTGCCACCCACCCCGTGCTGTCCGGCCCGGCCATTGACCGCATCAATGCCACCGAAGCGCTTTCACAGGTCTTTGTTACCGACACGATCCCGCTGGGCGACAAGCTGGAACGCTGCCCCAAGCTTGAGGTCATTTCTGTGGCCGCCATCTTGGGCAAAACCATTCACAACATCCATACCGGCTCGTCGGTCAGCGTGTTGTTTGTTTAGCAAAAAACCGTCGGCTCAAAGCCTTCGCGCATGACCGCACGGCATAATCCCGCAAGGGAATGGCAAGTTTACAGTAAAGAACTTTTCCGCACGTATCAGGCGGCGGTAAGCCAAGGAGTGGACAATGAATATTGAAAAGACTTTGAGCGTGCAGAAGCGCGAAGCCTGCGGCAAGGGCCCCAGCGGCCGCCTGCGTGCCGAGAAACTGATTCCTGGCGTGTTCTACACCGCCAACGGCGAAAACATTTCCGTGCAGGCCCCTGCGCTGCCCCTTGAAAAAATTTACGGTGAACTGGGCCACACCACGGTGTTCAACCTCGAAATCGAGGACAACGGCCAGAAGACCATGCATCCTGTGCTCATCTGGCAGGTGCAGTTCCATCCCTACAAGCGCGCTTTCACCCACATCGACTTCTACGGCGTTGACCTGGACAAGGAAGTCACCGTTGACGTGCCCGTGGAATTCGTGGGCACTTCGCGCGGCGTGAAGCTTGGCGGCCGCCTTGAAACCTACCGCGAAATCGTGCGCCTGTGCAGCAAGCCTCTGTCCATGCCCAAAAAGATCACCGTCGACGTGACCGACATGGGCATCAACGACACCATCACAGTGTCTGACCTCAAGTTGCCCGAAAACGTGCATGCCATCTTTGATCAGAACTTTGCTCTGGTCAGCATCATCTCCAAGGGCAAGGACGAGGAAGCTGAAGGCAAAGACGCTTAAGTTTGCCAGCGGCCTGCATAGCCGGCATGTCCGGTTACGGCCAGTTCGCCTTATATATGGCCGGTTCCTTGCGGAACCGGCCTCGTTTTTGAAAGCTGTATACGGACAGTTTGAACGATTCACTTCAGGGCCTTGTGCTTCAAGCGTGATGCAGGCACTCTGTCCTCTGAAACAGGTATGATTGACATGCCTGCCGAACGATTGTTGAAGCCACCCACATCAGATATGCCACTTCCCGATGTGACCTACCATTCCTTGCGCCCCCTGGGCAGCAAGGCAAGCCTGGAATTCTGGCCCAAGCAGAATGCCGGGGTCATATTGTTTTATCCCGGCACCATGCTGTCTCCCCTACAGTACCGCCCCCTTCTCGCGGCACTGCATGAG
>NZ_JASGDK010000053.1:0-13640 GCF_047607245.1 Desulfovibrio sp.
ACCCCGTATTGGTCGCCCAAGACGGACGCCAGCAAGGGCAGGCAGTTGAGGATGTCTTTGGAACGGATCATGGCGTCACCACAGGCCCAGGCTGGGAATGGCAGGATGCTGTGCCATACTGTCTATTACAGGGATGTTCAGTAACATGTGGATGTCGTCCACCATGTCCATGTCTACGATGCCGTCTATCTGCTCAGCGGAGGCGTTTGACTCGTGGATAACGTCCGGCCCTGCCAGCAGGGCGTCCAGCACAAAGGCCGGGCCGTATCCTTCAATGACTTTTTGGGCGTGCCCCAAAAGAGCCGTACCGTCTTTGAGCAGACAAACCAGGCCTTGCAGGAGCAGCAAGTCAGACCCGGTGATATTGCCCTTCTTGGGCATGCGCAGCAATGCAGCCTGCACGATCTCCGCTACAGGGGCCACATGCGGCTCTACAAAAGACAGGCCCGTGAGCTTGGCATGCAGAGTCCGCAGGGGCGAAAGCGCTTTGTGGGTCACCTCTGTTTTTCCGTGGTACACCCTGCGCCAGATGTCCTCAGCGGACTTGGACACTTCGCCAAAGAGCGTGCCGCCCAGGCCCTGCACCTCTTCGGCCAGACCAGCCTCCAGCACGGCGGTGTTATCCGCATGCTGTTCCAGAGGAGCCACTTTGTAGAGCTGCCAGCGAAAATCCATGCGCCCGCGAACATAATCCGGCCCCACGGTGGAGTTGCGGATGATTTCGCCCCACTGATGGTGCTTTTCAATCCAGGCCTGGACGTTCTGGTCATAGCTTGCTAGGAAGGCTTCCTTTTCTTTTTGAAACTCATTTCGGATGCTGAGTAGTTCCTGCACGATTTCACCGGCTTTTTCTTCGGGTATGGCCCAGCCGGACATGAAGCGCACCCCGTGCCTGTCCAGATAGTTGAAGGCGCGGGCCTTGAGTGTGCCGAACACTTTAAGGTTTTCCGGGTCGGCAATGCGCTTGGAGCCAAGAGAGGCCAGATCATCAGGCGGCAATTCCGCGCCGCCCAGGTCTTCCTGGCTCATTTTGCGGCGGGCCGACCACAAGCTGACGTTGAGATTGAGGGCCAGCAAATTGTCCAGAATGCGAATGTCTGAAAGAACGTGTGTCATGATGCTCTCCTACAATGAGCTTTTTGTCGTGTTGAGGACGTAGCCTTCCGTGAGCTTTTTGGCTGCGCGGGCCTCAAGTTCCAGGACTGAGTTATTGCCCGCACAATTTTCAGCGGGGATAAAGTGTTGTTGCCCAGCAGTGTCAGGTTTGCCCCAGTGGAGCGTAAGGCCCTCGGGCCGGGCCTCGCCGATCCAGAACTTGCCATCCTGTTTTTTGCCGGGAAGGTTGTGAACTACTTGAAGATGAACGCGGGGTTTGGTTACCGTCGGCGTGGTGTGCAGCTGGCCACGCATGAAACGCAAAGCTTGCTCACCCTGCAGGAATTCTTCCTCCGCGTCGGAGCTCATTGCCTTGATGTCCGCTTCCGTATGTTGAGGAAACATGCGCTGTGCCAATTCGTGCAGCATAGCGCGGGTTTCGCGGCTGGCCCGGTAGGCCAGCGCCCGGTCAAGAGCATAGGTGACAGGCTGGATGCCTTGATGGGCCAGGGGTTGAAAGCGCCCGGTCAGATCTCCCCAGCGCAGCAGACTGCGCGTGGAGAAGGTGACTTCAATGGTGTTGGTCAAGTTGCCGGTCGAAGCCTCGCCCATGAACAATTTGCGAACTTCATTGGCGTAATCCACCATGGTGGCACAGAGCGCTTCGGGCAGCGAAGGTAAACGCTGGGCCAGCAGTTTTTTCTCCACAGTTGCATCGGGATAGCCCACTTCACAGATGGTGAAGCGGTCCAGCCATGCAAGGTTCTGCCTCTGGGTTCCTTGGTAGAGGCCCGTGTCATCACCAGCACCATTGGTATTGGCTGTGGCCACAAAGCGGAACATGGGGTGCGGCGGGATGATCTCGCCCCCATTTTCCGCTATGCACAAAGGGGAGCCGTCGAGCACGCTGTTCAGGCCAGCAGCGATTTCTGGCGAAGTTAAATCAACCTCATTGAGGAGCAGAATCGCTCCGTACCGCATGGCAAGGGCAAGTGGGCCGTATTCAAAAGCCATGTTGCCGTCTTTGACCGTCAGATGGCCCACCAGATCGGCAAACTCCAGCCGTCCGTGTCCTGTCACCTCGAAGACCGGGTAGTTGAGCCGGGCCGCCAGTTGCTTGATGCAACTTGTTTTGCCGCAGCCCGTGGGACCAAAGACATAAAGCGGTTCGTTAACCCCTTGGGGGCTGACAAACCAAACTACGATGTCCCGGCTGGATTCATGAAAGATGTAGCCATGGTCAATGGCCGGGCTGTAGGCCGAAGGTGCGGCATAGCCCCTGACCGTGGTGCCGGAGGGTTTACCGCTGAAGACCTGACCGGCGTCAAGGTCGGCGGGCTGAAGGCTGATGAAGTCGTTGATTAAGGTTTTGCTCATAATGCTTGCTCCTTCAATGCAAAAAGAGCCCGGCTTCCATCAGGAAAGCCGGGCTCTTCAAAATATGTTTTTGGGGGTTACATTATTTTTTTGTAATTACAGAAGGAATTATCCAAAATGGTGACCTTGTCCGCCAGAGCCATGGCTTTGGGTAGGTTCTCAAGGCTGCGGGCAAAGCGGCGCACTATGTCCTGTGGAGGAACGCTATGCCCTCCGCGTGATGCACGGGCAGCAACACGCTCCTGTGCCAGCGCTGCCGAAGCAAGGCGTATGTATACAAGCTCAACTTCATAACCCCGCTGTTTTGCCTCTTCCATCAGAGTGAAGTCGAACTTGGCGGTAAGGGTAGACTCGCGCGCAAATGAAACCCCCTCCTGCAGAAAGAGGCGAGCCATACGGGCCGCAGCCTTGCCAGCGCCTATCGGGGACAAGCCTTCAGCAGCAAGCTTATCAGGGTCAATAACCAGCAGGTTTTCCCGCATGGCAATTGTCCTTGAGAATGTACTCTTGCCTGCTCCATTGGGGCCACAAATGCACAAAAGCTTGGGCATCAGTTGGCCTGTTGGACTTCGGTGAGTGACATTGTTTCAGTATGTCCATCTGGGTAGCGCAGGGTATACTGCCCGTTTTCATCCAGATAGTTCAGCGGGATTCCTTTTTTCAGCTCAAGCTCAAGGATTACGCGCTGATTTTCTATGGCAGTTTCGACCAGTTCTTCAAGGGTAAGCGACATAATGCCTCCGTTCTTACAGATTACGGGTAAGCCTGCTGTCGGTCAACGGGCTGTGCATGTACCAACATTTACAGGGGATTGAAAATCAGGCTGTAACTCTTTCTGACTTGAGCGAGAGTAGCTTTAAGCTGCTCTATACCGTTTTTACCAGGCATACTGCTACGTCAGAATAATACCTCATGATAACTTCCCCAAATTCAGTTTATGGGTGAAACGCTCAGTTTCTCAAAAGGCTCGCCAGTGCGCTCGCAGCGGGCCAACAAGGCGTCCACGTCAATGTCGCCCAGATGCTCAAAGCGGAAGATGTCGGTCAGTTCTTCCCGTAGCGCGTTTTTGTCCAATATGGTTCGACCTGCAGTCACTGACATACGGAAACGGTAATTCGCAGTATTCACCCAGTCCCGAGTGCCAGCCTGCCGATGCACCAGCTTGAGTACGGCTTCCATTTCCTTGATTTCAGCATCCAAAGTGGTGCGCTGTTTTTTGAGAATAGCCAGCTTGTCCAGAGCAGGTTCCCATTGTGGCATCTCCACGCCCAGCGGGAATTTGGGACAATCACTGTTGTATTCGCAGTATGAGCACAACGGGTAAAAACCTTGGGCGCAGTCCATCTGTGAAAGGGACAAATTTCCAGCATGGTAGGCTGTGAGGTCGCCCCAAAGTTGAGTCGCATGGTCAAGGGCCGTATCCAGCATGGCCTGATTGAAGCCATAGGGGCCGAACGTCTTTACCTCCTTCATTGAAAGACAGAGCAGCCAGGCTTCCAGATTCGCCGCATCAGCACGTGTGGGCAGTTGAAGTCCAAGATAAGTATGACAGAGTTGGGGAAAGGTCAGTTTGTCGTGCAGAAGCATACCGTCTTCCGCTCGCAGGCTGAAGACAGGTTTGCTCCATGCTTGGGCCAGCAGGCCGATCTGCCCGTGCAGTTGCAGTAGATGGGAGTCGTGCGGCGTGTCGGGCAGCTTGTCCGTGCTTTTCACTTCCAGAATCCGTATGGCATTGACGGGAGCACCCCAGACCAGCACGAAGTCCAGATGGGCCTTGATCGGCACGCCCTGATGTTGCCAAGTGATTTCAAGTTGGGGCAGCACATGCAAACCTAAGGATACCAGCGCCTGCCCAACGCCGGATTCAAACCAATGGCCCCGTTGTAAAATCAAAAGGCGTTCCAGGCTGTCAGCATTGGGAAGCACCTTGCGGGCTAAAGCGGCACGAGGGCACTCCCAGTGTTGGCCGATGTCGCTCATACCCACATAAGTGGACCTGTCGCCCAGATGGGCGGCTGTGCTTTGCTGGGAAACCGCCTGCAGCCCCTGTCTGATTAACGCTCGTAATCCTTCTGTACGATCCGCGTGTTTCATGATCGCATATCCCTAAAAGCAAGAGGGCCGCCATCAGGCAGCCCCCTCACTCGGTGTATTTCTTATGATTCGCTTTGCTATGCGGCATCAACATATTTCCACCACAGTTTGCGTTGCGCATTCCAACGAAAGCCCGCGCCCGTAAGCAGTTCCTTCTTGGCCTGTGTGTTGCCGGTAGCGATGATGCAGGGCCGCCCATCCTGAGCCGTCACCTGCTGGTAGGCGATGCCTTCCAGCGGGGGCAGACTTTCAAGCCCGGCTGGCGTTCGATTTGAAGGGGGTGAAGAACTGTTTTTGATGGATGGGTCGCGTGGGGATGCTTTTTTTGTTTCTGGGGCGTTTACGGGCAGTTTGGAACGTGAAGCCGATTTTTGCCTGTTTTTCGCCCCTTCGCCGTCATCATCTTCCGTCACCATGCCCAGCATGGCGGTCAGAGCGTACCTCCTGCAATAGGTCATGGCCGATCCCATACCCTGCGGATCAGCCTTGGGCAGGGGAACAACAGCCAGAGAACTTTGCCATTGCCCTGATTCCGCATGCGTTAGTTTGGTGACCAGTCCCAAGGAATTGGGCTGCTCCACCGGTACGGGGTATTGACACAACCAGATGCCGTTTTCGATGAGCGCATCCCGACAGGTATTCATCACGCTGTTGAGGCTGGCGTACCAGCTTTTGGTAAAGGGATTCTCAGCGTCTTTTGCGATTGGTTGCACGGTTCGCTGCACATTAAGAAGAGATTTAGCCAGATCTGTGATGTTTTCTGATTGATATTGGTTCATATGAGCATCCTCTTTCGATAGCAAAATGAAAAAGCCCTGCCCAGCTTAGAGCTGGACAGGGCTTTCAAGTTGATTTGAAACATTACTCTGGTGTACTTGAAAGAGTAATATATTCTTAAAAATTGATGAATAACAATCTTAATCAGCTAGAGATGATCTCGTATGCAAATCGTCTTCGTTTCATCCTTGTGTCCCTATGCCCGAAACACCAATTTTCAGGGGCATGCTTTTCGGAGGGAGGTTCGAGGACGCCCGGCACAAATTGTTTCAAGCGTAATGTCTTTGGCAATGATTTTGTCTTAGTAATTGACTAGTATTTAATACAACCAGAGGCACACTCTGAATGAGTATAACGCACTAATATAAAAAATTAAACTTCATCTAGCGCTTCTTTTACATGCGTAACAAACCGTGAAGGGGAACACGCCGAATACATAAGATGCAACTCTTTTTTTGCGCGCGTGAAGCCAACATAAAAAGACCTACGAGCCTCAATTATATCATGTTCATTCCCCCCCCTGCGTGGCATGCGTCCTTCGTCCATCCCAAATAGAATTACTACCGAAAACTCACGCCCCTTTGAGCTATGAAGTGTAGAAAGCATAAGGCAATCTTGGCTGCGACCTTGATCTGCAAATTGTGTAAGGCGCATATTGCTACAATCACCCGTTGTACAACGCTCTTTAAACCCGGCAAGCATTTCAAACTCAGCATGCATCGCATTACCATCTTGACTGCACTCAGAAATTACTTTTGAATCTATGGTTTCAAGCCACTGTGAAAGCTGTAATTCTGTATTCCTTAATCCCCAAAGAACTCTTATAATATTTTGTTGAAATACAATGCGCGAGAAGTCATCGCGTAATGATTTTGCAAACAATCGCTGGCATTCATTCATAATTTGTGAAAACTTCGGAATACTTTTTTCCCATCCACCACAACACCATTCAGCACACATCTCTAGCCAGCGCAGTAAACGACTATTACGTGGATATATACTATTTTTGTCACTCCTGATGATAGGTATACCATACTTTTCAGATTCACTAGAAATTATATCCCCCATCCATGCCTCTGGGTACAGAACGGCAATATCTCCTACTTTCAATTCTGGTAGTCGAGCTTGGATGGCTGGCAATAACTTAGAAAAGAAAAAAGCTGCATGAGCCTCATATCTGCCTTTCTGAGGATGAAAAAAGATTAGTCCCGCATCGTTACCTTCAACGGCTTGGTAGTCACGTTGCACATCAAGAGCAACAGTCGAGGCTGCTACAATTCGTGAGCCACATCGGTAATTTAGTCGTAGCTTAAAATGTTGAACCCCATCCAGCGCAAGTAGCTGATGGAAAAGCTCTGGATTCGCCCCTTGAAAACCATAGATAGATTGATCTACATCTCCAACAGCAAACAACCGCGTTCCTGCATCAATACAAAGAGTCTTTACCATATGGTGTAGCGCAACACCTAAATCTTGATACTCATCAATGATGAGGATTGGGAATTTGGCAAAAAGAGCTTTTTGTAGCCAAGTATTATTTTTTAGGGCAGTTAAGGCTAAAAGTGGAATATCATCAAAGTCAATACGCCCCATGGCGCGCAACTCTTCTTCAAAAGCAGTCACAAGTCCAGCCAGTTCAGGATCGCTATTAGTCCACTCATGACTGGTTCGATCAAGCATAGATCGTCGGTATTTACCCATGCGATACATCCAAACTTGTGGGTTTTCACGACCTCTAATTGTCCTAGTAAATGCGCGTTCTAGTGCTTCAGCGCACTCCTTTTTCGTCGCAACTCTAAAATCCTCTGGCAGCCCCATTTGAGCTGTTTTAGCATAGGGTAAAATGATCTGTGTTAACGAGAATGAGTGGACAGTTCCTATAAAAATACGTTTTCCAGGTTCTATGCCCAGCATAGCAAGGCGCTTTTCGAGCTCGCGTGCACACTCGTTACTATAGGTAATACACACAAGCCCTCTTGGCTCGTTGACATCTTCAGCTAACATGCGAGCCATCTTTAGGGTAAGCACTTTGGTTTTGCCGCTGCCCGGCCCAGCCGTTATGACACAGCTTCCCCTCGATTCGTACGCCTCCCACTGCCCTAGGTTATTGCGTAAGCCAGAGGCTTCCTTTAGGTATTGCGTACTATTTAGCATTGGACACCACTTATTCGATTGCCCTTTCAATGTATCCAGGAGGCGACATGCCTACTACGTATGAGGCAAGCCGCTGTGCAAAGCGGCCTTTGCCAATAGACTCCAGCATGTACATATAGTCTTCAATTTCGTCTTCAGGAATAGTGTTGTCTTTGGTCCATTTTTCAATTTTTTCTTTTCGCTTCTTGCTCCAACTGTTTTCTTGAAGAACATACATTAGTTGCTTTAAAAAATCATCTATAAGGTCTATTTCAAGCGTATTACCGTTTGTAAAAATACCATATTCATCACATTTGCTTTCAAAATTATCCCATTCTTTATTCTTTATCAGTGTATCGAGTTCTCGTAAAAGCTGATCATGTTCTCCCGTCATTTCTTGGGGTGTTAATAGCGTAAGCTCCTTTGCTCTATTCGCTCCAAGCGGTTGTTTGTTCTCTAAGGGATCCCAATCCGTTATGACAGAGAAAGGAATGCCTAGCGCTCTAAGGAACTTCACATACGGCGCAAAATTTGTTCCTGAAACGGAACATACTGAAATTCCAAGTTTGTCTAAGTCATGACCTAAGCTTTGCGCAAATACAGGCACAAGAAATTTTTCGGCATCGCCTTCTACAAGAATGACTCCGCGTGAAAAAAGAATTTCAGATCGCGTTACATCAAGGTAACGTGTTAAATCCTCTTTATCTGCAGCCGATAAATCAAGCTTGGCTGTTGAATAGCCAAGGGTATCACCATCTTCATGTTTTTTTTAACAAAACCAGAGAGTTGAGCGGCGCAATGCTGGCAAGGTGGGGTGAATGCGTTGTAAGGATTACAGAGGTTGAACCGTCTTCGTAAGCCCAATTTTTAAACAGATGTCTGTATACGGAACGCTGTAGATGAGGATGCAAGTGGGCTTCTGGCTCTTCAATGGCAAGAACTGTGTGGTCGCGTTTGTTTTCTTCGATTTGCCGCTTTATATTTAGCAACTGCAACACAAGAAAAACAATATTCGCGGAGCCCAGGCTGGCATCTGAAATGGTACGTCGACCACCATCAAGCAGTAACAAAATGCTTCTATAAATTCTGGCCATGTCCGTGGGGCCAATACCCAAGCTCAAGTCAATACTCTGCGCAAGGCCACTCATCTCTAGATATTCATTTGAGAGATCGCTCTGAAGGGCTTCGACAGAACCAAATTTAGTTAACCCATTAGTGGCATTTGAAATTGAAGTTTTTATTGCTTCAAGGTCCTGTGGTTTAATACCTTTAAAAACATTTTCAAGCAGTGGGCGTAATGGGGAACGACGCCAATTTGCCAAATCTCCTTCAGCATCTCTAAGGGCTGGAAGCAGGTCCATACAGATACGTCGGCGTAGCTCATAGCCAAATCGTCTCGTATCATCCTCCCCTCCATAACAAACAAACTCATAGTCCTCTGGAGAAGTAGGATCGCCTTCAAGAGATTCCTTTGGACGAAACTCATATGTTAGCTTCGCCGTGGTTGGGTCATCATTTACTCTATAGTCAGTAAGGACAGCGAGTAGATTTTGATTATGCTCAAAGCCTTGAATATAAACAGAAATAGCGATGTAATCACCCTTTTCAGGGGGACCAAGGCTATCATTAAAATCTGCTAAGCTAAGATGTCGAGCACTTTCTGGTAGAGTTGCATCAAGTAGTAACCTTAGTGCATAGATAAGGTTTGTCTTTCCAACACGATTTTCACCAACAATGACTATATTTCCGGCAATAGAGACGTCAAAATCATAAAAATTTCTGAAATTTTCAATTGTTATGCGTGAAATATGCAAGACAGCCTCCTCTGGAGTTAATAATATCGCCGGATATATCCAAAAATTTTATCGAACAAACCCTGATCATTGATTTGATACTTCATATAAATCACCTTGCACGGGGCCTTTTGTACTTCGCGTTCACCTGCTTTGATGTTTTTCCTGTCGGGTTTCATGCTTGTTCTACTCAAGCTGCCGTTCCTCATTATTTGACACTACAAACTCAAGAACTGCTATGCCATTTGGATCGCCGTCATCACGAAAATGCTCGTCATTTCTTGGAGGCCCATCATTGCTGCTCTCGCAGAGAACTCCGCGTGAGATTAAGCAGCTACGTGCGTCCAAGTTATCTGTGAATATAGTTACACCCCTTCCTCTTGCTCTATTTGCCTCCTGATCAGCACGCCCTGTAAAGTTTGATGTAAGGTTTGCCACATTTGTTAATAAATCTTCCATTACACGATCCCAATTTCGGCTCCGCGGCGCTGGCGGTAATGTGAAAGGCTTGCCTCCAAAACCTAGTATGAAGCGTGCTAACTCGTGCGTAAAACATTCATAATGGGACAGATCATCAGTGGAAGCTATTGCGGTCGCTGCAATGTCACAAGCATATGGCAAAAAATAGCAATAGTAGTTCGTGCAACACGAAAAATTACCCACTCTTGTGTCAGAATTATTTATGAGAAGGTACTTTGTTCCATGAGAAATGTTATTGCAGCGAATTGTTCTTCTTTTCCCAACCAAAGGGTTTTGTCCTTGGTTTTGGCCGTGTCTGCCTACTCTTGTATAAGTGAATGTTGGCCAATTTGAATATAGGTGATATTGGTTTTCGTTATCTGGCGCACACGGCAACCGATCTGTCTTCTTAGCTTGTAAAAGTAATGCGGCCTGTTTTGTGCGTTCGCCATTGATCAACTCTGACCTTATTAAAAGTAAATCGCCCAATTCAACTGATGCCGGAGTTTCGCGGGGAAAGTCACCACAAGACACAAGAGGTGAAGCGTGAACAAATACACCGCCAGCGCGTACATTTAACGGTTGAATACTGTTGACACGCCGTACTACTTCACACATAAATTTTGCAACCATATTGGGTTCACTCAGACTTGTGTCATGAAATGAATCAGCAATTGCAGTGTGGATAGCCCTAAATAATCCAAAATCCATATTTTGAAACCGAGAGTCCATAAACGACATACTCACACCCCCCTCTTGACAACAACACATTGGTCTAATTTTCTGTGCAACATAGAAATCAACGTAAGATAATCGGCAGCGTCAACTTCTCCTTGCCACAGAATTTTAGGCCCATGCGCAAGGGGGTTGCGGCAAGCGGCATAGCATCCCTTGAGGAGCTGTGCGAAGCCTTTGTGCTCTGACTGCTCCGTTTCCGTCTGTAGTGTATTGAACGCGATGTGCGGATTTTCAATGGAAAATACTTTATCAACAAGGCTTGCACCATCGGATTTAATGCCTGAAAGCTCGCGAACTCTTTGAAATAGCCCCTTACATGCCTCAAATACAGCATGAAAATAATTTTCCTGCATCAGTTCGGCCTGGCAGTATTTGTACACTTCATGATGCGTGTTGCGCGGGGCAAGTTTTTCACGGATGCTTTTAGCGCGTAGTTCGGCCTCATCTAAAGTTTTTGCCTGCGTTATTCGCCGGAATTCACCGTCTTTGCCGTATTCAAGGCCATGTAAAATAAGTATGGCGTTCAACTCACTACGGTGAATTTCAAACCTGTCTCTTGCACCAACAAAGCGCGTTGGTGCAAGGTAAGATTTGATGAAGGCAAGAATCTGATTAGAGCTATTCACTGTTTGACTTTTCAAAAAAATGGCATTCAGTCTCCGCCATTTTGTGGATTCGCCAGAGTTGTCAATCAATCTGCATATCTCAAAATATCGGCTAATATCAGTTCCCGTGCCAGCTTCACCAAGTACTCTGGCGATGGCTTCAACCGTGCCGGGATCAAAAGGCGGGTGTACGCTCATTTTCTATCTCCAACCGACTTTGAATCTTCCAGTATCGCAAAGAGGGTGTTCATTGACTCTCGCAGTGCCTCTGAGCTTTTTTACCAGTCCGCAATTGTCTGTGTGAGGCTACAGACTCATCACCGTCACTGCCGCCATTGCCGTTTTCTGCCCGAATATAAAGCGGCATGCTGAGGTTTGCGCCTTTTTCCACGATTTCATCATTGCCGGCCACCCGTGCAAAAACGTCCTCATCGGCAAAAGTCTTATAGGCGGAGACAACGCGCTGGATATGCTTATGGGCGAGAAAGCTCTGTGCTCGTTCACGGGTCACTCCATAATGGCTCAGAAATTTTTCACGCATGACCTATTCTTTATTGCAAAAAAACACCGTCGTGAACAGTATGGTGCAACGCCCTGTCTTGGTAGATAGGCTCTTAATGAGATGCTGCCAGAAGGTAGAATTGGCGCGGGCCTAGGGAGGGGTGCCGTATATGTTCCGGCCCCAGAGGGCAGCGGCCCAGGCGTCACGCTTCCACTGTTTGATGGAATACCCGCCATGTCAAGCGTGTTGAAGGCAAGCAAGGACGTCCCGCTGCTCAGCCTAGTTCTGAAAATTGGTCTGAAAATGGTTTTTCTACTTCTGGTTGGCAGTGACCTGCCAGAACCGCGCATGCAGGCACCCCACAGGGCAATGCCGTTTCGAGGTTTCCGCCCTCCGGTTCGACTCGATTGCCTAGAGCAGCACTATCATAGTAGTTGAAATTTTTTCCTAATATACGTCATGGCTGAGGCGCGAGTGTAGCCAATCTTTGATCCTGCCCGTACTCGTTCTGTAGGGCCTTTGTGCAAAATATCTTCGTTGGACAGCGTTTTTGCTGAGATAAGCCCTCCTGTGTCCTTCGCCAGTTCATCTCGTGACATCACAGGGGGCAATTTCTGTTCAATGGATCTAAAGAATGCCTCGGAGCCTATGCCCTGGCGGATCAAGTTGTCTGAGCGATAAAAATTGCATTGCCAGTATTGTTGCATGTGCTCTCCTGCCTGTTGGGCTGATTAGCCATATGCCATTTTCGATGAGTGCATCACGGCAGGTATCCATGACGCTGCTGAGGTTGGCGTACCAGCTTTTGGTGAATGGATTTTCAGTGTCCTTGACAATAGGCCGAACAGTGCGCTGGACATTGAGCAGGGCCTTGGCCAGTTCGATGATATTTTCTGATCGATATGGGGTCATGAGGTGCCTCCAGAAATGATGAAACCCTGCCCAGAAATGCGCTGGGCAGGGTTTGTAAATGTGTTTTGATGAGTAGTTTTTGCCTTTTTACTGGGATAATATATTTGTCAAAAATTATTGTAGCGCAGCACTGCTGAATATGTTTTCGACTTTAAAACTCATACCTCAGCGAGCCAAATACTCCATGCCCTGTGCGGTGTTCTGAAGCCTGCAGATTATAGTTGAGTCCAAGGGTAAAGTCGCCCTTGCCAAGCTCAAAGCCCAAGCCGCCGTCAAAGGTGGCGTAATCCACCACTTGCATTTTCATTTCGGCCTGGCTGTCCACACCGGGAATGCGGGCCTTGCTTTTGGCCTTAACGTCTCCCGCCGCCGGGATGACACCCAGATCAAGCTGCGGTTTGAACTGCCAGCCGCTTTCGGTTTCAATGGCTTTAGCAAAGCTCACGCCTAGGGGGAATGTCCAGATGGACTGCGTGTTCCCGTCCACCTCAAAAACAGTACCGCCGCTCTTCACGTCGTAGCCGTCGGTCACAAGCCCCAGATAACGCACGCCCACATGAGGAATGATGTCCAGCGCACCGGCGTTGAATTTATATTCCGCCTTGAGGCCCGTATTCCAGGCATGGCTGGTAACGTCGGCCTTGAGACCACTCATCTGCATGGAGGCGGGCATATCCTGCTCCACCTTGTTATAGTTGCCGGTATAGCCCACGTCGGCGGAGAGGCCGAAGTTGTCGTACACCCAACCGCCATAGAGGCTCACGCCCCAAAAGTTGAAGCTGTTGTCCGTGCTGTTGAAGTCCCCGCTGGACTTGGCATAGCCAGCTCCAACGTTAAACGCAGCACCGAAGCGGAACATGTCGTTGATGGTGTAATCCGCGCCCAGGGCAATGCCGCCCAGGTTGCTGTTGTAGCCGGATTTGAAGTTTTCTGCCTTCATGCCCCAGACGTTGTTGGACTGGTAGAGCGGCATGATCCACACGCCCAAGCCGTTGTTGAGCCCGTCGCCCGCGCTCAGGCCGGATTCGGGACTCACGCCGCCGTCCGTATTCTGGTGCAGGGCCACGGCGCGGCTCATATCCGTACGGGGCAAAGCCATGGAGGTACGGGTAGTCACAGCGCCGGAGGCAGCATTAGCGGCACTCATGGTGCTGC
>NZ_JASGDK010000054.1:0-5870 GCF_047607245.1 Desulfovibrio sp.
ATCAGCCGGCGCAAAATCCGGATCGGGCTCCGGTGCCGGGTTCTCCCGCGGCATAAGCCTCACCCTTGAGACTCCGGGTAAGCAGAGCGTGTGCCTCAACGACAAGGACGGGCTGATCAGCCTCACGGACAAGAACGGCAACAGCCTGAGCATGGATAAAAGCGGCATCAAGCTGGAAAGCAACAAAGATATTGTGCTTCAGGCTAAAGGCAACATCACCCTGAAAGCCACGCAAAACCTGCAAGGCGAAGGGCTGCAAGTGAAAATGGAAGGCAAGCAGGCCCTCGCCCTCTCCGGCAACGCCACAGCGGAATTAAAAGCTGGCGATATACTGACGGTGAAGGGCGGATTGGTAAAGATAAACTAGCCTGAATGTGAACGAGGCAAAGAAATGGCCAAACTCGAATATAAGACACAGGATATGGCGTATGTGTACTTTGACTCAGCGAACAATAAAATACAATCTGGGACAGAAAAAGTAGCCACTGGAATGAAAGTGGAGTTTGAGAATAATGCAGATATCAACGGGGGCTCAAAGCCACAAAACGGGCAGCTAGAAAATATAATGACCAGTTTACGAAGCAATTTTAATGAAGATACCTATAAACGAGGGCATTTATTAAATGATCACCTTGGTGGGCCGGGGAAAGCACACAATTTATTCCCTATCACTGCAAAGGCCAATAAGGAGCACTCAGATAGGGTTGAAGAGCCCCTAAAAAAGCTTGTGCTAAACCCCATCGAAGAGCCTGGGCAAAAAAGGAAAAGAAGCAAGGGAGAAGCTCAAAAGAATCAGGCGCTGGATGTAAAGTATTCAGTCACTATTAGACCTAAAAAAGAACCGTTATCATCTATGAATCCTAATGCTACGATTGAATGTAGTTATACCTATACTGATGCAAACGATAAAAGAAATACACCTTCTTGTCCTCCTATCAATTCAGAATATAAAGGAAGAAATATTTTTTATAGTATTATTGAAAAGAGTACTTGCCTAGGAGATCAACCATTTAAGACAAATGATTCGACTGATAATTTACCAAAACGTAGATCACAAAGAATTAGTACAATACCTCGAGCACCAGAATTACAGCCGCCAATAATATCCCATACTCCTGCTCTTGGTGGTTTTTCAACAATAGAAACTGAGATAAATATTGCACTGTTAGATCAAAAATTTACCATTCTGAAAGATATGATTACTGTTATTATTCTTAATAAAGAAAAGTATAAAAGCAAGATAGATAGTACTGCATTAGAACATATTGAAAACTTATGCAGATATCTAAACCTTGTGCCAGGTATAAGTGAACAAGAGCCATCGGCAGATATGGACGTTGTCGAATGACTCCCTCCTGGCATTTCCCCCTCTCCTTTCGCAAATCCTCCGACGCCACACGCACGGTATCGGAAGAGCCGGATATTGCCCAGAGCGTGGGCATCCTTCTGCAAACCTCGCCTGGGGAGCGGTTTTTGCTGCCTGAGTACGGTTTTGACTGGCACGAACTGCTGTTTGAGGCATCTGGCGGCCGCAGCAACTCTTTGTTCAATCCTGAATACTTGAAGCATCGGCTGGGCGATACACTCGCCGTTTTTGAACCGCGCGTGGAACTGGAAGAGGTGCAGGTCACAGGTGAGCCCCTTGAGGGTAAAGTGACTCTGGATCTGGTTTTGCGAGTCAAATCTACGGGCAAACTGCTGCGTATGGAACAAAAAATTGGCGGCTGATGCCGTACTATCCCAGAAGGAAGACCCATGAGCCCACGCGCGCACCCTATTCCCTCTACTGGCCTGAACCGGGCCGGGCGCTCCTTTGCCGCCCTTGCCGAACCGCCCAAGCTGGACGCCAGAGACGAACAGGCCATGCTGGCTCACGTGCTGCGCCTTTCCGGGCTGATTCACTTTTTTGAATCTGGGGATGCCCCCTCAGGAACTTGGGCGGATGTGCTGCGCCGGGATCCACTGCTCATCCTGTCCGCCTTGAAAGAAGATGCCGCTGCCCAACCGGATCGTCCGGCCCGTATCGCGGTTCTGGCCAGAGGCGTGCTCGCTCATCGCTTCAGCGACCCCTTACCGGAACAGGCACAGCAACAACCGGAAACCGTTGCGCCACAATATCCTCCGCAAGCGCCACCGTCACCCCAGCAAGCCGATGTCGCTATCCGGGCGCTGATTGAAGAGGAACAGGCATGGCAGCATACTTGGGTAAACAACCTGGAACAAGCAGGCCTTCTTTTTCCTCTGCCGCCTTGCGCACATTTGCCGAAAACTTGGGAAAAAGGCAACGCCACGCCCCAGGAACGCGCGGGCCTGTATGCAGGCGCTGCCGTGCAACTGGGCCTGCGCCGCCATTCCTTGCTGGAACAAGCGGAAGCGGCTCTGGCTGGTCTTCTGGAACGTCCCAATGGCCGTTTACAACCGCATACCGGGCTTTTGCTGACCTTTCTCCGGCAATACCACCATGTGCAGGAGGGTATGAACAGCCTTGTCCCCCTGCATGCGGATCATTTTTACCGGGAGGTGATGGGATTCATCCCAATGAAAGCCAGAGCGGACCGGGCACTTCTCCTGTTTCAGGCTGAACCGGGCACGGCCTCCTTCATCCTGCCCGCGCATACGGAAGTGCGCAGTGCCTCAGAGCCCCCCATTGTATTTCGGACAGAAGAAGACACCCCGCTCAACTGCGCCTGCCTGCCGGAGGTCCTTGCCCTGACTCCGACAGATCCGCCCGGCCCCTGGATGCGGGAAACGCATTGGAGTAATTGTGCCAAACCCGCCGAAAACAGCCTGTGGCAACCCTTTTCAGCAGTCAGCCAAAAAGACGCGCAAAAAGCTTGTTTCACTCTCCTGTCATTGCCTGCCCTGCATCTGGCCGGGGGCAACAGGCACATTGAATTACGCTTTACCCTGACGCCGGATGAGTCCATGCCCGATGCCGTTGCCGCGCTGAAAGATGCATGGGAAGAGCACGGGCATATCGCAACAAACACACCGGAGCTTTTCCAGGTGGCGTGCAGTGCGCAAGACGGCTGGATTGCCCCGGACAGCACTGAATTGACCCTGATTTTTCCACAAGAATCCATTTTCAAGCCTAATGCCTCACCCCACGAGCAGCCAGCCTCTGTAGTAACAGAACAGTCGGGAAGCTCGCTCCCTGAAACAGCCAAAGAGAAGCCAGCAAAAGATGTGGCTGCAACTGAAGGACTGCCGCAGGAATCATCTGAAGCCGCGTCGCCGGGGCAACCCGCATCCGAATTTTCCTCCTCGACAGCAAATCTTTCCCCTTTACCGGAACTACGCCTGCGCCTGACTCTGATGGCGGAGCAACCGGGGCTTTGCACGCCACAAGCGGACATCCACAGTCTGGACGCCGCGCACCCAACCCTCCGGCTGAGGCCGCTGCCGGGCTTGTCCCGGTTTTGGGAGGTTTTGCATGCCTTCAGCCTCGGCAACCTTCATGTGGCTGTTCAGGTGAACGGCGCAAGCGCTTTTTCCTGCTTTGCCTCCGGTCAGATTGCACCTGCTACTCCAGACATACCTGTGGAAATATTCGGCCCTCTTCCTGTTCCAGGCGCGGCCCTTACGCTGGATATCCCGGAATTGTGCGATAAAACGGTCCATTTCATGCGCCTAAGCTGGAATTGGACCGCGCCGGAAAATTTTGCAGTTTATTTTAAAGCGTATGAGTTTGCACCATTGTACCTCACCCCATCGTATAAAAAAAATTCCTCAAGTGCTGTTTGGCAGACGGCGGGCAGTCCGGTTGAATTACACGGAAGTCACATCAACAGCCTGAACTGCCCCCTGCCACCGGATGGTCAATTGCGCAGCTATCGCTGGAGCCTTAGTGACACGGGCAACCAGTTCGGACATGCCTCGTACGGCACTCTTTTGGCAAAATTTACCCTGATGGAAGCCTCGTTGTTCAAGCGGACCTGGGCTTGGCTGACCGGCAAACCGCGCCTGCACGACCTTAATCCGCCATTCACACCGACCTGGAATGATCTCTGCGTGGATTATGAAGCGGACGCCCACTATGACCTGCGCGTGGAGCACAGCCTGCTTGCCCATGCTCACCCCTGGCCGCAGTTTGCCCCATCGGCGGTGGAACCTCCGCGTCTTTTCGCCCATTATACACAACATTCCCTGTGCCTGGGACTATCTGAGCTTGAAAACCCGTGGGAAAGTCTGCCTCTGTCCTTGTACTTCCGGCTGCAAAACATCGCTGAACCTGACGGAGCTCCGACTGCCAATGCTATGAGCGTCCAGGGAGCGCGCCTGCTTTATGATGAAACAGCCGGTCTGCGCCAAAGCGGCATCATGCGCCTGCTTCTGGATGAGGTAAACAAAGATGCGATTGGAACGGGTGAAGACGTTGCGCCCGAAAACGTCCCACTGCGTTATATACGGCTAAACTGGGGCTTACGCCCTGATTTCGCTTTGCAGGGCATGCATGCGCAAGCCGCCTGGGCTGTGTACACCCCGGAAGATCAATCCGGCCGCCAGGAAAGACCTTTTCCCCTACCCGCCGGAATGTTGAACGAACTCGGCAACCTAGGTGTAGAACATGCCAGACAGAATAAAAAAAACATTTCCGTCATACAGCCCTATGCTTCCAGCGGAGGGCGCCCCTGCGGCTTGGCTCGGCAAGGGCAAAAAGAATTTTGGCAAAATTGCGCAGAAGAACTGGCGCATCGCGGGCAGGCTGTTTTGCCCAGAGACTATGAACGTATGGTCTTACGGGAATTTCCTGAAGTTCTGGCAGCACGCTGCCTGCCGCACTGTGACGCTGCATTGGATGATAAACGCCCCGGCTCTGTCGCCGTGGTCATTTTTGCACCGCAGGAAGGGGCCAGAATTGTTTTGCCACCAGAAACTTTAGATACAAAAAATACCGTATCCTGCGGGTTTGTGCTTGATCCGGCCTTACCGTGCTATGCCGACCCCAAACTGTTACATCAAATTGAAGAATTCCTGCACGAGCGCGCTTCACCCCATGTGCGAATCTATGTACTGCAACCGCACTATGAAAATCTGTATCTGCGTTTGAAAGCCGGGCGTGATCCTGCGAAAGACAGTTTTGAAGCCGCAATGGACGTGCGACAGGCGCTGTACAGAGCAGTTTCACCCTGGGCCTTTGCCCCGTGCGAAACCGTTTTAGGGCGGCCTCTGGTCAGAATGGATGTGCTGCAAGCCCTGCGCGGTCTTTCCTGGCTGGAAAAAATTGATGATCTTGTTTTGACAAGCCCGGGCAGAGAGAAGGATTTCGTTATTGCCACACATGACCAGGAAGACACTGAATCCATAATCCCCCCCTTGAACTCAGCCTCATTGTTCCGTTTGTCAGACCTTGACATCCACCTATAGCTCCTTACGAGCCAGGCATGAAAAAACACGCCATTTCCGCCCAATATGAACGGTTCCTGCAAGAGGCTCAAGACTATGCGGGCTTTTTCAGCGGGGCAACCTGGACTATAAGCAGTGCACACGATCCGGGCCTGGCCCAGTTGGAAATATTGGCTAATGCCCTGGCGCTGGCACGGGATCGCTATGATGCTCTGCCGGATTCCAAACACCTTTTCTCCGAAACGGAGCATCAAGAACGTTGGAATCGCCCGGTAAATACAAATGCCTTTGTTTTCCAGGCGAATACCTCTTTACCCGCCAGGGCGGACTTTGCGGCCGTTCCGGTTGGAAGGGCGGAAATCTGCTGGGAGGTGGAAACAATCCCCGGCCTACGCCGGGCCTGGATTGTTCAACAGGAGGGCACGGAAAACCCGTTGCCGAAAATGTTGGTTGCCTTTGCTCCAGTGCTGCCAACAGATGGAACGGGGTTTGCCCTGCCCCCTGAAACGGCGCAGACACAAAGC
>NZ_JASGDK010000055.1:0-15487 GCF_047607245.1 Desulfovibrio sp.
CTTCATATCACGCCGCAACAGGGCTTCGTCATAGTCTTTGCCTGCCCATTCAAGATAGAAGCGGCGGTAGTCTTTCAAAAAAACTTCAGGGCTCTTGCTCGTATATTCATCTACGGCCTTGAAGTAGACAGATAAAAATTTTGCTGTAATTTCAGGGTGTTCATTGGCGTATGCGGTGTTGGCAATAATGTATGTGTAGCTTTCTTTGCCGCAGGTTTTCAGGTCGGCAGCCAGTACGCCACCCTTGTCCAATGCCAGATACAGCTGCGGTGCCCACAGGGCAACACCGTCACCGATGCGGTTTTCAAAGCTGGCCACCACCAGCCCCTGTACCATATCTCTGATAATGATGTCGCTGTCCTGAAGGCCAAGAACTCCCAGCCATGAAGAGAGTGCATAGTGCGAAGAACTGAGGTCGGAAACCAGAAAGGTTTTGCCGCGCACAGTGTCCGGGCTGCCCAACACTTCGGGGTAGTCTTTGTTCCAGCCCTTGACCGCCGCAATGGGGCTGTCTGCGCGCACCACCACGCCATTGGCAGCGGCTTCGTCCGCTCCTATAGCTATGGCGGTAACATTGTTGCGCATGTTCCCCATAATGGCCGGAATCACCCCAACACCCGCGTATACCCATGCGCCAGTGGGAAGCGCATTAAGAACTTCCTCGCCGGAATTATACTGATTGATCTCAATATCCAGGCCAGCTTCTTTGTCCCAGTTTTTTTCCTTGGCGTACCAGATGAGAAAGGTTTCAAACTCGTCCATCCAGGCAGTGGGAACACGAACCAGCCTGTTGGCCACAGCACCAGAGGCGGTGGTGTGCGTCAACATTAGCACGGCAAGAAACAGGACAATATATTTTTTGAGCATGAGTTTCTCCCGGGAAGTTGTGAAGGCGCAGGTCGTCGGTACTCTTATGGCTCCGAAGGATAAGGCTATTCAAATACAGCCGGAGATGCCCGAGTTTGAGGTAGGCGTAATCTATTTATCTGTTTTTTTATCCTGCGGCAATGGGCCATTGCCCGCTACGGAGCCTCTGTGGACTTTGCGGCAGATTATTAAGGAGAGTATGCGGCAGCACAGAGCGAGCGTCAGGAAAATCGCGGGGTGAAACTGCGCAGGAAGTGCCTGGAAGATGCTTTTTTTCTGGGCCAATGCAGCGGCTGGGTGCGCTTGCAGCAAGGCGAAGCTCGTTTGCCGATTGCTTCGTCTTTCGCGACGCGGGCGTAGCAGCTGTTCCCTGCGCCACTGTCGTTTTTACAGGTGTGCTATCCTGCCAGCGGGCGGTTTTACTCGAGGTTCAGGCAATTCCTCTTGAGACGGTTCCAGGCGCATACGCACCAAAACCGCCAGGATGCGTTACCTTCAAGCAGACATGACGAAGTTAAAATTCCTTATCTGGCATCTCCGCTTCGGGAAAGCATGCGGCCCCACAGGTACAACCCGGCGGCGCACAGGGCCGTAACCAGCAGGGCCGGATTAAAGGATCCCGCATATTCACGCACATTGCCCATAAGCAAGGTCAGCAGCACATTGACCATGTTGGCTATGGTAGACATGAAGCCCACCCCGGTGGCCACAAGCCCTGGTCCGGCTGTCCGTATGGTCAGCACAAATATTGTGGCATAGGCGCAGCCGCAACAAACGGCCAGGCACACTCCCGCTGCCAGTGTTGGAAAAGGTCCCGGCAGGAAGGCCATCGCCGTATACAACAGGGAAATGCCGAGCACGAGTTTTGTCAGCAGTTCATGAAGACCGCTTCTGCTGCCCAGTTCTCCGCCGCCAGCGCGGGCAAGCGTTCCTGCCAGAAGCACTGCGCCTGTGGCGATGCCCCAGTTTTCGGGATGGCTGCCCGGGCTGTTGTCGGCAAGCACTGAGGGCAGCCAGCTGCCCAAGGCCGTGATGGTGCCGAAAGAAAATCCGTGGCAGCAGCCTAGAAACCAGAGACGTTTCGATTTTACCACGGTTTTAAGCGACAGCCATACGCTATAGCTGGCGTCAACGGTCTTTTGCTGCAAAGGAGCGCGCGGTACCCACAGCAACGAGAGCACCAGCAGGGCTGGCATGAGCGCCACCATAACATAGCTTGCGGCCCAGCCCATAGAGCCAAAAAAAGGAAGCGCCAGATAGGGCAGCATGGTGCCAAAGCTGAAAGCCGCCCCCTGCAAACCTTGGGCGCGCGCCAGGAATTGTGGCGGGGCCAGAATTTTTACTACAGAAACGATGGCCAGAAACAGCATGGCAGAGGCCATGCCCACGGCAAGGCGCATGAAGATGGCCAACCCCAGCCCTTGCGGGGCAAGAAAGGGCGCAAGCGAGCCCGCAGTGCAAAGGATGGCCGAGATCACCAGTGACCGCAGAATGCCAAGGCGGTCAATGATCAGGCCCGCTGGAATTTGGGCCAGGGCATGGGTCCAGAAAAGTGAACTCAAAAAGAAGGACAATCCGCCGTAACCCACGCCGAAAAGCTGCATGAACTGCGTGGCGACAGGTGGAATGTTCATGAACATAATACCTATGCCAAGACATCCAAGCACAGGAAACCAGTAATAGACAGGCATCAAAGCTCTCCTGAGGCGCACACGCTTTCGCGCAGCGTCAGGCTACAGACAGTCGCAGAGGGTTCTTTCGCGCATGGATTTCAGACGAATGCCGCCATTGATCAGCTCGCTGCGCAGTTCGCGCAGCCTGCGGTCCATACCTGCCGGGGCATTTTTGCCCGCAACTGTGCGAAACGGCTCCATCTCAGTAATATCCACGCCGCCGTACTTGAGGTCGCGCACAAGAATTTCCTTGCCCTTGAAGTTGCCGGAAGCGGCAGCAGCCACAAGGTCGTATACCGCGTCGTCTGCCTTTTTGACTATGGAGGTGAGCACGCGCCCCGGCAGCCTGTCGTCCTGGTTTCCGTCCAGCCCGATAACATACGCGCCCCGGCTGGCGGCTTCTTGCATCGCAGGGCCGTTGCCAAGCCCGCTGGCCAGCACCAGTATATCCGCGCCCTGGTCCAGCAGTTCCCGCGCTGCCTTGCCTCCGGCTGCGGCATCCGTAAAGGAACCCGTGATGCGGTTGATGACCCGTACTTCGGGGTCCACAAGGCGGGCGCCTTCCACAAAGCCGTTCAACAAAGACCGCATGGCGGGCACGTCTTCTCCTGACAGCCAGCCGATGGTTCTGTCGGCATTAATGCCGGGCAGGGCTGTCTGGGCTGTAAGCATGGCCGCCGCTGCACCCGCAAGGTATGCCGCCTGTTCGTCGGCAAATGTTATGGACATGATATTGGGAGCGCGCACGCCCGCGTCAATGCAGCCAAACATGGTTTTGCGAAAATTGGCGGCATTGTTGCGCAGGGCTTCGTGCAGCCGATCAGAGGCCACCAGCACCATGTCATGACTGGACGCGGCATTACGGAAAAATTCCTGAATGGCGGCGGTATCTGCCTGTGCCGGAGCCACCAGCACTTCGGCATTAACAGGAAGTGCCCGGGCTCGCTCAAGGCCGCGCAACAGGGCGTCGTTCCAGCCGCCGTCGCCGCCGGGGTGCTCCAGCAGCAGGGCCACGCGCAGGCGTGGACTGCCAGTTGCAGACGCAGACTCTGCGGCGTAGGGTGCGCCCACGAAAACATAGAGTGACAGCGTGATGAAGCAGAGCAGGGTGAAAAGCGGGGCTGAGATCGAAGGCAACTTATAATGAAGCATGGGTGGGTTTCCTTAAACGCATAAATGGACGGCCATGTTGGGCCAGCGGCCAGCATACGCTCCACCGACACGGCCCGCAATACCTGCCAGCAGGCAGCTTCACGGCAGAAGCGCCGGGCCGAGAGAACGGTCCCGGCAGCATTTTTTGAGGATCGGCGCGGGCGTGAAGCATATATAGCAGTGCTTGTTTTTTTGCAGTTTGGCGATAGCGCAAAAAAATTGCGCGCAATTGAGGGGGAGTATCATCCCTGCCAGAGAGGTTGCAAAATATTTGGAATTCTTTCTTGACAGGCTTATGTGAAATATTGGACAATCGAATCACAGGTTTTAGTTGGTATTTGAAAATAAAAGGCAAGCCTTTTAGATGTAACTTTTTTTGAAACAGTGTGAGGTCGGACAGCATGTCTGCGCAATCGTTGCCCCTATGGTTTGATGTGGCCACCATCGAAAAAGCCCTGAGCCGTCAAAATGCTCCAGATGCCGTTGAACTGCGGGATATTCTGGATAAGTCTATGCAGATGGAGCCGCTTGACCTGAATGAAATAGTGGCGCTCATGCGTGTGAACGATCCGGCCGGGCATGAGCGTATTCTTGCTGTGGCCGATGAGGTGAAGCAAAAGGTCTACGGCGACCGCATGGTGCTTTCCGCTCCTCTGCACCTTTCCAACCACTGCGGCAGCGAGTGTCTGTATTGCTCCAACCGCCGGGATAATGGCCTTGTGGAACGCAAGTACATGACCTCGCCGGAAATGCGGCAGGCAGCTCTGAAAATCATCCGCCAAGGGCACAAGCGCATATTTCTGGTCAGCGGGCAGTTGCCCAACGCTGATGTGGACTATCTGGCCGAGGCCATAAGCATTCTGTACACAGTTTTTGACGGCGTGGGCGAAATACACAGCGTCAACGTCAACGTCGGACCACTGGAAGCTGCCCAGTACCAGACACTTTTAGATGCCTATGTGGGCACTGTCCTCATTTATCAGGACACCTACCACGAGGCCAGCTACCGCGCCGCCCATGTGGCGGGCCCCAAGAGCGATTACGTCAAGCGGCTCAATGCGCCTGACACAGCTTTTGCAGCAGGCGTGCCCGATGTTGGTCTGGGCGTTTTGCTGGGGCTGGGCCCCTGGCAGTTTGATCTGCTTGCCCTCGCGCAGCACGCGACCCATCTCGAGCGCGTGTACGATCTGGGCTGCCGCACCGTAAGCCTGCACAGGATGCGTCTTGCCCCCGGCAGCCTTATGGATACGCCTTATCCGGTAAGCGATGCGGACTATCTGCGCTGTGTGGCTCTGGTCAGGCTGGCCCTTCCGCACAGCGGCATCATCCTCACCACCAAGGAACCCGCCGGGCTTTGGCGCGACGGCTGTAGCGCCGGGGCTTCGCAACTGCTCACGGGCAGTGTGGCCAACCCCTATGAAGGGTGGGCGCTTGCTCCCGGTCAGCAGGTTCCCTTCCCCTTGGGCGAAGATTGCCACGTGGATGAAGTGGTGCGCTTTCTGCTTGAAGAGGCGCGGCATCTGCCGTCGTTTTGCGCAGCCTGCCCAAGGCTTGGCCGCAGAGGAGAGGAATTTCTTGCTATGGTGCGTGAATGCGGCATGAAGGGCCAGTGTAGTCCCAACTCTGCGGCATCATTTATGGAATTTCTGCTGCACTACGCCACCCCCTATACCCGCAGCATGGGCGAGCGCTTGCTGAATGAAAAGCTGAACAAAATGTCGCTGCACGAACGTGGCGCGGCGGATCGCCTGCTCAAAAAGGTGCGGGCTGGCTGTATGGACGAGTTCATCTGATTTTGCATCTGATTGCGTCCTCTGGCCCTTTGGGGCCAGAGGGCAGTTTTACCGTGTAGGATCGGATTTTGTCATGATCAGGCCTGAGGGCTTTATGGCGTAAATGCGGATTATTTGCTGACGGGTGCAGTGTTCAGATATGGGCCGCTGTTGTGGAGCTTTCTTCAGGAGCGGCTGTTCGGCAGCAGTGTACATTCCTGTGCGTTACCCTGCCCTGATTTTCAGGCAGGCGATACTGAGTTTTCCTGGCGGACCACAGGACGGCGTGTCTCCTTATTGCAGGCTGTCGCCCGGCTGCGCACTCAGCCCCGGAACCGGCGGGGCCGCTGGCGCGGTGTGTCCGGGTTGCCTTCGGGCAACCGGGGGGCGGGCTGTAGCATCCGGCGGCTCGTCCCCCGCTTTTTCCCTTTTGCCGTTTGGTTTCTGTCTGCTTCTGCCAGTATCAGCACTGGCAGAAGCAGACTTGTTTTATCCTCGGGGCTTATGACACGATTGTATTTTGCAGGGCTTAGTGGGGAAAGTGCATTTTGTTTGCAGGTTTTTCCTTCTCGCTCATCAGCGAAATTTTATGTCAATTACAATAGCCCTGCTGGCTATGAACCCTGTCACGCGTTCAACGTCCATCTGTAGAAGGGCGGTGCGGAGGGAGATCACCGGACGGGGCAAGGAACCCATCGCAGCAGAAGCCATGCAACCCTCGCTACATGACGGACGTTGGAAGACATTGCAGGGTGGCCGTGGGAAGCAAAGGGAGCCTCCACGGCTTTTGCACAAAGCCTTTCATATTTGAAATCAACCAGCCTAAGTTCAGGCATTTGACGTGGACGCTGGGCCGGGGTATTGTCGCAAATGGTTCATTCCAGCCGCCGTAAGGCGGCTTTTCGTAAGGAGTATATGGCGTGAGTTTCGTATGGCGTGGCATTTATTTTGACAAACAGGACAGGGATATCCTTGTTCTTGTCAATCGCATTCTGGAGTCCGACAACAAACCTTCGGACACCAGCCTTTTTGACCCCAGTCTGCATCCGCACGGCATCAAGGAACTGGTAGCAACTCCTGTTTCACGCATGGCCTATGCTGTTATCAACCTGTTGCGCAACCTTCAGGTCGGACGCACCCAGGCCAGGGATCGTCTGCTGGCATTGCAGACCCTGTATGATGAAGTGCTCAACAGCGCACACTCGTCGCTGCGCCGCAACACGGCGCGCGTGCTCATGCAGATCATGAAAAGCATTGTGCGCGCTCATGACAATCCGCAGGAACAGCTTGAGCTGGCGCACGACTTTCGCCGTACCGTTCAGGGCACGCCGCGTGTTGTCCGTCGCATGCTGGCTCGCTATCATCTGCCGGAAATGCCGGAAGCGTGGAACCAGCTTGCCTTTGACGACCACGTTTACGATGCCAACACCAAGGGCCGCAAAAGCCCGACGCACCTTATCATGGACGCTTGGATCAAGGGGCTGCGCTCACTGACGGTGGCCTATGAATACTGGGTGCAGCCTGACGCTGCGCGTGAAATCCTGCGCGCCGCTGAAATCACGGGCATAGCCGTACGTATTGGTCTGGAGTTTCAGGTTCCGTTTTATGGGCGTTTTGTGAGCCTGTTCTGGATACCGCGCGGCTTCAGCTCCAATGAAGATTTTCTGGAATTTCTGCACAGCCCCAAAGTGGCTGAAATGATGAAACGTGGCAGGGAAGTGCTGCGCTGGCGGCGTGACCGTGTGCTCCATTGTCTTTCTCTGTGGAACGAACATCAGCGCCCCAAGATGGAAGCCGCCTGGGAAGTTGAAATTCCCGAACTGTCGGCAGACGAATTTTTGCGCTTTGTAGGCAGGGGACAGGCCAGCAGCCTGCATCTGGCTGAAGGGTTGCACCGCCATGTGCAGCCTGCCTTGCGCCAGCGTGCCGCCAGGCTTGCCGAAAAGGATGACGCCACTTCGCGTGCCGAGCTGGCTGTGCTTGAACATCTGGGGCCGGAACATATTGCTGAGGAATGGCTTTCCGCGGCCCTGCACCCTGAACTGCCAGATCTGGAATGCCCGCCTGCTTCGGAAGAGATGCCTCATCTCATGCGGCTCACGATGTTTGAGCTTACGCGGGAACTGGCCGAGCTTACGCCGGGCTATCGTCTTGTGCTCTGCACCTCTGCCTTGAGCGTTGAGGATGTGGCGGAACTTTTATGGGATGCCAAGGGCAATATCACCCATCTGGAAATCTTCAACATGAAGAGCTGGATGGAGCGCCAGCAGGCTAATCTCAAGCCCATCAGCGAATTGCAGCAGGCGTTCAATGAAGGGCTTGGCCCCCGCGTAAAGCAGATGATACGTCAGATGGCGCGCCGCATGCGCACTGTGGACGAAGAAAGGGCCGCCAAGTTTCGCGACATATTGCATAATGTGCCGAAGCTGTGGGAGCACTACCGTCACAAGCCTCTGGGTTCACGTCTGGGCACCAGCTCCGCCAGCCGCATTACGTACGGCATGGGTTTTGTCATTAAAGATACCCTGCCTAAAGGCCGTTTTTCGGCTCATAAAGGCAGGGGGCAGCAGCAGTTTGAAATCCCCATCTGTTCGCCGGTGGAAGAAGTTTACAGTTATGCCAAGCCACGTAACCCTTCTGCCTGGCAGCGGCTGGCTGCCTGCCTGCGGTGGGTGCCTGGCTGTCGCCACCTGGGCATGGAGCGCCGCAAGACCTGGAAGACGGCCAGCGAAGATTTTCGCGTCTGCGGGCAAGGCAATGTCATTAACCTTGGCGGGCTCGGCCCGGCGACAGGCAATAACCTGTTGGGCAAAGACCAGCAGGCGAGCAGGTGCCGCCCCGGATTTTCCTACCTGAACAGCTCGTTTTGCAACTGGCTCAAGGTGTTACTGGGTTTTGTTCCGGCTTTCTTTTCATTTTTATATACGCAGGACTGGTGGGTTCTCGCCTGGGGCGGCACCTTTATCTGGTTTGGCATCACGGGCGTTCGCAATGTGATGCAGATGGTTTTGGCTGCCAAGGGAGCCACGCGGGATACTTTGCTCCACTGGAAAGATCAGGTCAGTGTGAGCCGCTTGTGCGACTCGCTCATGTACACGGGCATTTCCGTCCTTCTGCTTGAGGCGATTGTGCGCGTGTGGTTCTTGGACAGAACATTGGGCATAACAGTGGCGCAGAGCCCCTGGACGGTCTTTACGGTTCTGAGCATCATCAATGGATTTTATATTTGCGCGCATAATGTCTTTCGCGGTTTTCCCAAAGAGGCCGCCATCGGCAACCTCTTTCGCAGCGCATTGGCCATTCCTGTGTCGTCTTCGTATAACTATTTGTTGTACCTGGGGCTTGGAGCCCTTGGTGTAGCCAGTCCTGAACTGTATATGGTGCCCAGTGCAGCGGTGGTGTCGAAAATGGCTTCGGACACAGTGGCTGCCATTATTGAAGGCTATGCCGACAGTCAGGTGAACCTGCGCATGCGCCGCTGGGACTACAGAAGCAAGCTCAACAACCTTTTTGACTGCTACACGCGGCTGGAGCTGCTGTTTCCCCACGAAGACGCGCTTATCAAGCTGGCCCGTCCCGGCGGGCTTCAGGGTAGTGGAGGAGTCAAGGGTAAGGAGCTGGAGCGGGCTTTCATCGTCAACGCCCTTGACCTTATGTACATCTGGTTTTACCAGCCCAGAGCGCAGGACGCTTTTCGGCAGATTGCGCGCGCCATGCCGGAAGCCGACCGTAACGTGCTGGCCAGATCGCAGCTTGTGCTGACGCGTGAGCGCGAGATCAGCCAGCTTCTTGTGGACGGTCTGCTGGGGCGTAATTTCTCACGTCCTCTGGCCTTCTTTCTGGACAAACGTAAAGCCTATTTGCGCCGCCTGAGCCGTATGTGCCGACCCGGCAAGATAAAAGAGCCGGGTGGGGGACGCTAGGGACAGTCTCTGGGTTGTTTCCATTCCATTTAGCTGACTAGCACATAACGCGGCCCTTTTCATGACGGTTGTGTACGTAAGCGTACGCTGCCCTCATGAAAAGGGCCGTTTCTTTTGTTTCGAGCAAAAAAGCTGCTGTTCAAAACATCTGCAAAAATACCTCCTAGTTGAAGGTAATATTCTCAACAGCTCAGACTGTTAGCTTATCCAATTGCCATGTAAAAACGCCAGTATGGTTTTCCTGTGCTCTGTGCCTTGTGGATGGAGCGGATGTGTGGATCGCACGCCCGTTCCCCAGTAATGCAGTGACATCAGAACGCGCGTCTAACGCTGGCACCCTGCAATCGCAGTTCGCGTTGTGCCGCCATACTTGCCTGTCTTTCCCTTCGTGTGGGCACAAGCCGATTAGTGTCCTCTTTCTAAAACATTCGATATGGTGTGCGAGTGTGCGCTGTGTGCTGCCCGGCAGGCCGCGATGGCAGTACCGTACAGTTTGAGCGGGAAGCTTGCAGTGCGGCGTGACTGGCGGCGACATGCTCTGAATTTTACTTTATAAATTGTAGGCAGCGCTGCACGTGACGGCCCTGATCTGCGTTACTGTAATGTCTGTGTCCGGCGTATGTGCGCTTGATGGAAATAATGTTAGCTGGCTGTCATCACGGTTTTAATTTTTGGGTGAACAATCAATCAATGTAGTATTGTGCAAAAAAGAACAAAACTTATTTAGTTGTGTAAAAATGAACATTCTAATTAACGTAAAAAATGTTTAAAAGTGTTATATATTCAGCTTCCGGAAGCTTGCATTGGGATTTTCTATGCTGTACTGTCGCCATAAAGGATGCTTCCTTATCACTGCGGTGCATATACAAAATAACTTAGATGTGTTGTATCCGCATAACGCCAGGAGTCGCATATGAGTACTGAGCTTAAGAGCATGCACATGGGACAGATAACTTCTTTTTTCATCCCCAATGTTACTCTTGTGGGTGAAGGGTGTTCCAAGGAGATTCCTCTTCGCCTCAAGAACATTGGCGGCAGCAAACCCTTGATCGTTACGGACCAGGGCATCGTAAAAGCCGGAATTCTGAAGGTGATTACCGATATTCTTGATGCAGCCAAGATGAAGTACGCCATTTTCGACCAGACTGTGCCCAATCCCACTGACAAAAATGTGGATGCTGCTTTTGAAAAGTACAAAAAGGAAAAATGCGACAGTATCATTACTCTTGGCGGCGGCAGCTCGCATGACTGCGGCAAGGGCGTAGGCTTTCTTGCCGGTAACGGCGGCAAGATTCATGACTATGAAGGCGTGGACAAATCCGCCAAGCCCTTCCCTCCCTATGTGGCCGTAAACACCACCGCAGGTACCGCTTCCGAAATGACGCGCTTTTGCATCATCACCGACACGTCACGTAAGGTGAAGATGGCCATTGTCGACTGGCGCTGTACTCCTGGCGTAGCTATCGACGACCCTGTTCTTATGATGGGCATGCCCCCGGCCCTCACCGCAGCTACTGGTATGGATGCTCTGACTCACGCTGTTGAAGCCTATGTTTCCACTGCAGCCACACCTATGACCGACGCTTGCGCCGAAAAGGCGATGGAATTTATTAACCGCTATCTGCGTCGCGCTGTGGCCAACGGTCAGGACAAGGAAGCCCGTGAAGGCATGTGCTATGCCCAGTATCTGGCTGGTATGGCATTCAACAACGCCAGCCTCGGGCACGTTCACGCTATGGCGCACCAGCTGGGCGGTTTCTATGACCTGCCCCACGGCGAATGCAATGCCATTCTGCTGCCCCACGTATGTGAATACAACCGCATCGCTACCCGTCGCCGTTTTGGCCGTATCGCCCGTCTGCTTGGCGAAATCACCGAAGGCCTGAGCGCTGACGAAGCTTCCAAGAAGGCCATTGCCGCCATTAATACCCTGTCCACAGACGTGGGCATTCCTGAAGGCCTGAAGGCCCTTGGCAAAAAGTACGGCAAGGATGTGAAGGAAGGCGATATTCCCACTATGACGGCCAACGCTCAGAAGGACGCCTGCGGTCTTACCAACCCCCGCACTATGACGGACGCTGCGGTAGCCGGAATATACAAGGCCGCTATGTAGCTTTTTGGAATACGGTCGTCCTGCGCGTCAGGGCTTCAAAATGAAGAAAGGTCGCTTCGGGCGACCTTTCTGTTGTATGGCTTTAGGGAAACGTGCAGTTATTTCGTTTGGCGGCGTTGCTTCGCTTTTTTTGAAACAGTCGAGGACAGAAAAGTCCACTCCTGCTTAAAAAAGATCGCGTCTTGCCAAACGAAATAGCTGCACGTTTCCAGGAGGCTCTTTAGTTTTTCATCAAAGTACTTTGGTTGCTGTGTATGCAGGCTCTCTGCTTGGGAGTATTCACACAGCTTCAGTCATTGCCACCGCCGTAAAGCGTTACGCCGCAGAAAACTCCGAATAGTGTCAGTATGAAACAACGGCGCGCAATCATTTATTCAGAAACAGCCCTTGGTTGCGCCTGTAAATTCAAAAAGCCGCCCGCGTAACAATAGCGGGCGGCTTTTTATGAGTAAAAGTGCGTTAGGCCAGTCAGGCTTGCTTAAATGAGCTTCAATTGGCGCAAAACAGCAATAAGTTTTTCTTTGGCGGGTTCGCTCATGGGGCAAAGCGGGAGGCGCAGTTCTGCTTCCATCTTGCCCATAAGGTGCAGAGCCGTCTTGGCAGGAATGGGATTGCTTTCAATGAACATAGCCTCATGCAAGGGGAACAATTCGTGGTGAATCCTGGCAGATTCGGCCACGTCGCCCTTGTTAAAGGCGTTGCACATGGCTGCCATACGCCCCGGAACGAGGTTGGATGTAACAGAAATAACACCCTTTCCACCCATAGCCATGAGGGGCAGGGCTGTGAAATCGTCACCCGAAAGCACGCTGAAATTGGCCGGGCTGCTGGACAGGGTCTTGCTGCCCTGGGCCATGTCGCCAGTGGCTTCTTTCACGCCCACAATGTGAGAAAATATCTTTGTGAGGCGAGCCAGAGTTTCAGGCAGCAGGTTGCAGCCTGTACGGCCAGGAACGTTGTAGGGCACAAGCGGCATGTCCACGGCTTCCGCTATGGCCTTGTAGTGCTGAAACAGCCCTTCCTGCGTCGGTTTGTTGTAGTAAGGCGTGATGAGCAGCGCGCCGTCGGCCCCGGCTTTTTGGGCAAAACGGGTCAGGCGGATGGCTTCAAGCGTATTGTTTGATCCGGCTCCGGCCAGGACTGGTACTCGTCCCTTGGCCTGATCGATACAAATTTCAATGACCCTTTCATGTTCTTCGTGGCTGAGTGTGGCAGACTCACCGGTAGTGCCGCAGGGCACCAGGCCGTGAATGCCTTCAGTGATCTGGAATTCAATGAAGTTTCTGTAGGCTTCTTCATCCAGGGCGTTATTCTTGAAAGGGGTAACAAGCGCTGTCATAGCACCGGAAAACAGCATGACGGTCTCCTTGGCGCGCCCTGCGCGCCCTTAGATGGCCGAACGCCGAGAATGAAGGCAAGCCTTCATCCCGTTCGGCCCAAAATGCGGCAAAGCCGCGTTATGCAACTATGCCTATTGATTTATGAATTCTTTCAATTCCTTGCCAGCGCGGAAGAAGGGCAGACGTTTCGAGGATACGCTGACGCTTTCCCCAGTTTTGGGATTGCGGCCAGCATAGCCCTCATACTCTTTAATTTTAAAGCTGCCAAAGCCGCGAATTTCAATGCGTTCGCCAGCGAGGAGGGATTGTTTCATCGCGTCAAAAAAGGTGTTCACCACCATCGACGCGTCATCAAAGGGGATATTGGTTTCGTCGGCCAGCGCCTTGATAAGTTCGCTTTTGTTCATCACGCCTCCGTAACTCGTTATGTTGCTCACTAAAGCATTGTGCCTGAAACGGGAGTGTGAGTGTATATCATGGCGGTATTGTTGGCAATTTTTGTGTTTCGCCCCAAGCCGCCCACGCGTTTCAAAGTCTGAATGCCAAAATGATTCAACGATAGGCATTTATTGCTAATTCAAGCCTATACCTTTTATGCAACAAGGTAAACAGTCCGCGCAGGCTTTTCACCTTCTTCTTTACTCTTTGTCAGGGGTTGGTTGCAAAATTTTGCGCGGGGCCAGCCAGTCGGCCATGCCCAGGCGCAATCTCTGCAAGCGCGAAGCCAGCGTATGTATATCCTGAGCAGCAGGACTGCCAGGAGCGTACGTCATGAGAGGCTGCTGGCGGCATACTGCCTCCGGCACTTTTTTATCATTGCGTATGTGGCCCAGCAGAACGGGTTCAAGGTGCAGGAAGTGACGGCAGGCTCCGTGCAACTTCTCAAAAGCGGATTTGGCTTCGTTTGCGGAAGTAGCCTGGTTGACGATCACCATAAAGTCCCGCAGCCCGTAGCGGGCATTGAGCACCTTGATCAGCGCATAGCTGTCGGTCAGCGACGTGGGTTCCGGGGTGATGACCACAATGCGCATGGCGGCCATTGCGGCAAAGGTCTGTACCGTGCCGGAAATGCCTGCGCCCACATCCATAAAAATGTAATCGTACTTGTCCAGAGCTGGTTCAAGACGGGCCAGCAGCAAATCGCGCATATCGGGCTGCAGTTCGGTAAGCTCGGGCACCCCAGAGGCGGCGGGCAGCACGTCAAAACCCTCGGGTTCCACATGGTGCAGCACGTCGCTGATCTGCGCTTCGCCCAGCAAGGCGTTTTGAAGGTTCCCCTCGGGCGTGATGCCCAGCAGCACGTCAAGGTTGGCCAGCCCCAGGTCACAGTCCATGAGCATGTTTTTGAAACCCATTTGAAACAGCGCGTAGGCAAGGTTGAGAGAAATGTTGGTTTTGCCAACCCCGCCCTTGCCGCTCAGCAGAACCACGCTCAAGGTTTTATTTGCCATTAGTTGTTTCTCCCAAAAAAAAGAAAGCGTTTTTCGCTTGAGTGGACTAGGCTGGCCCTTTCTTCCAGGCTGGCGCTGCCTGCAAGGCAGATATGGCCGCCGTCTTGTTGCAGCGCATTTTGCAGGGCGTCTTCCGCCTGGTTCATCAGAAACTGGGCAGAGGTTCCATTTCCCGGATTGATGCAGGCAATGCCAAGCGCGCAGGCGGGGGCGTCATTTATCAGGGCCTCGGCGCGTAACGCAACTTGTTGTGCAAACGTTTTTTGTATCTGGTCGGCCAGAAGCCGTGCACGCAACTGGCTCACACCCGGCAGCAACAGGGCGTAGCGTCCTTCTGCCACATGGCTGATGCTGTCGCAGGCTTCGCTGTGTTCACGCAGGCTGGCAGC
This sequence comes from Desulfovibrio sp., assembly GCF_047607245.1. Taxonomy (GTDB): domain Bacteria; phylum Desulfobacterota; class Desulfovibrionia; order Desulfovibrionales; family Desulfovibrionaceae; genus Desulfovibrio. Next base: position 14,681 of record NZ_JASGDK010000055.1, read on the forward strand.
TAGCGCTGCATCAAGTTGATCCAGAGCGGCCCGCCCCACTTGATTGAGCAGTTCAGCCCTGTGGGGAAGGTCGGCATAAACCAGACTGAGGTCGCCACCCGAACGTGAAAAGCGTAGCATTTCACGTTGGATCTGGTCCATAAAAAGTCTGCTAATGAGAACATTGGCCATTTGTGTCGGCACTTCGGGCTGAGCATTGGCCGCTGGCACCTGCTGATCTGCACTTCCCACTGGCAGCACGCACCAGCGGCTTTCGGCATAATCGCGGCAGAAGCTTTGCCAGCGGTCAGGGCTGAAGCCGGACAGAAGGCGGGCCACCAGCACAGTGGGCGTCAACTGGCCGTCGGACAGCTGCTCATCCACCGGGGAACCTGCCTTGCGCAGAGCAAGCAGTTCACATGCCAAGGCTTCAAGTTCAGCGTTGCTGCTCATGACGGTACAGGAGGTAGTCGTGTTGAAAGGCGTCGATATGACCATCCAGAACCGCATCCACATCGCCCACTTCGGTGCCTGTGCGGTGGTCTTTGACCAGGCGGTATGGCTGGAGCGTGTAGGTGCGTATCTGACTGCCAAAGGCTATGGCATCCTTGCCGGCATACTGGGCCTGACGTGCGGCCTCGCGTTTTTCAAGTTCCATGTTGTAAAGGCGGGCGCGCAAGACGCGCAAGGCCGTTTCTTTATTGTGATGCTGCGATTTTTCATTCTGGCACTGTGCGGTGATACCCGTGGGAATATGGGTAATGCGCACAGCCGAGCTTGTGGTGTTGACGCTCTGGCCGCCGGGACCGCTTGAGCGGAAAATATCCA